>JAJYUU010000216.1 GCA_021792405.1 Actinomycetes bacterium
TGCTGCTGGCGCAGCCCGCCGTCGCCACGACGTTCCTGCTCAGCGAGGGGTTCCAGGACGGCCGGGTGCCAGCGGATCCGGCGGCCCGCCGGGTGGTGCGCAGCATCCATGCCGTGCACCGCGAGTCGCTCGTGATGTTCCCCGGCTAGTCACCCTCTGCTGAGAGGTCACCATCTGCCGCGCGGTCACCCTCTGCCGCGAGCGGGCCGCAGGCCAGCGGGGAGTCGGCCGGCACCACCACGTACTGACGCAGGCACAGATCGCGGAACGTCACGGGGCCGCGCGGTCCTGGCACGACGTCAATGTTGATCCCGGTCTCCGGAAGCGACAGCAGCTTGAAACCGTCCAGCAGGCGGGGTGTCGAGTTCCAGAACGCACCCGTTCCGGAATAGGCATCGATGAAGCGCCCGGCCACGCCGGCGTCCGAAGCGACGATCGAGGCAGCGAGCCCCGAGGTTTCCCGGTTCGCGATCTCGGCCGCGTCCAGCGCGCTGTCCGCCGGCGCCACCGTGATCGTCGCCTCAGCACCGGCGTCAAGCGCCCACTCATGACCGAGCGCATGCCGGTGCGGCGGCAGCGACACCGCGATCCCGATCCGCTCAGCCAGCGCGCGCACCATCGGAACGATCTCGTCCCAGACGGCACGCTGGACCAGCAGCAGGTTCAGCCGGTTACACACACCCAGCCGGTCCAGGCTCCGCTCGATGAGCTGAAGCGCCAGCGCGGCGTCGGCGGACCGGTCCACGTAGATCACCGCCCCGCCGTCGGCATGGGCGAGGGTGCGCACCCCGTGCAGCGCCGCCTCCCTGGCCAGCTCGCGCGTGCTGGCACCGCTGCCGCGCAGGATCACCAGCGGGATGAGTCCCGGCTGGCGGACCAGGGCAGCGGCACTCTCCCGGCCGGGAACGCGCACGAGCTGGATTGCGGCCGCCGGCAGCCCCGCGGCCGTCATGGCTGGCCCGACCACTTCATCGAGCAGCGCGGCAGCCGACCTGATCGCGCTGGAGCCGGTCCGCAGCACACCCGCGTTACGCGACTTGATCAGCTGCGACGCGATATCGACGGCGACGCCGGGACGAGCCTCGAAGTTAGCCCCGATGACCCCGACCGGGCGGCGCCACTCCTGCAGTTCAAGCCCGTCAGGCAGGTCGCGGATCCTGGACCTGGCGGCCTGCGCGGGGATGCTGGCCAGCGCCCGCAACTGGCCCGCCATGGCCTCGACCCGGCCTGCGTCGAGGCGCAGCCGATCAACGAGCGCATCAGCCATGCCATCGGCCTTCGCCGCCCGGACGTCGCGGGCATTGGCGGCGATGATGTCCGCGGCCCGCTCCCCGAGCCGGTCCGCGATCGCGATCAGCACGGCGTCCAGCAGGTCTTCCGGCGCCTCCCGGAGCGCGCCAGCCGCCTGCCGCGCCGCCGCTCCCGCCGCGCTGACGGCCGCGTCCGCACCATCGCGGGCAGCCGGGCCCAGGCCTGGTGAACTCATTCTGCCTCCCCGAATGTTTGTCCCGGCGACGCGGCCGCACCTGCCGTGCGCAGCCACCGCTAGCCGGCTCTTCGAGCATAACCAGCACGCCAGCTTCATGATCGCGAAGGTCTTCTGGCGCCGCCGGAGCCATCCGCCGCGATCGCAGCCCTGGGCGCGACAGCCGGTACTACGAGCCATGACATCCGGTCATGCCGCGCTGCGACCGCGAAGCTAGCGACTGGGTCAGGGCACGGTGCCGCGGTGCACTACCCATTGCATTGGCTGCCGGGTGACCTCGGCCACCAGGTCGTAGTCGCTGTCGTAGTGCACGAGCGTGACCTGCTCACGTTCGGCGACCGCCGCGATGAGCAGATCGGGAAAGCCGACCGCTCTGACTCGGCCGCTACGCCACAACCGGGCCTGCACCTCAAGCGCACGATGCCAGTCCTCGTCATGAGTGGCCAGCCACTCGTAGCCTTCCTGGCGGTCAGCCCTGACCAGGTCGAACTCGGCACCGCTGCGCGTCGCCCAGCCGAGTTCGAACTCGATGACGCCGCAGGTCGCCACCAGGCCAGCCTCGATAAGCGGGCCTAAGACTGCCGCTACCGGCGGCCTGTGCAGCCGGGCCAGGGCACTAGTGTCGGCCAGATGGCTGGCTACCGCTGCCATGCGGCGCGCATCACTTCTTCGTCCGACAGGTCCGGCAGGCCGCCGGCGATGAGCCGCTGCAGGTCACGGCGGCGCGCGGCCAGCGCCGTGACCTGGCGCAGGGCAGCGTTGACCGTGTCCTTCTTCGTCTCGGTCTGCAGCACTTTCTGCGCGGCCGCGAGCTGTGCCTCGTCGACGTCGATCAAGGTCTTGGCCATTGCGGCTCCCTTCCGTCCCTCGCAGTATATCCCGTCCACCTGCGTTCGGATATACAGATCAGTCACGCGGAGGCGGAAGCACCGCACTCATCTGCCGCGGGTCGACATGGACGGCATGTCGTTGCACGGCCATGCCGCCCACGGGCGCACCGCTCGGCGATCCTGGGTCTGTGGAAAACGGTCTTGCCGCGAGGCGTGCTACTGCCGACCGCAGACCAGTGAGGAGGCGAATGAGATCACCACAAACGCTGAGCGAAGCTGACCGGCGACGTGTCGCCATGTGGGGCGCGGTAGTCGAGTCCTGCCCACTCCAGCACGGACTTTTCCGCGAGCAGCGCGCTCAGCCGCAGCCGCCATCCCGCCACGCGCTGCGCAGCGTCATCAGACAGATCTGCGGCAGTCTCGTCAAGTAGCTTGAGTGCCGGTCCTGGCCACTACGTATCGACGGGCCGACCGAGGTCGAGTTCCGGCCGCGCGGTCACCGCAACGGCAGTGCGTGCGCGGGCTGCGATCGGGCAAGGCGGTGGCACCGTGTCTCGGGGCGACGCCGTCATGGCTGGTCGTGTCGGGTCGCCGCGCGGCGGGCCTGGTCAAGCTGGCGATTCGCCACTCTGAGCTCGCGAGCCGCGGCGGCGCGGTGCTGCTCCGACTCCCTGGTCGTGCGCGCGAGCTCCGCGTCCTCACCGCTGGCCTCGCCAAGCTCGCGCTTGAGGTGCTCGATCCTGCGTCGCAGGAACTGCCGCCGTTCGGCAACGCCGGCCAGCTGGCGCTCGGCAGCCTGCAGCGCGCGGCCTGCCTCGGCCGCGCGGTTCGCGGCCGCCTGCACGGCTGCCGCAGCGTGCTCGGCCGTTGCTGCTGCCGACTCCGGCTCTGCCCCGGCACCGGAAGGTGCCGTGCCGGACGCTGAGCGGCGGGCGGCCGCCCGGCGGTCCGGTCCGGGTCGGGTACCGGTCCCGGTACCGGGACCGGGACCGGGTTTGAGCTGACGGCCCGCCTGCTGTGCGTGGCCCGCACGGCTTTCCCCGCCGGGCAGCGCCAGCGCCGCGGCCAGATCGACCTCGCCGAGCCCGGCGTACGCCAGCGGCTTCGTCAGCCGCCCGGCATGTACGGCAGCCCTGGCGGCCGCATCGGCGAGAGCGGCCTCGAGCGTGGCCCTGACTTCGCCCATCACCACTGTGCTGGCCGGCTGGCCGGCCCGGCTCGCAATGTCCGCCGCGCACGGCAGCAAGTCATTGATGACGCCCCTGCGCTGTCCGGATAGCTCCCGGAGCCGGCCGCCGGCCAGGGTGCGCTGTGCCTCCTCCAGCGCCTCGGCCACCGCGATGAGCCGCCTGAGCTGCTCGGGAGCCTGACGCGACAGCTGATTGACAAGCCACGCGCTCGTAGTTGGCCGGGCCAGCTTCTTGATGGCAGCCGCGTCGTCCCGCTGGCCCGCCTGCCGGGCCTCGCGGGCACGCGCGTCGCGGGCCGCGGTGAATTCCGCCGGGGTAAGCGCGTAGAGCTCGCCGGCAACCTCGGTAACTGGCTGCACAGATCATGATCGTAATACCGCTGCCCCGGCAGCGGCCGCGCCGAGATCGATCCGGGAGCGGCGCCCCCGCCCCGGAAGCCGGCTCAACGCGGCGGCTGCACGATGAGCGTGACGCCTGCGCGCACCCGGCCGGCCAGGCGGGCCATCGCGGCCTCGGCGATCTGGCTTGCCGCCAGGTCGGGAACCGGCCGGGACGCGCCAGCCGGCGGGGCTAGCTCGAGTGTGAAGTCCAGGCCGTCGGGCGCGGGGCCAAGCCGGATCCGGATGCCCGGCGCTACTGCGGCTGCCGCGGCCGCTACCTCCTGCCAGACGTCAGGATCCTCGTGCATCGCCGGCGCCGTGCCCCCGGCCATGGCTGCCAGCCGCGCGCCGTCGATGGACAGCGGGACAGGCCCGGCAATATCGATCACTACCGCGCTGGACTCTGCCACCGCCGACTGCCAGACGCCGATGGCGGGCACCGGCACCGGCCGTGCTGCGGGGCGCCAGCGCCGGAGCGCGTCGAGGCAGGTAAAGGCAGGCAGGGCCGGGCGCCCGTCCCGGCCGATGATCGACGGCATCGCTACCTCGCTAGCCTTCTCGCCCTGGGGCGGCAGGCCTCCGGCGCCGGAAGCTTGCCCGCCGGGCAGGCCGGCCGGGCCGCGGCTGCGCCCGCCGTCCACCGCGGCCGCTCCGGCCGGTTCGTCAGCGAGCACAGCGACCACGGGAATCAGCAGCCGGCTTGCGGCCAGCGCGACCAGGACTGCGTGCTCCCCGCCGGTTCCGGCGGCGTAGGCTGCCAGCGCCGCGGCGACGGCAGGGTCGGCATCACCGCGATCATCGCGGTAACGCTCGTCACCGGCAGTCAGCTCAGCCATCGGGCTCACTGTAATGTCCGCCCGCGATCATCCGGCACCCAGCGCGCTTTCCCGGCACGCAAGCCCGCTCCGGCGCTGAAGCCAGGGCCGGGCCAGGTAGCCTTGCACCGAGGACAAATCAGTCGGGCCAGGCACTTCCGGACCCATACCGTGATAATCAGAGTGCCGTGAACTCGCCTGGAAAGCATGGCACAGTAGATCGAAGCACAGCAGGTCAGGAGCACAGCAGGTCAGGAGCACGGGGGACAGCGTGAGCCAGGTCAGTCAGCGGTCCGGGTCGGTGGCACCGGGCACGCTCCTGCACAAGGCAATCCCGCCGCGGATGGTTGAGCCGTACCTGACCGGTCGCCGCTCGGTCATCTCCGGCTTCGTGCACCGCGTGGCGGATGCACCCGTTTCCGGTCCTGAAGATCTCTACCGGCTGTTCGGGCTCGGGTACCGGGGGTCGGACTTCAGCCCTGATGCGGACGAGCTCTACGTGCTGCGATGGCGGGCGGTCGGCACGGAGCACTACAAGGTGCCCTACTCCCCCGAGCATGGCGGCGACTGGGTGCTGGAGCCACCGTTCACCGGCACCGGCTATGCCGCCAGTGGCGGCCAGCCGGTTGGCGAGTACTTCACTGACCCGATCCCCGTTCCGGTAGGCGCGGAGATCCACCGGATCGCCAGGAACCGGTCCGATTTCATTGCTCGCTATGACGGCCAGGTGTGGCTCCGTCCGGCAGAAGGGTCGCAGCTGTGCGCTACCGGCTGATGGCAACGTACCGCGGCTCGCCGTTCGAGGCGGGAATCGGCCCGAGCGACGACGACATCGTACTTTTCGCGGCCTGCCCGCCTCCCGAGGAACTCGGCTTCGAGCCTGCGACCGGCCACTGGCGCAAGCAGTTGCGCTTCTCCGACGTGCAGGCGGTCTGGGAGTCCAAGCCGGTGGGCGTGTTCCGGGGGGAGCGGTGCATCGTGCTGGACGACCTTGGCGACCGGCTGCATATCGGCTACCTGGGCCACGACGGGTACCAGGCGGCCGAACTCGGCTACTGGCAGGTGGATCGCGGCGTGTTCGAGCTGGTCGCGCCCAGGTCCGAGGTTAGCGACATCCTGGAAGAGCGCACCGAGTACGCGCGGCCGGGCGGCCCGGCAGACGCGCCCGGCACCGTGCCGCCGTCCGCACCGGCGACCCGGCCAAGTCCGACTACCCGGCCAGGTCCGACTACCCGGCCAGGTCCGGCGACCCGGCCAGGTCCGGCTACCCAGCCGGGGTCGGCTAACCAGCCCCGCCAGGACTGGCCCAGCTCGCCCGTTTATCCAGTCGAGCGGCGGCCGGACTCGGCCGCGTACACGATCCCGGCCGGACTGGGCAGTGCAGCCAGGCTGGGCGGAGCGGCCGGGCCGGCCGTGACACCCGCTCCGGTCGCCGCCGCTCCGGCTCCCTACCATGACTTCGGCCCGGCAATCGGCAGCGAGCCAGCGCCTTACCGCAACAGGCCAGCACCAAATGACACCACCGGGGTCGCCCTGCCCATCCCGGCGGAGGCACCGCTGCCGCTTGAGGCCGAGGCGCTGCGGGCCGCCTCAGCGGCCCGTCGTCCGCGACAGC
>JAJYUU010000217.1 GCA_021792405.1 Actinomycetes bacterium
GGCGCGGGTCCGGTGCTGTTGCTGCTTCATGGGATCGGGGATGATTCCGGCACCTGGATACCCGCCATGCGGCTGCTACAGCGCAGGTACACGGTGCTGGCCCCGGATCTGCCCGGTCACGGCAGCTCATCCAATCCGCTCGGCGACTATTCTCTCGGCAGCCATGCCAGCAGCATGCGCGACCTGCTGCACCTGCTGAACATCGAGCGGGCCACTGTGGTGGGGCACTCCTTCGGCGGCGGCGTGGCCATGCAGTTCGCCTACCAGTTCCCCAGCCTCTGCGAGCGCCTGGTTCTCGTCGATTCCGGCGGCCTGGGACGCGAAGTGAACTGGATACTCCGCCTCGCAACAGTGCCGGCGGCCGAGTATGTGATGCCGGCGCTGTTTCCGGCCGTCATGCGCCGGTGGGGGGACCCGGTCGCGAGGTTCCTCCGTGACCGGGGCATCTCTAACGCCAGGGCGGCAGAGCTGTGGCGCTGCTACCGCTCACTGACCGACCCCGGAAATCGCGCGGCTTTCGTCCGCACGGCTCGGGCGGTGATCGACCCTGGCGGGCAGTCCGTGAGCGCGATGCACCGCCTTTACCTGGTCGCGCAGATGCCCACGCTCATCGTGTGGGGGGGCCGGGACAAGATAATTCCGCTCGTTCATGGCCGTCAGGCGCACGAGGTCATCCCCAACAGCCGCCTGGAGATCATGGAAGGCGCGGGCCATGCCCCTCAACTGGAGGATCCCGCCTTGTTTGCGGAGATCCTGAGCGACTTTTTGAATACCACCGTATCGTTCCGGTTCGACCCGGAAGAACTGCGCGATTTGCTGCGCCGAAATACATCCGCCTCGTGATCCATGCTCGCCTCCCGCCTGTCGGACTGCTCGCGGGTGCCGTGACTTCAACGGTTACGTCCCTGCCCGACTGGCGCGACGGCTGGCTCGCCGCTTGGATCGGTGTCAGACTCCGCGTCCATGCGAGTTACCCCCGCTACCGCGCGGCGTTACTTGACCGACGAGGCGATGCGTGACCTGACCCGGACGGCGGTGATGACCGTTGCCGACGAGGCACCAGGCGCTGACTTGCTCGGATCGCTGCGCACCGCGGCCGTGCCCGTCCGGGTGCTGGGCCGGTGCATCACTGGGCTGTCGGAGGCGATCATGCTGCGGCTGGCCGAACACGACAACCTCGACCATGTGCGGACCACCGCCGCACAGCTCGCGCAGACCCTGTCCGCGCTCGGCCAGCTCATCGCCGATCCTCGCAGCGCCAGCGACGCCGGGGCAGGAGCCGCCGGGCCTGGATGCCATGCCGCTCAGCGAGTCCCGAATGGAGCACCTGGCCGGACATGCTCGGCAACCCTGCGAGCATTGTCGAGTGCCGTTGCCATCGCGATCACATTTTCGCCCGAGCGGCTCTCGTTAACCCGGAGCGGCTGATGGCTGGAATGAGAAGTATGGTGACGGCCTCCACGTTCGGCCCGCTGCCCGTGCCGAGGCCAGCACGGCGACGTCCGGCGGAGCTGGTCGCGAAGCCGGCCCGCTGCTCGCGCTGGTTCCCGCTGCCGGCCATCGCCGTCGTGAGCGCTCGGACTGACTGGGCCGTGGGCTATGGCCGGCGTCCCCGATGAGGTGGCACTGCGCCGGGCGGATCGTCCGCCACCGCTCCGACGGGCTCCCGACGATGTCAGCAGCGCCCCCACGGGCCGTGGCGGCCCGACTGTGGCGCTAGGCAACGGTAGTTCACCGAAGGTTCATCCGGAGATCACTGGCCGGACACCAACCGTTCCCGACTGGGTCACCTGCTCCCGTCATGATCCTTTCCGTATCAGCACAGGCTGATGATATGAGAGCTCGTTGATGTGACGAGGAGGAGACTCGCTGTTGAGCGACCAGACGGCGTCGGTGACCGAGTTGTACCGACCATTGGACGAGGCCGAGGTGGGCCGCAAGCACTGGCTGACGGTGTTCACCGCGGGCATGGGGTTCTTCACCGACGCGTATGACCTGTTCATCATCGGGACGGTCACGGTGCTGCTCACGCCGATCTTCCACCTGAGCACCAACCAGATCTCACTGCTCAATTCGGCGTCGCTGTTGGCATCGGTGGCCGGTGCGCTCACCTTCGGCAGGCTCATGGACCGCCTGGGCCGAAAGCGCATGTACGGCGTGGAGGTGGCGATCCTCGTGGTCGGCGCCATCTTGACGGCGTTCGCCTGGAACTTCGCCTCGCTGTTCATCTTCCGACTCATCGTCGGCTACGGGGTGGGCGGCGACTACGCCACTTCGGCGGTAATCACCTCGGAGTATGCCAACAAACGCTCCCGGGGGCGCCTCGTAGGCTCGGTGTTCGCCATGCAAGGCCTTGGCCTCATGGCTGGCCCAGCGATCGCGTCGATCTTCCTCGGTGCGGGGGTGCCCAACGGTATCGCCTGGCGGCTCATGCTCGGCCTCGGCGCTGTACCGGCAGCTTCGGTCATCTACTTGCGGCGCAAGATCAGAGAAACGCCCCGTTACACCTTGAGCGTAAGGGGCGACGTAGCGACCACGGCCAGCACGGTGGCCTGGGTGACGGGCCAGCAGCCCGCCGTTGGGGGCAACGGCTCGAGCCCGGCCGCTGCCACCAGCCCGGCGCGCGGCAACGGCAACGGTGTGCGGGCCCGGCTCACCTCCAAGCCGTTCCTCCTGCGCCTGGTCGGCACGGCGGGAAGCTGGTTCTTGATGGACATCGCCTTCTACGGCAACTCGGTCTCGAGCCCGCTCATCTTGAAGCTGCTTCAGCCGAAGGGCACGCTGCTCGATCACACGCTGATCTCGCTTGCCATCTTCGCCGTCGCTGCCTTCCCCGGCTACTGGCTGGCCGTGTTCTTGATGGACCGAATCGGACGTAAGCGCATCCAGTGGCAAGGCTTCGCCGTGATGACCGCCGCCTTCGCCCTCATCTGGCTCCTCCCCGATGGGGCGACCGCCGTCGGCGTGTTCCTGCCACTGTTCGCCATCAGCTACTTCTTCATCGAGTTCGGTCCCAATCAGACGACCTTCGTCTACCCCTCGGAGATCTTCCCCACCTCGGTGCGGGGCACCGGGGACGGGATCTCGGCCGCGGCGGGCAAGTTCGGCGCGTTCCTTGGCGCCCTGCTCGTTCCTCACCTGCTCACAGCCGTCGGGATCAGCGGGGTGATGGGGGTGATGGCCGGGGTGTCGGCCATCGGTATCGTCCTCACCTTGGTGGCGCTGCCCGAGCCCAAGGGCCAGACCCTCGAGCTTGCCTCTGCGGAGGTCGAGCCTGACCTGGAGGTGGTGGGCGCCTCGGCCTGATGATCGCCGGCCGTGGTGGAGCGACGACCGGCGCCTCAGTCCGCGGCGAACGCCTGGGCACGGATTCGGGTCTCTGCGCCAGGACGTGGTCGTGGACCTCGACGCCCACTTGGTGCGGGTCGGGACCGGTTGGTGGTGATGCCTGTCGTACACCCCGCCTCTCAGCAGCCCCTGGGACGTCCTCCAGTCGCCGCCCAGCGCTGGAGCGTCAACGCATCGCGCCAAGCGCCGGCGGCCGCACCGCCTGCCCCGTCTCCGCCGGGCTGTAGCGCCGCGTCGACTCAATGACCTCTGGATCGCCATAACTCCATCCTCTTTTCCAAGCGATGGAGAGCCTCCAACCAGCCCAGCGTGGTTCTCTCAGCGACCCCGCTCGAGGACGACGCGGAGCCCGACCGCCGGGGCGGCTCGCACGAAGCGGCAGCGGTCGAGCGCCTCGTCGACGCGGACACAGCACCCCGACCGCTGCGTGCGAACGGAGAGGAATCGATTAGCAACAAAGCCGATGCAGGGCGGCTTACGGCGGCACGGCCCGCGGCTGCCGGGCCGACGGCACTGCCGGGCCGACGGCACTGCCGGGTCGGCGTGCTCGACGACAAGCGGGTCACGCCCTCTTCGCCGTAGTCCCGGTACCCCGACGGACGCCGTGCGTGGGCCGGGCAGCAGGGCCTTGTCATGGTAGAAGCGGATGGCCCAGCATTGACCCCGACCCGAGTTCCCAGCTTGCCGATCGTCATCCAGGCGGCGTTCCCGCGTGGACCGGACAGGTTCAGGTGATGTGGTGCGAGCGTGCCGGGCCCCAGGTTCTCAGGCTTTGCGTGCCGGAAGGCCCGGCCGTGCCTGTTATGGCTGGCGGATGTGTCGCGACCCGGCAGCGCGCCGGCTGCGGACTTGCCCGGCAGGCGCCGGCCCCCGTCGGCGGCCGGGCAGCCAGGCTTGATGGTCGTGGCGGCCCGGTGTTTGCCAGGCTTGAGCGTCGTGGCGGGTCACGAGGCGCGGCGCTGGTGGTATTCCTCGGCGGCGGCCAGCAGCACTGACATGGGCACTAGGTCCTCTCCGGCCTTCTGCTTGCTGACGGCGGCTTCGACGACCTCGCGAATCCAGGCACCGGTGGTCATGCCCCGGGCGCGGGCCATCGCGCGCGCGTCGTTCAGGACGGCCGTGGGCAGGCGGGTGTTGAACCCCGACATCGCCTCGGCAGGCTGCTTACCCTCATGGCGCTGCCATGTCCCGGCTTCCAGTTCGCCGGAGACGTCCTGGGTCTGGTAGTGCTCAGCTGCGGCCAGACTGTCCCTGTCCCTGTTCCTGGTCATCGTCATTTCGCTTTCTTCTTGAACACCCGGCGTTCGGCTTCGGTCATGGCCCGGGCGGTCACCACATGCCAGCGGCCATCGCCCGACCCGGAAAGGACAAGCAGTAAGTAGCGCCCGGAGCGGGCCTGCCCGAGGAGCAGGGTGGTGCCGCCGCGTCCGGGCATGGTGTAGAACGGACGTTCCGTGGCCTGCTCGACTTCCTCTGGGGAGACGCCGTGCCTGGCGATGTGCGCCTCGCTGTCGTCGGTCCAGTGGATCTCGAACACCGCACCATCGTACCACGATTGTGATACGAGGCGTTGAGGAGGTGGTCATGGGTGGCTGGGTGCGGCTGGTTCCCAGGCGACCCGGCGTTCGGTCGGCCAGGATGCGGCGAGGTGGCGTGCGCGGCGATCAGCCCGCTGTCCCCGGCGCGTTTCGCCTTGGCCTTCGCGCCGGGAGTGCGCCGAGGCCAGCGGTGCGCGTCGTCCTCGACCGGGTCCGCTATAGGGGCCTCCAGGGACTGACTGCCGAGTTCGGGGCGGAGGCGGCCGGCGACATCGATGGGCTCAAGACCGTGATCGAGGAAGCGGAGTACCAGGTCCTGGGCCACGGCTGCGCTGCCGATCAGGAAGGCGCTATCGGCTCACTGCGAACCGAGACTGCACGCCAGCTCGCGGAGGCCCTCAGTGCCAGCGATCCGCAATGGCGCTCAGGCTTCGCCGCCGCTCCCTGCCAGGGACTGCACGCCAGCGCGCGGAGACGCCGCCGCGGCCTGCGCGGCTGAGTTGCGTCATGGCAGAAGCAGCAAACATATCGGGCGGTCCGGCCGCATCTGTGTCTCGGCTGGAGCTGCGGGTGGGCTTCCCCGACAATGTTCCCGATCCGGACTTCGCTGGTGTGCAGATCCTGGTTGACGGTCAAGACCTGCTCGCTCGGCCCGGACGCTATGGCCCCTACCGCGGGCCCTGGCCTCCCGCCCTGCTGGGAGATCAATCACCGTTGCTGCCTGCCGACCCACCGCGGCGGATCTCATTGTACTTCGAGGGGTCGATAGATCCCGACGATGGCAACATCACCGCGATCATCAGCGATGCTGGCCGGCACGTGATCTGGGCTGACTTCCGGGAATGCCGGGCCGACGCCGCGATCGACCAGGAGGGGATGGTGTTCGACCGCCACCCGACTGCGAGCACGTCGCTCAGCGTGCCGGATCTTATGTTTGACCGGGAGCGGTACGTGGCCGAGGTTCGGCGGGTCAGCGCCGAGCGCGACTGGGAGCGGTGGCAGACGGCCGATCTGCTGCTGGAGTATCTGGCCTGGGCCGTCCGAGGCCGACCGGGCCAATCCGATGAGAACTTCCGCCCGTACTGGTCCGAGCCGTCCGACGATGGCGGTTTCCTGGTCACGTTCTGGGATGAGCTCGTCCCCAGACACGGATTGGTCGCGTCGCTTAATGGAGATCCCGGCCCGCCGGAACAACGCGCCCGGTCGATGACCGACGCTCTACTGTCAACTCCTATGTCCCGGTGGCCGATAGTCCGCCGGATCGAGCAATCAGGCGAAGATGCCGAGAGCTGAGGCTCGCCACGCGCAGGACCGCCGGGCAGCGGCGGCCACTCCGGCGCCTCGACGCAGACCGCGTCCCCGGACCGGCTTGCCAGGACCTCCTCGGCCA
>JAJYUU010000218.1 GCA_021792405.1 Actinomycetes bacterium
ACGCGGGCGCGATGCTGACGATCTTCGGCATCGCCTTCGAACTGCCGCTGGTGTTCGTGCTGCTCAACCTCGCTGGCGTGCTGACTCATGCACGATTCCGCAAGTGGCGCCGGATGATCATCTTCCTAGTGTTCGCGTTCGCGGCCGTCTTCACGCCGAGCCCTGATCCGCTGAGCATGCTGGCGCTGGCCGTGCCCTGCGTCGTCCTGGTCGAGGCGGCCGAGGTCTTCGCCTGGGTGAACGACCGCCGCCGGGCCCGGTTCGGCAGCCTGGCCTTCCCTGGCCTGACTGACGAGGAAGTTGCTCAGTACGGACTGGGCGAGCCGCTGGGCGAGCCGCCTGGCGTGCCCAGGTACGGGCCGAAATAACCGGCGTGACCGGCAAGCGGCCCGCCGGTACGATCGGTAGCTGACGATGCCACCTGCTGCTGCACCTTGGAGCCACGCATGTCAGCCTGCTCGCTCGCTGAGTATTACGCCGAGCGTGCCGCTGAGTACGACGAGGTTTACCGAAAGCCCGAGCGGCAGCAGGATCTTGCCCGGCTCAGGCTGCTGCTGCCGCCGCTGGTGGCAGGCAAGCGGGTGCTCGAGATCGCGGCGGGGACCGGCTACTGGACGCAGGTGCTGGCCGGCGCCGCCACGGCGATCACGGCGACCGACCTGAACGCCGAGATGATCGCGATCGCCGCCCAGCGGGACTATGGCCCAGCCGAGGTGAGCCTGCGCACGGCTGACGCTTATCGGCTCGAGACCGTGCCCGGCGAGTTCGACCTGGCGTTCTGCGGATTCTGGTGGTCGCACGTCGGGCGCGGCGACATCCAGCGGTTCCTGGCCGGCCTGCGTGCCCGGACCGGCCCTGGCACTCACCTGGTGCTGCTGGACAACCGGTACGTGCCGGGCAGCAGCCACCCGATCACCAGGACCGGGCCGGACGGTGACACTTACCAGCAGCGCACGCTGGCCGACGGCCGCAGCTACGAGGTGCTGAAGAACTTCCCCGACCGCGAGCAGCTCACCGCCGACCTGGCCGCCGTTGCGACGGACGTGACCTGGACCGCGCTGGACTACTACTGGCTGGCGACCTGCGTGCTGACCTGACCGGGGTGCCGCCACCATACTGGCCGCAGCCCGATCCGCTTAGTCTTGGGCCTATGAGCTCGCCGGCCAGTCAGCATCACGGGCCAATTGACCGGCCGGGACTTGGCGCGTTCCGGCAGCTTTACGGCTTTGATTTTGACGACTTCCAGGTCGCTGCCTGCGAGGCCCTGGAGGGCGGCCACGGCGTGCTGGTCGCCGCGCCCACCGGCTCGGGAAAGACGGTGGTCGGCGAGTTCGCCGTGCACCTGGCCATGGCCAGCGGCCGCAAGTGCTTCTACACCACGCCCATCAAGGCACTGTCGAACCAGAAGTACACCGACCTTGTCAGCCGGTACTCGGCGGCTAACGTCGGCCTGCTGACCGGCGACAACAGCATCAACGGCGAGGCGCCGGTGGTGGTCATGACCACCGAGGTGCTGCGGAACATGCTGTACGCGGGCTCGGTGACGCTGAGCGGCCTCGGCTATGTCGTGCTCGACGAGGTGCACTATCTCGCCGACCAGTTCCGCGGCGCGGTCTGGGAAGAAGTGATCATCCAGCTGCCCGAGTCGGTTCAGGTGGTGGCGTTGTCGGCCACCGTGAGCAACGCGGAGGAGTTCGGCGACTGGCTCGAGCAGGTGCGCGGCGGCACGACGGTGATCGTGCACGACAGCAGGCCGGTGCCACTCTGGCAGCACATGCTGGCGGGTCGCAGGCTCTACGACCTCTTCACGCCGAACGGGGCAGTCAATCCCGAGCTGCGCCGGCTGGCGCAGCGGGACCTGAGCACCGGCCGGGCACCAGTGAAGCGCCGGGCTGGACCGGGCCGGGGTAACCACCGACCGGTCCGGTTCCGGGCGCCTCGCCGGCCGGAAGTGATCGAGCGGCTGGACGCCGAGGGGCTGCTTCCGGCGATCACCTTCATCTTCAGCCGGGCGGGCTGCGACGCGGCCGTGCAGCAGTGCCTGGCGGCAGGGCTGCGGCTGACCACCCCGGAAGAGTCGGCGGAGATCGCGACGACGGTCGCGGCGCGGACGGCCCGGCTCGCCGAGGCGGACCGGGTAGCTCTCGGCTACGCCGACTGGGTCACCGGCCTGCGACACGGTCTTGCCGCCCATCACGCCGGCCTGCTGCCGACGTTCAAGGAGGTGGTAGAGGAACTGTTCGCCGCCGGGCTGATTCGCGCGGTATTCGCTACTGAGACGCTCGCGCTCGGCATCAACATGCCGGCCAGAACCGTCGTTGTCGAGAAGCTGGACAAATGGAATGGCGAGCATCACGCCGACCTGACCGCGGGGGAGTACACCCAGCTCACCGGCCGGGCCGGGCGCCGGGGCATCGACGTGGAGGGCCACGCGGTCGTGCTGTGGCAGCCGAACCTCGACCCGCTAGCCGTCGCGGGCCTGGCAGGCACCCGGACCTACCCGCTGATTTCGAGCTTCCGGCCCACCTACAACATGGCCGTCAACCTGGTCGGCCAGGTTGGCCGGGCACGTGCCGCCCGGCTGCTTGAATCCTCGTTCGCCCAGTTCCAGGCCGACCGTGCGGTCGTCGGGCTGGCACGCCAGGCAATGAAGCTGCGCGAGCAGATCACCGCTCTGCAGGTCAGCTGCGATCGCGGCGATATCGTCAGCTACGACCGGATCCGGCGCGAGCTCGGCGAGCTGGAACGGGACGCGTCGAGGCAGCAGTCCGCGGCGCGGCACGCCGCCGCGATGGCATCCCTGGAGAAGCTCAGGCCCGGTGACATCATCGACGTGCCGGGCGGACGCCGGTCCGGCGTGGCGGTCGTGCTGCAGAGCGGCGGAGGTGGCGACGGGCGGCCGCTACCGCTGGTGCTGACCGCGAATCACCAGGTGAAGCGGCTTTCGGTGGCTGACTTCCCGGCAGGGGTCAGTGCCATCGAACGGATCAGGATCCCGTCGTCGTTCAGCCCGCGGTCGCCGGCCGCCCGCCGGGACCTGGCGTCCACCGTGCGG
Organism: Actinomycetes bacterium; assembly: GCA_021792405.1. Classification (GTDB taxonomy): domain Bacteria; phylum Actinomycetota; class Actinomycetes; order Streptosporangiales; family Streptosporangiaceae; genus JAJYUU01. Next base: position 3,056 of record JAJYUU010000218.1, read on the forward strand.
AACCGGCTGGCGGGTCGCGAGCTGCCCGGGCCACCGCGCGGCGACGGGCGGGAGCAGCCGTCGGCAGCCGCCATTGAGGCACTGCGCGGCCGGCTGCGCAAGCACAGCTGTCATGTCTGCCCTGACGTGCAGTGGCATCTGCGCGACCTGGCCAGGCGGGCCCGGCTGGAGCGAGAGGCGGAGGCGCTCGAGCAGCGAGTGTCGGGCCGCTCGCACGTGCTGGCGCGCACGTTCGGCAGGGTATGTGCGGTCCTGGAACGGCTGGACTACATCGAGGGCGATCAGATCACCACCGCGGGACGACGCCTCGCCGCGCTGTACGCGGAACTGGACCTGCTTGCTGCAGAGTGCCTGCGCCGCGGCACCTGGGCCGGCCTCGACCCGGCCGACCTGGCTGCCTGCGCATCGGCACTGACCTTCGAGTCGCGGCGGACCGACGAGGCCGCGCCGGTACGGTTGCCGCACGGCCGGCCGCGTGAGGTGCTTGCCGACATGACCGGCCTGTGGGAAGAGCTGACCGCAGTCGAAGACACCCAGCACCTGTCCTTCCTGCGCCGGCCCGACCTAGGCTTCGCCTGGACCGTGCATGCCTGGGCACGCGGCACCGGGCTGGAGAAGCTCATCGGCCCCGACCTCACGGCCGGCGACTTCGTCCGTGCCATGAAACAGCTCATTGACCTGCTCCGCCAGCTGGCCGTGGCGGACGCGGGCGGTGAACTGGCCACGACCGCGCGTGCGGCCGCAGACCTTCTGCTGCACGGTGTCGTCGCTTATTCGTCGGTGGGCTGATGCGGGCCGCGCATGCCGTCGGTTAACTAGTTGCGGGCACCGGCATGAGCCAGGAGGCTGGCTGTCATGCCTTCAGTGACGATCAGGGGACTGGCAGCGCAGGACTGGCGGCAGCTCAGGCAGGCCCGGCTTGCCGCGCTGGCCGAGGCACCCTACGCGTTCGCCTCGACTGTGGCTCGGGAGGAAGCATTCAGTGACGAGACCTGGCGCGAGCGCGCGGGCTCCGGCCGGACCTTCGCCGCCTGGCGTGACGGGGTAATCATCGGACTGGCGACCGGCTTCCCGGAGGAGGCGCGGGCCGGCTGGCACCTGGTCGGGATGTGGGTTGCGCCGGAGTACCGCGGGCAGGGGATCGCCGATCAGCTCGTTGCCGCCGTCTGTGACTTGGCGAGGGAGTCCGGCGCGCTGTCGGTCACGCTCTGGGTGACCGATGTGAACGACAGAGCGAGGGCTTTCTATCGCCGGCTCGGTTTCAGGCCGACCGGCCAGCGGCAGCTGCTGCGGCCGGGCGAGTGGGAAGAGGAGCTGGCGCTGGCTGTGCAGCTCGCCCGCTGAGGGCACGGCCGCGGCCGGGCGGCGAGCGTGCGGTGGTCAGCTTTCCCCGCCCGCGGTGCACTGCCGGACATCGGTCATGAGCTTGTCGAGCAAGCTGGTCAGCACGCTGCGCTCGGCCGCTGAGAGGGAGCTGACCAGCTCGGTCTCCCGGCCGAGCACCGCGTCGACCGTTCGCTCGATGAGGGCGTGGCCTTCGGCGGTGAGCCCGACCAGGACGGTGCGGCGGCCTGTCGCCCCCGGTGCTCGCCGGACGAAGCCGTCCCGTTCAGCCCTGGCAACGCGCTGCGAGATCGCACCAGCGGTGACGAGCGTCCGGCTGGCAAGCTCGCGGGTGCTCAGCGTGTAGGGTGGGCCGGAGCGGCGGATGACCGACAGCAGGTCGAGGGTGGCAGCGTCGACTCCGGCCGCGCGCAGCACCCGGTTACGGTCGTCGGCGAAGAGCTTGGCCAGGCGCCAGATGGGCGTCACGATCTCGATCGACTCGGTCGGTGTGCCAGGTCGCTCCCGGCGCCAGGCCGCGGTGATCTGCGCGGCGGAAGGAGCGGGTCCGGGAAGTCCTGGTGCGCCGGCGTCGGTCACGGTTCTCGCTCTCATTGTCGGCTGCTATATTTAGGTCTAAACATACACCCGCAGGAGGCAACTTGACCCGCACCGTCCTTGTCACCGGAGGCACCAGCGGCATCGGCCGGGCGATCGCGCGACGGTTCGCGGCCGGCCAGGCAGATGTCGTCATCACCGGGCGCAATCCGGACACCGTCGGGCAGGCCGCCGACGAGCTAGGGGTGTCCGGCGCGGTCTGCGATGCGGCCGACTCCGGGCAGGTCGCGGCGCTAGCTTCCGGGTTCAGGGAACTCGACGTCCTGGTCAACGCCGCTGGCGGGCTGCCGCCGGAGGCCGACGGCGCCGGGCCGGCGCTGGCAGCCGTGGCCGCCGAGTGGCACGCCAGCCTGCGGCAGAACTTGCTCACCGCGGTACTGACCACAGCCTCACTCCAGGGCAAGCTCTGCGGCGGCAGCTGCATCATCAGCATCGGCTCGATCGGGGCCGAGCGCCGAGGCGGCTCCTACGGCGCTGCCAAGGCGGCCCTGGGTGCCTGGAACGCCGCGCTGTCCGCGCAGCTCGCCCCGAATGGCGTAACCTGCAACGTCATCTCTGCGGGTTACATCGCCGGCACCAACTTCTTCCATGGCCAGCTGAGCGACGAACGTCACCGTGCGCTGGTGGCAGAGACCCACAACAAGCGGCCGGGCGAGGTCGATGACATCGCCGAGATGGCCTGGTTCCTCGCGTCCGATGGCGCCCGGCATATCACCGGCCAGACCATCCATGTCAACGGAGGCGCGTTCACCACGCGATAGCACTGAGGCTGCCTTGGCCGGCCGGTTGATCCAGCCGATGCGGCCACCCTGCCGCGGGCGCTGCCACTAGGAGCCCTGGACATAGACAGATGATCTGTGCCGTGCCCGCGTGTGATCTGTGCCGGCCCGCGTGCTCAAGCATGCGTGCATTGCGCCCACCAGCCACCTCTGGCGCTTGAGGTCCCGCTTTCTGGTCACCGAAGTTGTCTTCCAATGTCGGCACCGGGAGCGCCGGGGCCCCGGCGCGCTGCGCAGAGCCGGAAGAGCCGGGCCAGGCAGCCAGGTGACGGCGGACGGCGTGGCGGTCCTGGTCTTGCGGCCTGGCTGCAGTGGCCGTGGCGCCTGGCCGGGGCCGATGCGCGCGGGTCGGCCTGCAGTCGGCCGGATTGTCGGTGGCGGCCGGTATAGTGCGAACTGATGATCGAATCAGATGCGCCTGGCAGCGTGATCGCTGACAGCCTGACGGCCGTCGAGGACGCCGTCGGCGCGCTGCGCGCCGCCTCGGCC
>JAJYUU010000219.1:0-1676 GCA_021792405.1 Actinomycetes bacterium
GAGGCTAGGGGCTGTCCGGCGGGTGCTGTGCCGGGCGTGCCCTGCGGCGGGCGGCTTCCTTGAGCCGGCTGACCTCTGCCTGCAGGCGGCGGGTTTCCTCCTGCATCGCCAGGACGCGGCGGATGCCGGCCAGGTTGAGCCCATCGCCGCTAAGGGCGGTGATCTCCAGCAGCCGGGTGATGTCGTTCTGGCTGTAGCGGCGGGTGCCGCCGGCGCTGCGTGCGGGTTCGACCAGGCCCTCGCGCTCGTAGATGCGCAAGGTCTGCGGGTGCAGGCCGGCCAGCTCGGCGGCGACGGCGATGCCGTATACCCCCTGGGCCGGGTCGGCCCAGCCGGGGGTCACCATGGCCGCCGACGCGGGTCGGCGAGCAGCCAGTACGCCAGCCAGGCGCGGACCGCGGGGCTGCCGAGGGACTCCGGTCCGCCGCTGCCAGCCGGGAGGGGCGGCTGGGCGGGCTCGATGCGGACCGGGCCAGCCCGCAGGGTCGCGCCGCGCACCGATCCAGCCGCCTGCCCGGGCACGGCGGCTGGCGGGAACGGCCATAGTGCCGCCCCAGCCGCGGCCGGCGCGCCTGGCGATCCGCGGTGCCAGGTCGGCTGAGCCTCGTGCTGATGGTCGTAGGCAGCGCGGCGGGCGGGGTCGGACAGCAGCCCGTAGGCGTCGGAGACGGTCTGGAACTCTGCCGCGGCGGCTGGGTCGCCGGGCCGGGAGTCGGGGTGCACTTCGCGGGCAAGCCGCCGGTAGGCCCGGGTGATGTCCGCGCCGGTGGCGCCGGTGCCGATGCCCAGCACGTCGTAGGGGTTCCGCAGGCTCATGCCGGCCCTCCTCGCGCTCGCTCTATCCGGGAAGCTGATTACCTCAGTATGCAACAGAACTAAATCTTAGTCGACTCTTGTCAGATAACCAGCTCGAATGCTATATACATCAGCGGGCACAGCGCCCAGCGGAGACCACCACCGGTGAGGAGGCTTTCAACCATGCTTGTGCGTACCGACCCGTTCCGCGAACTCGACCGGCTTACCCAGCACGTGCTCGGCACATCCGCCCGCCCGGCGGCGATGCCCATGGACGCTTACCGCCAGGGTGACAGCTTCTACGTTCACTTCGACCTACCCGGCGTCAGCGCCGAGTCGATCGAGCTGACCGTGGAGCAGAACGTGCTGACCGTCCGGGCTGAGCGCAAGCCCGAGCAGCCCGGCGGTGCCGAGATGCTTGTCGCCGAGCGCCCGGCCGGGGTGTTCACGCGGCAGGTGTTCCTCGGCGACACCCTGGACGCCGACCACATCTCCGCCGACTACAGCTCCGGCGTCCTGACCCTTACCATTCCGGTGCATGAGCAGGCCAAGCCCCGCACCATTCAGATAACGGGGCACGAGGACCGCAAGAAGGTCACGGCCGGATAGCCTCGGGCTGGGTGGGCGCCAGCCCCCCACAGGCTGCCGGTCACGGGCTGGGAGATGCGCGGCGCTGGCATCCGCAGCGGCTGGGCGTGCCGCCGATCCGGCCCGCCCGCCGTCTGCGGCAACCGCTGGCCGCCCCGATTACCCTGCAGCCCGTACTGCACGGCGATCACATCGATTGCCATGTCGGCGAGGTGGTGCAGCAGAGGTGGTGCAGCACCAGTACCGGCCGCTCCCTTGCGTTATTACGACGACCGTACTAGCGTGAGCGACCG
>JAJYUU010000219.1:1776-6253 GCA_021792405.1 Actinomycetes bacterium
CGGAGTTCGCTTTCGTCGCCGCCATCAGCGAGCACGGCTGGTCCGACGGGGCCGAGTCGAGGCTGGCGGGCGCTGGAACAGCGGTCCACTGGGAACTGACCGTCCTTTTGCTGGTATGGCTAATCTGCGCGATCCAGTTGCTGGCAGCCGAGGGTTACCTTGCCGCGAGACTGCTGGCGCTGGCCCTGGGCCGCCGCCTGAAGGCCGCCGCTATCGTGGCCGCCCCTATCGTTGCCGTCGCCCTGGGCACCGTGATGATCGCGACCTCGGCTTCGCTGCGGCCAGTCGTGTCCGGATGGGACAAAAACCTCGTCACCGGGGCGACGCACTATTACTACCTGCGGCGCGGCAGCCCGCTTGCAGCCGCTGCGCCGTTGACAGGGGCGGATGGGCCGTCGCCGCCGGCGGCTGGGCTGCCGGGCTGATGGCACTGGGACGAGCGACGGCGCGCAGCAACCTTCCGGCCAGAGCCCTGCAGGTCGCGGTCTCCAACGCGCGGACGACAGCGTTGACGCAGGGAACCTTCGTGCTGAGTCTCATCGCACTCGAGGTGACAATGGCACTTCAGACGCCCATCGGCCCGCAGGGCGGGCTCATGTGGGCTTCTGGACTCGGGTCCCTCGCAGTTCCCGTCCTGGTCATCCTGGCAGGTATCGCCGCGCTCTCAGTCAGCGGCGCGGCCAGCGCACAGACAGCATCCGCGCGATGGCGTCGCGTCCTGGCCCGGCCAGGGCCGAGCTAGGAGATGAGCAGTTGCTCGAGCCGCAGGCAGTGGCCGGCCGGATGAATGGCGTCCTGTTCCTCGTTAGCCTGGCTGCCTGATCGCGTTGGGCAGGCAGGAGGGATGAGATGCCGATCGGACCGAGGGAGCGGCTGGCTCGGGTGCTCGACGGCTCGCCGGCCCGCAGTGCCTTCAGCACGCAGCTATCGGTGCCAGCGAGAGGCGTGCGGCTGACAGTGGCGGGCGCGGGGCCGATCAGCCTGCCGGTCAATGCGGCCCAGGCTAAGCGGATGATCGCCAGCGCACGGCCGGCCCAATTCGGGCGCCGCGAGCAGACGCTGATGGACCTGAGCGTGCGGGATACCTGGGAGATCACGCCGGACCAGGTGGCACTGACGGGGCTGGACTGGGACTCGATCCTGGCAGAGGTGCGCGACGAACTGGGGTTGCCGGAGCGGGCGCGGCTGCGGGCCGAGCCGCACGCGCTGCTGGTGTACGGGAAGGGGCAGTTCTTCCTGCCGCACCAGGACTCGGAGAAGAATGACGCGATGATCGGCACGCTGGTGCTGTCGCTGCCGTCGTCGCACAGCGGCGGCGAGCTCGTCATCGAGCACAACGGTACGACCGTCGCATACCGGGCGTCCGCGAGCGAGCTGTCGGTGGCTGCCTTCTACGCCGACTGCCGGCACCAAGTAAGACCGGTCAGGACCGGGTACCGGGTCACGTTGACCTGCAACCTGCTGCTGGAGCCAGATCCGGCCGGTGCTGTCTCGGCCGAGCCGTCAGCCGAGGCAGCCCGGCACCTCATCGAGCACTTCACGACCAGGGTCTCCCGGTGGGAGGGCGACGATCGGGAGGCGCCGAACCGGCTGGTCTACCTGCTGGATCACCAGTACACCCAGCGTGGTCTGAGCTGGGACCGCCTCAAGGGCGCCGACGCCGGACGGGCTGCGCTGTTGCGGGTCGCCGCAGAGGATGCGGAGTGCGAGGCGGTACTCGCGTTGACTGAGATCAAGGAAACCTGGGACACCGGGCCGGGGCGGCGGCCGGGCCGCGGTGTCGACCTCACCTACATCATCGCCTCCGAGCTGACGCTGACCTGGTGGACCGGGGTGCCTGGCGGTGAGCCGATCTCGCTGTGCGTGCCGGAAGAGCAGGTGTGCGCATCGACTCCGTCGGCGGACCTGAGGCCCTACGACTCCGAGTACACCGGGTACATGGGGAACTACGGCAACACGATGGACCGCTGGTACCGGTGCGCTGCGGTCGTCGTGTGACCGCGTCAGCATGCCTTCGCGGCCCGGGCGGAGGCATCGCCGTCGTGGGCGTTGGCCGAGATGAGAGCCCGCATCAGCGCAGGAGACCTCGCGGGTGCCAGGGCCGCCGCGGCGTCCGTTGCGCCCTTCTGGAAGGCACCCGGTCGTGAGCTGCTGGAACCGGCGCTGCATACGGCCGCGGGGCTAGCGGATCCGGTCATCGCGCTGATGCTGCTGCGGCCGTTCGCGGTGGAGTGGGTGACGTCGGCGCACGTCAGCGGGCTGGCTGCTGTCGCTGCGCGGTATGACGAGTCCTGGCACCGGAGCCTGCTGGAGGTGTGGTTCGGGTCGCGGAACCCCTGGCGGTACAACGGGGAGGTAGACCGCAAGGGCTGGGCCGGTACGCTGCCCGGGCTCGCCGCGGCACTGCGCGACGCCTTCGCGGCGGCCACCGCCGCGTGGCTGCTTGCCGCGTCCTGGGGCTGGCTTGATGGTGACATCCGGTCATGGCTGAAACACCCTTCACCGGTCACGCGGCGCGAGCGCCTCGCCGAGCTGAGTCAGCCGCTTGCCGGGCTGCTGGCAGCCGCCGACGGCACACCGCTGGCTGCCGAGATCGTGACCGTCCTGCGGGAGCATGGTGACGACGTGCTCGCCTGTCTGCTGCCGATGCTGCGTGCGGCCGGGCCGGAACCGAGCGCACTCCTCAGGGAAGTGGCACGGGAATGCGCGCAGCGGCTCACCGCAATCACCGAGCGCCCGGCCCGGCCCGATGGCGACTGGTCGGTGCCCTGGTCTGGCGGCTGCGGCTGCGAATTGTGCGGCAGGCTCGGCGGATTCCTAGCCGACCGCGGTGAGCGCACGCTGGAGTGGCCGCTCGCCGAGGCCCGCCGCAAGCACGTCAAGGGCCAGATCAGTGCCGCCGACCTGCCAGTCAGGCACGAGACCTGGAAGTTCGGCAGCCCCCACACGCTGGTGCTGACTAAGTCCGACGAACTGTTCCGGCGCGATGCTGAGGCGCGCGAAGACGCGGCGGCGAGCTTGGAGTGGCTGGGCGCCGCATCGCTCCGCTAACCCCCGCTAACCCCCGCTAACCCCGCGCGTGTGCTTCATCCTCGACGTCGTGAGCGGACTGCGCGCCGCGACCGAGCACCTGCCGTCACCCGATGTGGTTGCGGCCGGCCAGCGCCTAGCCTGGTCCATCACCTGCTGGCACGGGCACTGGTTTCGGCCGCAGCACCATGAGCGCGCCTTCTGGCGCCGCGACCATGGCGAACGGGAACCGGTCGAGCTCGAGACAGAGCGCCACGTCATCAGGATGGACGCCCTGGAAGCCGCGCTCAGCGCTGTCAGCCAGCCGGGCTGCGGCACGCGACGCTGCGGCGCGGCGCAAGAACTCCGCGGCATCTGTTCCGGAGTCGGCCGCCCTGCGCACGATGTACTGGGCACAGGCGAGGTCTTCGTCGGCCTGCCCGTTATCGCCCGTTACCACGAATGTGACGCTTGTGCCGCTGTGCGTCCGCAACAGCCGGGCTGTCGCGCCGGCTACCACGAAACTGGCGCACAGCACCAGTGGCGCATCCCTGACCGCGAGGGCGCCGACCGTCCCGTACGTGGTCTTCTGCACCACGGTCCGCCCGCCGAGGTCTGCCGACCGCAGCATGGCCGGCGAGTTGACTGCGTCGAATCCGGGCGCCGGCGGGCCATCCTTGAGCGTTACCCAGCCCGGGTGGCGGGCCTTGAGCGCGAGTGCGTCATCGAGCGTCTCGGCTAGCACGACTTTCTCTGCCCCTCGGGCAAAGATCCAGGCAGCCGCGGTGAAAGCACGCATGACGTCAACGACGACGGCCACCGACGGGGTGTCGGCCACCTCGGCCAGCTCAGCCACCTCAGCCAGCTCGGCGATGCTGGCGAAACGGGCGGGCAGAGTGCTCACGAGCCGTCGCGCCGGTCGCCGATGCGCTCGGGAAGGAAGCGGAATTCTTCCGATGTCATGGTGCAACAATCCCCTGTCGCAGGCCGGGCCGCAAAGCCGACCTGCTCGCCTCCCTGCCGAGCCGCCGGCGCGGAAGAATCAGATCACCTGCCAGCGCGGAGCCGGCGCACCCCGTCCGCGGAATACCTACCGCATTTACTGCGGCAATTCTGCTATTGCATGCAGCGGGTATTAAACGGCAGACTTAGCGGGTGGCAGAAAGAGAAATCCAGCCATTCAATAGTCGCAGTAAATCTGAATCAGAATCAGAATATCGGAACGCGGTAATTACCCGGCGCCGCGGCGCTGGCGCCGCCGGTGCGGAGCGCCGCAATGGGCGGCTGTACCTGACGGGCCTGGCCGTATCGGTGATCGGGAACAACGCACTGTCCCTGGCGGCGGGCATCTGGGTCAAGTCCCTCACCGGCAGCAGCAGCGAGGCAGCCCTCGTATCGGTCTGCGTCTACGCGCCCTCCCTGGCCGAGCCGCTGGCCGGAGTGGTCGCCGACCGGGTACGCCGCCGCA
>JAJYUU010000062.1 GCA_021792405.1 Actinomycetes bacterium
GTGAAATCATCTGCGCCGTCGGGCACAGCGCATTCGGGGCCAACCAGCCCAGACATGCGGGCCAGCGGGGCAAACTGCCGTGCCGGGCCTAGTGCGTCGCGTACCAGGTCCGGATCTGGCACGGGGGTCTGGCCAGTGGCCTGCGCCAGATCCCAGGTGTGCACCAGGAACTCCATCGCAGACCGCTCGAGGATCTCGCCCAGCGGCATCTGCCCCCAGGGCCCTGGCACGTGCCGGGCCAGCGCTGCGGGGTTCAGCGCCGTCATCATGTCCGCCCGCGCCGCGCGCCACGCGGCCAGCGGGTCGTCACCGGCAGCAGATCCAGGATCGTCAGCCTCGCTCTCCGTGTCACGCCCGCGCGCCATCGCCTGGGTCGCACGCAGATCACCGATCACGTGACCGGCGACGTCGGCGGCCGACCAGCCCGCGCACGGCGACGCAGCGCTCCAGCGGCCTGGCGGAACTCCGGCAAGCACAGCCTCAAAGCCGTCCAGCGCCCGAGCGAACCCATTCAGCACCACGTCAGCCAGTATCCTCTCGGACGACTGTTTCCGGCCTGTTTCGCCACGGGTTGAATACGCTCAGCACGATCAACTCTGGTCGGGGCAGCCGCATAGCGAACCGGAGCGCTTCATTACCGCACCAGTTCTCATTGGCCGCATGTGCTGTCGCGCGGGGGTGTTAGCCAGCCTGTTCGGGACCCCGCGCTCGGATATCGAGTGCTTCGCCTGTGACCTGGAGGCCAAGGGCCGGCGCGGGCGGCAGTCACCCGCCGCCCGTCCACGATCACCGGGTTCTACCGGTACGCCGCAGTGGAAGGGCTGCTGGATCATTCCTCAGCCGTGCAGGTCCGCCGCACGGTCGCATCTCGAGCTCTTCGATCGCGGCCCTGGAAGACAGCACCGGTTTGTCCGTTTCGCTGTGAGGAAGAGCGGTGCCTGCATGCGACGATGGTCACGGGAGGTGAGCGGGTCGTGGATGATGTCAGATTCACCGTCGGCATTCTCGACATGAGCGACGCCGCGCGGTTCCTGGATATGTCCCGCAGCACGTTCCGCCGCTGGGCCACAGGCTATGAGCGGGGCGGACCGCTGCTACACGCTCTGCCGGCCGCGCCGCGCACGGCGCGGGTGCCGTTCATCGCGGTCGCCGAGGCGCACGTGCTGGAGGCCCTGCGCACCGCGGGCGTGCGTCCGCAGCGGATCAGGCCGGCGCTGAACAGGCTGCAAAAGGAGTTCGGCCGGGAGTACGCACTGGTTGCCCGGAATCTGGCCACTGACGGGATCGACGTCTTGTGGGATTTCTCGCGCACCAGCGAAGGCGAGGGCCTGATGGCCGGGGCGACCGGGCAGATGGTTATGCGGGAGATCGTTGAGGACTACCTGCGGTACGTCGAATGGGCCGACGACGGCTACCCGGCGGCGCTGCATCTGCGCAGCTGCCAGCCCTCAAAGGTCGTGATCGACCCCTACCGCTCCTTCGGCCAGCCATTCTTCGAGGGCAGCCGCGCCCGGGTACAGGACGTGGCCGCCATGCTCAAGGCCGGCGAGGACCCCGAGGTCGTCGCTGAGGAACACGGAGTCAGCATCGATGACGTCCGGACCGCCGCCCGCGTCCTCCTGGGCCGCGCCGCCTGAGTTCTACACCGACGAGAGAACGCCGGTACCCGCGCGGTCCGGCGCCGCCTCACCGGCCTCGGCTACGTCGTCCACTCGCCTGCCGAACTGTACGGCAGCCGCGAGGAAGCACTGGGCGCCCGCGACGAGGACTGGCTGGCCCGAGTCGGCCAGCGGGGCTGGGTAGTGATCGGGCGCGATGTGAAGATCTACGAGCGCCCGGCTGAGCTCACCGCTTACCTGGCGGCGGGCGTACATGTGTTCCTGCTGCCTGGCGAGGCGAAAGTAGCGCAACTGGTCGAGCTGATCGAGGTCAACCTCGCCGATGTCTGCACCAACGCCAGCGGCAGGAAACCGGGCACCTGGCGCCTGACGCCGAGCGGGCCAGCGCCATTCGACATCACTGGCGCCGTCAAAGCCGCCCGGAAGGAGCACTGACCCCAAACAGACAACCGCTGGCAACCGCTGGCAACAGCCGGCTGCGGTCGCCGCAGGCTTCCCGGAAACTCGGATCGATCGCCATTCGCGACCAGCGAAAGGCGATCAGGAACCGCCGTTACGCGATCTGGAAACTCGCGTGCAGCGGCTGCGCCAGGTCAATTGCCGGCCGGACCCAGATTCGCCGGGCTCTGCTTCATCTGGGCCACGCCGTAGCTGAGCCCGTCCTAACTGGCAGTCCGGCCGGCCAATTCGTCGACCTGCCCGCCGAGCCTGGCGATCTCGCCTCTATCTGGGAAAGCCGGTCTCCGAGCTGGGCGCCGTACGGGGCCGGACTATCTCTGAGACTGCTTACCTGCTGAGCGAGCTGACTGACGTGTCTCTCGATCTGGTCAAGGCGCTGGCTCAGCTCCACGAACTCCCGCGAGGGCGTCGCTTCCCGCCAGATCAGAGTTGTCTTGCCAAGGCGTCGCACCGACCCGTTTGCCGCAGAGGATGGCGACCGGGCCAAGGCGCTGCCGAAGGAGAACCCAGGCTGCCGAAGGAGAACCCAGCATGAGCGATGCACCGGTGGCCTTCTGGGTCGACACCGACTACGACCGCGAATACTCCAGCGACGACCGCAGCCGATATGGGGCTTACCTGCGCGATGCCGCCTTCGAGCCGTGGACCGACAACGATCGCTTGGCGGAGTGGGCAGCGTTTGCGTGGCGGCGCGCCACCGGCCCGGTCATGAGCCCTGGCTATGTCCGCTACCACCCGCGAGTCCTGGCTGCCCGGCTCGAGCGAAGCGGCTGGGACGGCAGCCTGGTCGAGCGGGCCAGGCGCTGGAGGACGCGCTCGCCGGGCTGACCGCGAAGGTCGCAGAGGTGCTGCCGGACGGGCAGGGTGCCTCTCGCGTGTACGCGCCGCGGCCTGCGCCGTGCTGGTGGAAGTTGTCCGGTGAGGTCCGTGACGCCGAGATCGGCAGGCTTCGCGGGTTCGTCCAGCAGGTGTACCGGCCCGGCTTCGGGCATCTCGCTGCCCGGCTGCGCCCCTGCTGGGAGTCCCACGAGCTGTGCCTGTACTGCCTCGATATCGCCGCGGAACTGCATGCCGTCCCGTACCTGCAGTCCCGGCGGACTGTCCCGCTATGACCGGGCAGGCCGAGTACGCCACCCGCGTGCTCCCGGCGCTCATAGTGCCAGGTCACTTGCCGGGGTCCTGAGATCTGCGGGCACTGCGGGCATGTGGCGTCAGTCCTCGGGTGCCACGCCTCTAAATGCCGGTGCTGTCCGCCCGAGCCTCGGCGAGCATCACGGAGTGGACTACGCGGTGGCGCTGGGCAAGGAGCCTTTCCACGTTGGCGGCGAGGCGAGCCGGATCTGGGCCGAGGCCGATCGCTCAGTTCACATCCCAGGGGTTGATCAGTTCGATGCCCATGCCGGCGAAGTCGCTGGTGTTTCGAGTGGCAACCGCCATGCCGCGGGACGCGGCAACCGCGGCGATCATGGCATCGACCGGCTTGCTGACCTCGCGGCCGATCCTCTTCCTGGCTGCCATGATCGTGGGCAGGGCGCGGGCGGCCTGCTCGTCGTAGCTGTAGCTGCGCTCCCGGGCCCGCGAGATCAAGCCCTCGACGTGCATGGTGAGGAAATCCTTGCGCCGGCCGTCGGGCAGCAGCGCCAGGCCGGTCAGCAATTCGCCGATCGTGATCGTGCTGATTGCCGCCTCCTGACGGTGCGCGCGCAGCCATGCCACTACGCCAGGCTCCGGCGTCGGCCGCGTCGTCTCGGACCAGACGTTGGTATCGACGAGAATCACTCGAAAGAAACCGGCTCGCGGGATTGCCCGCCGCGGTCAGGCAAGTGCAGCGGTTCGCCCGGCGGCGCCGATGCCATCTCGTCCAGCCACCAGGACACGAAATCCTCTTCAGCTGCGATGGCCTCCTCCAGGATGACACGAGCCTCAGCTTCCACCGACCGGCCGTGCGCGGCGGCGCGGCGGCGCAGGGCCGGCTTCAGCGACTCCGGCAGGTTCCGGATCAGCAGGCTGTCACTCATGGATAGCAATGATATCACCCAGGCTGCTCGTGCATGACCGCCAATATGCGCAGCTCACCAGAATGCCTACGGCGACACCTCCCTTGCTCTACTCTCTCGCTCAGCCGGGCTGGGGGGAGTCGCTGCGGAACGGGGAGGGATTGCGGAGCGCCGCGCCGCGAGCGAGCCAGCCCGTGCTCGTCTTGGGCCGGACGCCGGTGAGCTAGCTCGCCGTCGCCCGCCGCGAGTTGGACGCATCCTTCAGACAGGAGCGTCCAGGCCGCGGTATGACGATCTATGTTGGTGCCGTCCTAGCCAGCAGCGCCCGGCTGGGCTAACTTGCTGTGAATACCTTGTCCATGATTTCGGCGCCGGTGGTGATCACCGGGCGGAGTTCGCTCCGGTGAGGATGATTTCCTTGGCCCTGGACAGGCCGACATAGTGATGCAACAGTGCCGCGTCCCGCGTCCGCGACCGAGGGGATGCCGAGCTTGACTTCAGGCAGCCCGACAAACACGTCGAGGTGAGCGACTCGCAGGTCGCAGGCCAGTGCCAGCTCTGACGCGGCGCCGAGGCAGTAGCCGTTGATCATCGCCACCGTCGGCACGGGTGCTCGCCGTATCGCGCCGATGCAGTCGCGGACGCTGGAGATGAGGGGCTGCCCCACGGCGAACTCTCCTGCAATCGCGGCTGGTCAGGCTGAGACCAGGTCGCAGACGAAGATCAGCGTCTCGCCCGGCGCTATGGCACGTCCCGCGCCGCGGTCGCCGTAGGCCAGCCGGGGCGGAATGATCAGCTGACGGCGGCCGCCGACTCGCATGCCCTGCACGCCCTGATCCCAGCCGGCTATGACCTGGCCGGCGCCGAGCCTGAACTCCAGCGGGGCGCCGCGGCTCCAGCTCGCGTCGAACTCCTCGCCGGTTGAGTAGGCCACGCCGACGTAGTGCACCTGGACCGTGTCGCCTGCCGTTGCGACGGCCCCGTCGCCTAGCCAGATATCGGAGATCTCCAGCTCAGTAGGCGGCTCGCCGCCAGGGAAGTCGACCTCGGGTTTCTCGATGCTCATGTTCACGTCTCCCTCATCGGCGATCGCCGCTCGGGCAAGGCTATGCTCCCGGCGGTGGCGCGCTGATACCCGGATGGGCGCGGCCGGGGCAGGAGAGGCGGATGGGCGCGGTGCAGCATAGCCAGGCGGACCCGTTCGGCACCGCAGAGCTGCGTCGCACGGTGCTGGCGGCCTGGACGGCCTCGCCCGCCCGGTTCCGGGAGGACGCCAACGCCGAAGAGGACTACGCGCTGGGCGGCTACCGGGATCGCGTCATCGTGGAACTGGCCCAGAATGCAGCCGACGCGGCGGCCCGCGCGGGCGTGCCCGGCCGACTCCGGCTGACGCTGCACGACGGGACACTGGTTGCGGCCAATACCGGCGCGCCACTCGACGCGGCAGGCGTTGCGGCCCTGTCCACCCTGCGCGCGTCCAGTAAGCGAGAGCCTGCCGACCTCGCAGGCCGAGACACGCGCACGGCTGTCGTCGGCAGGTTCGGCGTCGGCTTCGCTGCCGCCGCCGCGGTGAGCGACGAGCCGCGGATCGAATCGCTGACCGGCGCCGTTACGTGGTCGCGGATCGCGGCCGGCGACCTAGTCAGGGAAATACCCGGCCTGGCCGCCGAGCTCGCCCGCCGGTCGGGCCAGCTGCCCGTGCTGCGACTGCCGTTTGCCGCAACAGGCGTTCCTCCCGAGGGTTTCGCGACGGCGGTGACGCTGCCGCTGCGGGACGAGGCGGCCATCCTGCTGGTGGAACGGCTGCTCGCGGAGACCGGGCCCGCGATCATGCTTGCGCTGCCCGCGCTGGCCGGCATCGAGATCGAGATCGACGGCACGACCCGGCTGCTCACCGCCACCCATGACGGCGACGACGTCACGATCACGGTCGACGGCGCGGCCGGCCGATGGCGCACCTCAGCTGCCGTGGGACCGACCGATCAGCGGCTGCTGGCCGACCGCCCCGCTGAGGAGCGGGCCCACCCGTCCTGGTCGGTGCGCTGGGCCGTGCCTCTTGCAGCCGACAGTGACAAGGGCGATCTGCCCGCCGGCAGCCTGCCCGCCGGCGACCTGCCCGCCGGCAGCCTGCCTGCCGGGGTCAGCGCCGTTGTCCATGCGCCGACGCCTACCGGCGAACGGCTCGGGTTCCCGGCGCTGCTGCTGGCCTCGTTCCCGCTCAGTCCCGACCGGCGTCACGTTGCGCCGGGCCTGCTCACTGATTTCCTGCTCGACCGGGCCGCCGAGGTTTACGCCGGGCTGCTGCCCAGCCTTGCACCCGGCGCCGGCCTGCTCGATCTGGTTCCCTCTGTAGTCGGGCAGGGCGAACTGGACGCACAACTGCGCGACCGGATCCTGCGGCTGCTCCCCGACTGCGCGTTCCTGCCCGCAGCCGAGGCGACAGGACGGCGGGTCCGCCCTCGCGACGCGGTGGTACTGGACGCGAGCATGCCAGCCCTGACCCGCAGTATCGCGCCGGTGCTGCCGGACCTGATCGCCGGCCCGGCCCGGCATCCGGCGTTCGCGGTCCTGAGGGTCCGGCGGCTGCGGCTGGCCGACCTCGCCGACATGCTGGCTTCCCTCGATCGCGATCCCGGCTGGTGGCGGGACCTGTATGAGGTGCTGGCCGCCGCGGAACCAGCCGAGCTCGGCGAACTCGGGGCGCTTCCCGTGCCGCTGGCTGACGGCCGGCTGGTACGGGGCCCTCGCGGGCTCCTGCTGCCCGGCCCGGGGCTGGAGCACGCGGAGGCGCTGACGGCGCTCGGCTTCCGTGTCGTTGACTCCGGCGCAGTGCACCCGTTGCTGGCGCGGCTGGGCGCGGTCGAGGCCACGCCGCACAGTGTCCTTGCCGACCCGGCAGTGCGCGCGGCGGTCGCGGCGTCCTACGACGAGACGGATCCAGGACCGATCGCGGATGCCGTACTCAGTCTCGCGGCAGCGGCGCGCCTGCGGCCTGATGACTACCCCTGGCTCGCTGACCTGGCGCTGCCCGGCGCCGACGGAGAGTGGTATCCGGCCGGTGAGCTGCTGCTGCCCGGCAGCCCGCTGGCAGAAGTGGTCGGTTCAGGCACCCCGTTTGGTACCGCTAGCCCGGCGCTGCTGGAGCGCTACGGCGCCGGCACCCTTGAGGCAGTCGGCGTGCTGTCGTCGTTCAGCCTGCTGACTGCCGAGGACGTCGCGATTGATGCCCCCGACCTCGACCTCGACGGCGCCGCGGAGTGGGCCGCCGACGTGCGCGCCCGGCTGGCGCCCGGCGTGCCGCTGGTAGCGCCAGAGCTGCTGGCAGTCCGCGACCTTGAGCTCGTCGACCCTGATCGCTGGCCGATGGCGCTGCAACTGCTCGCGGCACCGTCCTTGCGCGCGGCGCTCGCCGAGCCGACCAGGGTGCTGCTCGCCGACGGCCGCTACGCGGATGTGCCGTCCTACACCAGCTGGTGGCTGCGCAGTCATCCGGTCCTGCGCGGGCACAGGCCCGACGAGCTGCGCGCCCCGGATGCCGATCCGCTGCTCGCGGGCCTGTATGACGAGGCAGAACTGCCCGCGGACGCCGAGTTCGCCCGCGCGCTCGGGGTTCGCGCCTCGCTCGCGGAACTGCTCGCTGAGCCCGGCGGCGCGGACGAGCTGCTCACCCGGCTGGCCGACCCTGCGCGGTCCGTCACGCGGGCGCAGTTGCGGGCGCTGTGGATCGCCCTGTCCGCAGTCTCCGACGTGCAGCCTCCCGACCGGGTGCGCACCGTGCGCGGGAACGCGGTTCTCGTCGCTGACGCTGCCTCATCGCTGGTCCTCGACGCGCCGGACCTGTGGCCGCTAGTGGCTGATGATTGCCTGGTGCTGGCACCGTACGTCCTAGCGCCCCGGCTCGCCGACCTGCTCGACCTTCCGCTGGCCAGCGAGGAAGTGACCGGTCAGGTCGAGTCGGCATCGCGGCGCGCCGCGGTACCCGAAATCGTGCGGGCGGTGCTGCCGGATGCGCCCGCGGAGTATTACGCCCATGACCGCCTCGTCGTGGACGGCATCGAAGTCACCTGGCGGTACACGGCCGGCGCTGTGCACGCGGCTGGAATCGGCGGGCTCGCGTGCGGGCTGGCCTGGGCCTGCGGCCGGTGGCCGGCTCGCCACCTGCTCGCCGCCCTGCTGCACGACCCCGCTGCCGCCGACCGCCTCCTCGCCGAAGCCGACCTGGACGCGGACCCGCCGTCTGCCCCCGCCGGCCCAGGCTGACAATCGCCGCCGGGCCGCCAAGCGAGGAGGCTGAGGCCGATCTCGCCTGCTTTCGCCTCCTCAGCCGAGAGACCCCAGGGTTTCGCGTGCGGCTGCAAGCTCACCCTCGTAACGCTCGACCGCGGCCATCTTGATCTGCTCGTAACCGCGGATGCCAAGCGGCAGTGACGCGAATTCGGCCGCAAGGTCAACGTCCAGCTCATGCAATCGCGGAAGCAAGCCCCGGATGTCAGTCTCATAGTCGCGGCTCAGCCGTCGCTCGGTCCGGCGGACGGCCGAGTAGCCGAAGAGGTCGAGCGGCGTCCCGCGTACCCGGCGCATCGCGCGCAGGACCGCGAACGCCGGATCAGCCAGCGTGGCGGGCAGCGCGATCTTGCGCCGCATCCCGATCATGCGCAGCGCCGGCGGGTGCAGCCAGTAACGGCGTTTCGTCCCGCCCGGCACGGCATCGGCGAGCGCCGCCCGGAACTCCGGCAGCAGGTGAAGGCGTGCCACTTCGTATTCGTCCTTGTAGGCGAGCAAGTGGAAGAACGCGGTCGCGACGGCGTCGCCGAAAGCGGTCGAACCGGGCGCGCAGGCGGCCTCGGCTGCCGCTGCGTCGGCCACCAGGTCGAGGTAGCGCCTCGCCAGCCGACGGCCCTGGTAGTCGACCAGTTCGCAAGCCCGGCGCCGGGCGAGCCCTGAAACCACGCGACCGGGCGCTAGGCGCTCCGCCACTGCGGTCGCGCCAGGGGAAGGTGACCGCGACAGGGCCCCGCGGCGACCGGCGGACGCGGTCCGATCCGGGGTGTGAACAGCGAGCCGGCCGAGCCGGAAGGCGGCAACGTTGTCCTCCACCGCTACGCCGTTCGCGCGGATCGCAGCTTCGATCGAGTCCCCGCCGAGCGGCACGTAACCCGCCTGGTAGGCCGCACCGAGGGCAACGATGTTGGCCGCGGCGCTGTCACCCAACGCGCTCTCAGCGAGGCCGCTCGCGTCGATGACCACGAATGCGCCGTGGCGGCTGCGGGCCGCCATCGCATCGAGCATCTTGGAGACATCGGCGGGCCCGTCTTTGCCCAGCACCATCGATACCGTGGGCACGAGAGAGCGCGAGGCGACGGTGGCGGTCCGGTCCGGCGACAACTTCGCCAAGAAGCGCGGATCGGTCGCAGCGACCGGGTCGAGCGCGAGGTAGAGGTCAGCGCCACCCGGTCCGACAGCGTTGGCGCCCGGACTGTCCTCGTCGCAGAGCACTAGGTGGGAGACGACCGGCCCGCCCTTCTGGCTCAGGCCGGTCTGGTCCATCCCGCGGACGACAATTCCCTCGGCGAACGCTGCGGTCCCGATGATCTGGTTGAGCGTGACCACCCCGGTGCCGCCAATCCCCACGGCGACGATGGAGTACTGCGTACCCGGCTCCACCCGTGCGCGCTGCGCCGGCTCGGGCACGGGCTCGTTCGCGGCCGGCGGCCGCGCAGCAGACTGGGTGCCGGTATGGCGGCCGGTATCTTCAACCGTGACAAAAGACGGACAGTCGCCGGCCAGGCAGCTGTAGTCGGCATTGCAGGAAGTCTGATTGATCTGGGTCTTGCGGCCGAACTCGGTGTCGACCGGGTGGACCGACAGGCAGTTGCTCTTCGCGCCACAGTCGCCGCACCCCTCGCAGACCGCCTCGTTGATCACCACACGGCGTGCGGGCGTCGGCGCGGTGCCGCGCTTGCCCATGCGGCGCAACTCGGCTGCGCAACCCTGATCGTAGACGAGCAGGGTCACGCCATCGACTGCGGCAAGCGCGCGCTCTGCGTCTGCCAGCCGATCACGATCCCAGACGTGAACCCCGGCGGGCCAGCCGCGCCGGTCCCGGTGCCGCCGCGGATCATCGCTGACCACGATCATCTGGGCCACGCCCTCCGCCGCCATCGCGGACGCAAGCTTCGCGATGCTGATCTGCCCGGCAGGATCCTGCCCTCCGGTCATCGCAACCGTGCCGTTGTACAGCAGCTTGAAGGTCATTCGCGCGCGTGCAGCCACCGCAGCCCGGACGACGAGAGACGCCGAGTGGAAGAACGTCCCGTCCCCGACGTTCTGCACGTAGTGCGGTACGTCGGTGAACGGCGCCCGTCCGAGCCACTGAGCGCCCTCACCACCCATCTGGCTGTAGCTGACCGCGCCGCGGTCGGTCCAGAGCACCATCGCATGGCAGCCGACGCCCGCACCGACCGGAGAGCCGGACACCTCCACGGTCGAGCGGTTGTGCGGACATCCGCTGCAGAACGCTGCCCTTCGCGTCGGGGAAGACGCTGTGATCGGCAGCAGGGCCGGCGCCGCGGGCTGCGGGCGAACCGGCACGCGATCAGCGAGCCGTGCCCGCAGGACCGCCAGCAGCCGTTCGGCAGTCAGTTCGCCGTCTGCCGGTACCAGCCGTCGCCCCGACTCATCGTGCTTCCCCAGCAGCGCCGGTTGCTCACCGTGCCCGTAGAGTGCCTCACGGACGAACATCTCGACGAACGCCCGCTTCTCCTCAATCACGAGCACCTCGCGGGTGCCGCGCGCGGCAGCCCGCACGATCTCGGGCTCAAGCGGGTAGATCAGCCCGAGTCGCAGCAGCCGGATGCCGGCTCGGCGTACCTCTTCATCCGTGCCCAACCCAAGGTCGGCGAGTGCCTGCCGCACCTCGCGGTAGGTTCGCCCGGCCGACACGATCACTATCCACGCATCGGCTGGGTCAACCTCAATGGCGTTGAGCTGGTTCTCTCGCGCATAGGCGAGAACGGCCGGATGCCGGCGGTCGTAGAGCTCGCCCTCCAGCTCGAGCGAGTCGGGCAGGAAGAGCATCGGCCGCTGGGAGAAGGCCCACGGCACTCCGTCAAAGGCGATTTGCGGGCGCACCGCACGTATCCGCCCGGGATCGAGGACCACCTCGCCGAAGCCGTCCGCGACAGCCGTCACAATCTTCAACCCGGCCCAGCAACCGGAAAAACGCGACAGCTCGTAGCCGTGGCGGCCTAGATCGAGCACTTCCTGCGGAGTGCCGGGCGCCAGGACCGGCATGCCGGCGTCGTAGAGTGCGACCTCGCTGCCGTGCGGCAATGTTGACGACTTCGCGGACGGGTCATCGCCAGCCGCCGCGACGACTCCGCCGCCGCGGCCGATCCCGTGCAGATTGGCGTGCCGGAAGGCGTCTCCGCTGCGGTCGACCCCCGGCCCTTTGCCGTACCACATCCCTATGACCCCGTCGTGACGCGCCAGCGGCGCGATGTGGTCCTGCTGGCTGCCCCAGACCGAGGTCGCCGCGATGTCCTCATTCACGCCTGGCAGCAATGTCACGTCATACTCGGCGAGCAGCGGGCCCGTGCGCGCGAGCGTCAGGTCAAAGGTTCCCAGCGGTGACCCCTGGTAGCCGCTGACGAAGGCAGCGGTGCGGCGTCCGGCGGCCCTGTCGGCGCGTATCTGGTCGAAGATCACCCGCACGAGCGCCTGAACGCCAGTCAGCAGGGCGCTGCCGGTCGTCGCGGTATAGCGACCGGCGAGGTCGATTGGCCGCGCTGCAGCCGGCTCACCCAATCTCTCAGTCCCTCTCTGCCTAGCCCACCGCTGAAGCTCTTCATTGTGCTCCGCAATTCCCCCAGGGTGGTAGGCCCGAGCAGCGCGGACGGACCGTGCTCCGCCCGATGGCGTCGTTCGGCCGGCTGCATCAGCTGACGTCACCCACGTATCGCGGGGGCCATCGCAGTCGATGTAGAGCTCCCTCTCGAACGGCGTTGCCTGGTGGCCAGCCCGTTCGATCCACTCGTGGAGCGCGCGGAACGCGTCACTTCATAGTCGGCCATGGATCCCTCCTCCAGTTGCGCGAGCCGCAGTTCGACCCGCCTGAGCTGCTCGGTCTGTGCAGTGAGCCGGGCGCGGGCTTCAGCCTGGCGCAACCGCAGAATCCCGCGGAGCGGCTCAACGGTGACGTCGTCATCGATCAGCTGGCCGACCTGGGACAACGGCACACCCAGATCGCGCAGGACCAGGATGCGGTGCAGCCGCACGACCTGATCAGGCGTGTAATACCGATAGCCGGTCAGCGGATCCACCCGGGCCGGCCTGAGCGAACCCAGGTCGTCGTAGTGCCGCAGCGTGCGTACCGACACCTGCGCCAGACGCGCCACCGTGCCTATCCCGTACATGGCAGTTACTCAACCAGCTGACGCAACGGAAGAGTCAAGCAGCAAGACCGAGGTAGCAGCCACAGTGACGCGCGGCCTGGCGGCGCCGCTGGGAGTGGCGGATCGGGCACTGCTGGTCCTGTACAGGATCGGTCAGGTTAGTCCTGCGAGCCAGGCGTAGGCAGCCCGTTTGTGGTTGCCTTCGACGTCGGAGTGGTCTTCGGCCTCGGCAATGTGTGCCACTATGCCGGGCACGTGCGCTGCGAGCCACCGGCCGTGCGCGACCGGGACCCCTCGGTCCTGGACCCCGTGCCACAACCGGACCGGGACGCGGGTGGCGGCCAGGTCACAGCCCCAGGGGGTCAGCACCGCCGCCCAGTCGTCCCACCACCCGTCGTCGCCGTCGGCCAGGGCGTCCCTCATGCCAGCGGCGAGGTGGCCGGCTAGCTCCCAGCTTCGGGTGTCGCCGGTGCTGACAGCGTCGCTCCAGCGGGCTATCCAGCCTTCCGGCGTGCTGACGGTGGCCAGCAGCCGGCGTGCGTCCTCGCGCCAGTGCCGGCGGGCGGCGGCCTGGTCGGTGAGGAACAGGCCGACCTCACCGGCGAACTCCGGTGGCATGCCCGCGCAGAAGTCCAGCCCCGGCGACCCGTACGGCGCGAAGCTGGCGAACACCGCCGCGCCGGTGACAAGGTCGGGCAGCAGGGCGGCACAGGCTAGCGCGTACGGACCGCCGCTCGAGACGCCCCAGACCCCCATCCGTTCGATCCCCAGCGCCTGGGCAATGCAGCGAACGTCGGCGACCGAGTCGGCGATCCGCCGACCGGCTCGGCGTGGCCGCCCGCGGTACCCCGGCCGGTCGTAGCTGAGCAGCCGCAGCCCGAACTCCCGCGCTGCCAGCTCGCCATCCGGCCGGAACAGCCGCCGTGACCCCGGGCTCCCTGGGTGCACGAGCAGAGGCTTCCCGCCCGGTTCGCCGAACTCCTCGACCCGGATCGTCTCGCCGTCGGGGCCTTGTACCGCACGCGTGCTGGCCTCCATGGCGGGAGATGCTACGACCGTGCGCCGATGCCCGGGCAGCTTACTCAGACCGCGACCAAGTCGAGGACCATCTGCGCGATGATGCGGTCGCGGGCAGGGGCGGGCGGCGGCTGGCCGGACCAGGCCAGGTCGCGGCTGGCTGGAGCCCACAGGGCGGCGATGTGCAGGACGGCGTGGAGTAGGACGTCGGCTGGGTAGCGGTCGCTGAGGCGGCCCTGTGCCTGCGCCTCCGCGATTTGCGCGATGCCCGCTTGGGTGGCCTCGACGGCTGCCCTGGGAGTCGGCCCGGCGCGGCGCTCGCGGCGCTCGCGGCGCTCCCGGCGAGCACCGCGCTCGAGGCGCTGCCAGCTCACCAGCCGCAGCAGGTCAGGGTCGTGCTCGTAGGCTTCGGCGAGCTCGGCGGCGAAGCCGGGCAGGTCGTTGACGTCCATCGGGATACCACCGACGAGGTCGTCGAGCGCGGCGGCGAAGACCGTGTCGAACAGCTGGTCCTTGCTGCCGAAGTAGTAGTAGATCTGCGCCTTGTTGCTGCCGGCATCGGCGGCGATCCGGTCGACCCTGGCGCCGGCGAGGCCGAAGGCGGCGAACTCGTGGCGCGCGGCCGACAGCAGCCTCGCGCGCGTGCCATCTGCGTTTCTGGCCACGAGCGGCAGATTATCAACTAACTAGACAGTTGACAGAGCCTTGGCGAGTGCATACGTTCGAGTATCAACCAACTAGTTAGAAAGTATCAGCAGGCAAGGGGGGTGAGTCGTCATGTACGCGAGCCCAGGCGAGCTCTGCCTTGCCGCTGCTGACCGCGTGCTCTGGTACGAGACAGCCGTCCGGCAGGAGGGCCTGTCCGACGCCAAACTGCTGAGCAGGCATGTGGCGGGCGATCCGGGCGCCTTCGGCGAGCTTTTCAGGCGGCACCGGGACCGGCTGTGGGCCGTGGCCGTTGGCACGATCGGAGATCCGGACGAGGCAGCCGACGCTGTGCAGGACGCGATGATCGCCGCTTTCCGGCGAGCCGATACCTTCCGAGGCGATTCAGCAGTCACGACCTGGCTGCACAGTATTGTCGTAAATGCCGCGCTGGACCGCATGCGTCGCCGGGCCGTGTGCCCCACCACAGCCTGCCAGGACGCTGAAGCGCTGGACGCGCTGGCAGCCAGCGGCCAGCCGCCCGCCGATCCTTCCGGCAGCAGCGACACCGCTATCGACGTGCGGGCCGCACTGCAGCACCTGGTACCAGACCAGCGGGCAGCGCTGGTCCTCGTCGACATGCTCGGCTACTCAGTTGCCGACGCCGCCCGAATTCTCGGCGTAACGGAGGGAACCGTGAAAAGCCGCGCAGCCCGGGGACGCGCGCGTCTGCTGCCCAGGCTCCAGCATCTCAAGCCCGCGGCAGCGCCCGGCGAGACCAGCGGAACCAATGTGCCGCCGGCTGCACAACCGTCCGCTCATCGGCGTGATGCCGCGTTATAGTGCCGGGCTACCAGAACGCAACGGCAAACGTGGTCAGCGGCCTGTTGGGCTTGCCGTCCGGGCGTAGCGGGCGGTTGAGCGGGACGGCGCGGTAGCAGGCGGTCGCGGCAGCCTCGGTGGGAAAGATCATGGCCTGCGCCGGGTCGCGCGTCCAGGTGACGACGCCGTTGCCCCCGTCGCCCTCCCCGGCCAGTCCGGGCTCGACGCCTTAAGCCAGCAGCCGCACGGTACCGCCCCTCCCGCGGGCGCGCCCTACGCTAGGCGAATGGGCCGTCCGCCGGGTACGACCAGGCTCGCTAACCTGCGCAGCGCACGGGACCTGATCGACCGAGATTTTGCGACCACCGTCAACGTCACGGCGCTTGCTGCACAAGCCGGGTACTCCCGCTATCACTTCATCCGCGCGTTCCGCGCGGCGTACGGCGCGACGCCGGGTGATTACCTGTCGCGACGGCGCGTCGAGCGCGCCTGCGAGGTGCTCCGCGCGGCCAATCTCACCGTCACCGAGGTGTGCTTCCTGGTCGGATTCTCCAGCCTCGGCTCGTTCAGCGCGCGGTTCTCCGAGCTGATCGGATGCTCGCCCTCGGAGTACCAGCGCCGGGCTATCGAAAACGGGGGCCCGCCGCCGGTACCCGGGTGCATGGTCCTGATGTGGAGTGCACCGCGCACGAGAGTGCGCAATCGCGGAGAAGCCGCCGGCGGGGCACTGCCGGTAGCGTCAGCGCACGGAGCGGATGGAACGGACTGAAGGAGAGAGACCTTGATCAGAAAGCTGTCGCACGCCGGCGTGCTCGTGCTCGACCAGGACTCCGCTAAGCACTTTTACACCGAGACGCTCGGCTTCACGGTGCGCTACGACGTCGAGATGGGCACGGACTTCGCCGGTGCCGGGCAGGGCTTCCGCTGGCTGACAGTGTCCCCGCCTGACCAGCCAGATCTAGAGTTCATCCTGGCGGCACCGGAAATGGGACACGACGCGGAGACCGCCAGGCAGTTGCGCGAACTCGTGGCCAAGGGCGCCTTCAGCGGTGGCGTCTGGGAGACCGCCGATTGCCGCAAGACGCACGAAGAGCTGTCGAGGCGCGGCGTGACCTTCCTGCAAGAGCCAGCCGAGCGCCCCTACGGCATCGAAGCAGCGTTCCGCGATGACTCGGGCAACTGGTTCAGCCTGACCCAGCGGGTCTGAGCACATCGGATACATCGCAGCCGCCGGGCTCCCGGTTGGCTGCCGCTCGCTCTCCAGCCCATGTACCTAGGCCGGCAGGACGGTGACCAGCGTTCCGTAGTGCAGCCAGCGCCAGGCTACGGCTGCGTTGGAGACCGGCAGTTCGACGCAGCCCAGGCTCTGCGGGAAGCCGTAGGTAGCGCGGATGAAGCCGTGGATGGCATCCCCGCCGTCGAAGTAGTTGACCCAGCGGACGCCGTGATCGACGTAGTAACTGCCATTGGGATTCTGGCCCTGCATCGTGGTGCTGGCGAACCGCAGGTAGATGAAGAACGTGCCGACGGGCGTGGGCGTCGCGGCGATGCCGGTGTTAGCCACCGAGGTGAAGACGTCGCGGCCGTCGTGCCACAGCGTCAGCGACTCTGGCTGTGCCTGGGATACCAGGGCGTAGGTGTACCCCTCGGGGTTGGGCGTGCCGTTGCGCTCGGCGGTGAGCAGGACGGGCCAGAGCACGGAGCGGATCGAGGAGTAGGCCGGCAGGCCGTTACGGCGTTCGAACGCGACAATCGCGCCGGCCGTCATGCGGTTGTCGACGCCCGGTGTCCAGGCGGCGCGGAGCGTGCGAGGCGTGCTCTGGTAGCGCCAGGCGAACCTGCCTGCGGGCGGCGCGTAGAAGGCAGCCAGGTCACCTTGAGTGCTGCCGGTTCCGGCCGACTGGCCGGCGTCGGGAGTCCAGGTGAGCGGCAGGTACCCGAGCCGCGCGAGAACCTGCTGGATCGCCAGGACGGAGCCGTTGCGCACCTGCCAGGAAACGTGAACTGCCGTACGCAGGCGGCCTCCGGCGGCACCGCGGACGCCGGCGGCGCCGCCGGGGATGGTCAGCGTCTCCGTGCTGAGCGGCAGGGCCGCCGCCGACGGCAGGAACCGCAGTCCGGCGGGACCGTGCCGCTCCCAGCGGCCGGGGATGCGCGGCGTGATCGCCGGGAGCGGGCTGTGAGCCGCCAGCGGAGCGGAGAACTTGACCGTGACCTCGGCCGAGCCGGTGACATTAGTCGCTCCGGCCGAAGGGCCGACCGCGATGACACGCAGCGGCGCTGCGGGCGTGCTCGCCGGTGACAGACGGCGAGCGTGAGCGCTCGTGCTGAAAGCGGCGACGGCCAGCACGCCGCCGGCGGCCAGCACCGCGCAGACAGCCAGCAAGGCAACCCTGCGGCGCGCGTAACGTGATGGCGCGGTCGTGCGGTAGGCGGAGGGCGCCGAGTGCATAGCACCTCCTGAGCGAGCGGAAGCGCGGCTAGTAGTTCTGTAACAGAACGATCCAGCACGACTATAGCCACCGCCGCGGTGTGCGCGGGCTGCCGGGAGCTAGCTTCCGCGGCACTTCCCCGCCCCGCGCGGCGGCGTAGGCTACCAAGCACTGCTTGACTCCCCGAGAGCGAGGCGAGCGCGTGGCGAACTCTCCGCAGACTTTGTGCGCCCTGCTCGAAGAGTCGGCACGACGGTACGGCGACCGGCTCGCGGTGATCGATGGCGCCCTGCGGATGTCCTACACGGAGCTCGCGGCGCAGGCGCGCACGATGACGCGGGCGCTGATGGCGGCGGGGGTTCAGCCCGGCGACCGGGTTGCGGTCTGGCTGCCGAACACCGCTCACTGGCTGGTCGCGGCGCTCGGCGCGGATGGCGCCGGAGCGAGCCTCGTCCCGGTGAACACGCGCTACACCGGCTACGAGGCCCTCGACGTGCTGCAGCGCACCGGCGCCACGGTGATGTTCCTGCCGGATCGCTTCCTCGGCCTGGACTACCTGGCGGCACTCCGCGACGCGGCCGCGGCGCGGGCGCAGCCCGCGCCTCCGGAGGCGCGTGCATCCGCCGCAGGTCCGGTCCCCGGCCTGGAACGGCTCACGCTGGCTGTCCGGGTACCGGTCGGCGGCAGCGACCAGAACACGGGAAACGGGCATCGGCCGGCCGCCGCTTGCGGCGTGGTGAGCTGGAGCCAGCTGCTCATGCTGGCGCATGACACTAGCGAGCGGTCTGCCCTCGCCCGGGCTGCGCAGGTGCGGGGCGAGGACATCGCCGACATCATCTTCACCTCCGGGACGACCGGCGTGCCGAAGGGCGCGGTGTCTACCCACCGGCAGACCATCGCGGTTGCCGAGGCCTGGGCTGACCGGGCCCAGGTCACCGACCGCGACGTGTACATGATCATCGCGCCGTTCTTCCACACCTTCGGCTACAAGGCGGGCTGGGTGGTCGCGCTGCTGCGCGGCGCCACGATCCTGCCGCAGCTGACGTTCGACATCGCCCGGGTGGCCAGCCAGATCGAGCGAGAGCGGGTGACCATACTGCCGGGCCCGCCGACCATCTTCTCCGAACTGCTGGCGTACCCGCGGCGCGGCGAGCACGATCTCTCCTCGCTGCGGCTGGCCGTGACCGGTGCTGCCATGGTTCCGGTCGCGCTGGTGGAGCGAATGCGGAGCGAGCTCAGCTTCGACACGATCCTTACCGCATACGGCCTCACCGAGGCGGTAGTGGTGACCATGTGCCGTCCCGGCGACGACGCGCAGACGATCTCGGCCACCTCGGGGTGCGCGGCAGCAGACTTCGAGATCCGGATTGCCGGCGCCGACGGCCGGGACCTCGGTCCGGGCCACGATGGCGAGATCCTCCTCCGCGGCCCGAACGTCATGATGGGCTACCTCGATGACCCGGCAGCGACGCGCGCCGCCATAGACCCGGACGGCTGGCTGCACACCGGCGACGTGGGGCACCTTGACGAGCGCGGTTACCTGACGATTACCGATCGCCTCAAGGACATGTTCACGGTCGGCGGCTTCAACGTGTACCCGGCCGAAGTCGAGAACGTGATCATGCGGCTGAGCCCGGTAGCCGACTGCGCGGTTGTGGGCCGGCCAGACGAGCGGCTCGGCGAGGCCGGCATTGCCTACGTGGTCACCAGGGCGGGCCAGAGCCTGAGCGAGCGGGACGTGATAGCGCACTGCCGGGAGCGGCTGGCCAACTTCAAGGTTCCGCGCGAGGTCGTGTTCGTCAGCGCGCTGCCGCGCAACGCGGGCGGGAAGGTGCGCAAGCAAGACCTGCGCGAACGGGCGGCCGACGGCGCCGGGGTTGGCGAGCGCGGCCCTGGCGAGCGCGGCCCTGGCGAGCGCGGCCCGCATCAGCGCGATAGCGAGACGTCAGTTGGCTGACCAGCGGCCGCAGGCGCATCCGGCGCTGCGGACGCCGATCTGCGACCTGTTCGGGGTGCGGTACCCGATCGTGCAGACCGGCATGGGCTGGGTGTCCACGCCGGAACTGACCGCCGCCACGGCGAACGCCGGCGCGCTCGGCATCCTGGCCAGCGGCACGCTGACCCTGCGCGAGACCGACGCCGCGATCGGCCGGACCAGGGAGCTGACCAGCGCGCCGTTCGGTGTCAACCTGCGTGGCGACGCCCCGGACCTGGCCGAGCGGGCCAAACTGCTGGTCAAGCACGGGGTGCGGGTGGCGTCCTTCGCGCTGGCGCCGAACGAGCGGGTGATCCGCTCGCTCAAGGATGACGGCCTGGTCGTCGTGCCGTCGATCGGCGCCCGGCGGCACGCCGAGAAGGTAGCGGCCTTCGGCGCCGACGCCGTTATCGCCCAGGGCGGGGAAGGCGGCGGGCACACCGGCAGCGTTCCCACCTCGATCCTGCTGCCGCAGGTGACCGCCGCAGTGGACCTGCCGGTGATCGGCGCCGGCGGCTTTTACGACGGCCGCGGCCTGGCTGCCGCGCTCGCCTACGGCGCGGCCGGTGTCGCGATGGGCACCCGGTTCCTGCTGACCTGCGACAGCCCGGTGCCGGCCAGCGTCAAGGCCGAGTACCTCAGGCGGGGGGTGGCGGACACCGTCGTCACCTCCGTGCTCGACGGCGTGCCACAGCGCATGCTCCGCACGCCGCTTGCCGACCGGCTCATCGCCGAGGGGCCGCTGTCGCGGCTGCTGCGGTCGGCCCGGCATGCGGCCGACTTCAGGAAGATGTCCGGCACGCCGTGGCGCGACATACTCGCCGAAGGGCTGGCCATGAAACGCAGCCAGGGGCTGAGCTGGAGCCAGGTGATCATGGTCGCTAACACGCCGGTGATGCTGCGCGCCAGCATGGTGGACGGCCGGACCGACCTTGGCACGCTGGCCAGCGGTCAGGTCGCGGGCGTGATCGACGACCTGCCGGGCTGCGCCGAGCTAGTCGGGCGGATCATCGCGGAGGCGACTGCCGTGCTCGAGGGACTTGCGAGTGCCGGGCGGACGGAGGCGGCGCGGTGACCGGATCCGCTGGCGACCGTCAGGGTGGGCCGGGGCCCCGTCCGCATCCCAGCCACGGCCTGCTGGCCGGCCGCACCGTGCTGGTCACCGCCGCGGCCGGCACCGGCATCGGCTTCGCCACCGCGCGGCGCTGCGCCGAGGAGGGTGCCCGGGTCGTGATCAGCGACCGGCACGAACGCAGGCTCGGCGAGGCAGCGGAGCGGCTGGCCGGGATCAGCGGCGAGCGGCCGTTGTCGGTCCTCTGCGACGTGACGTCGCAGTCGCAGGTCGACCACCTGTTCGCGGCGGCGGTTGCCGGGCACGGGCACCTCGACATCGTGGTCAACAACGCTGGCCTCGGCGGCGACACCCCGCTGGCCGAGATGACCGACGAGCAGTGGAGCGCGGTCATCGACGTGACGCTGACCGGAACGTTCAGGTGCACCAGGGCCGCGCTGCGGCACATGATTCCCCGGCGCGCCGGGGTGGTCGTCAACAACGCGTCGGTGATCGGCTGGCGGGCGCAGGCCGGGCAGGCGCACTACGCTGCCGCCAAGGCCGGCGTGATGGCGCTGACGAGGTGCGCGGCCATCGAGGCCGCCCCGGCCGGGGTCCGGGTCAACGCGGTGTCGCCGAGCATCGCGATGCATCCGCACCTGGCGAAGGTGTCGAGCGAAGAGTTCCTTGCCGAACTCTCGGCCCGCGAGGCGTTCGGCCGGGCCGCCGAGCCGTGGGAGGTCGCCGACGTGATCGTGTTCCTCGCCAGCGATTACTCGTCGTACCTGACCGGCGAAGTTGTCTCGGTCTCCAGCCAGCACCCGTGACGGAGGGGCGGACATGATCTCCAGCACGCTGACCGGCCATGTCGCGGAGATCGTCGTCGATCACCCGCCGGTGAACGCGCTCCCGGCGGCAGGCTGGTTCGAGCTTGCCGCCGCCGTGCGGGCGGCCGGCGAGAACGCCGACGTCCGGGCGGTCGTCCTGCGCGCCGAAGGCCGGGGCTTCAACGCGGGCGTGGACATCAAGGAAATCCAGGCCGACGCCGGCTTCACCGCGCTGATCGGCGCCAACCGCGGTTGCTTTGCCGCGTTCGCCGCGGTGTACGACTGCGCCGTGCCGGTGATCGCGGCAGTGCACGGGTTCTGCCTCGGCGGCGGCATCGGGCTGGCCGGAAGCGCCGACGTGATCGTCGCCAGCGAGGACGCCACGTTCGGGCTGCCCGAGGCCGACCGCGGCGCGCTCGGTGCGGCAACTCATCTGTCCCGGCTGGTGCCGCAGCACAAGGCCAGGGCGATGATGTACACCTCGGCCACCGCGAGCGCAGCGGAGTTGCACGCGTTCGGCTCGGTGCTGGCAGTCGTGCCGCGAGCGCAGTTGCGGACCGCGGCCCTGGCGGTGGCGGCGCAGATCGCGGCGAAGGATCCCGCGGTCATCCGGCTGGCCAAGGAGGCGTTCAACGGCATCGACCCCTGCGACGTCAAGCGCAGCTACCGGTATGAGCAGGGCTACACCTTCGAGCTGAACCTGTCCGGCGTATCCAGTCGGCTGCGCGAGTCGTTCGGGCGTGGCCAGCCCGCCAGCGACGGCAGTCCGGTCACCGAAGAGAGCTGACGGAAGAAGGGTGCGTGCCGGTGTCTGACGACGTGGTTCGCTACGAGGTGGATGGCGCGATCGCGCCGGTGACGATGAACCGGCCCGAGTACGGCAACGCCCAGAACTCGGCCATGACCTATGCGCTCGACGACGCGTTCTACCGTGCCGCCGCCGCCGACGACGTCGCGGTCGTCGTGCTGGCGGGAGCTGGCCAGCACTTCTCTGCCGGGCACGACATCGGTACGCCGGGCCGCGACATCGGTACCTCGTTCGACCGGCGGGCGGGCCTGTGGTGGGACCACGTCGGCAAGCCCGGTGCGCAGCGCCGCTTCGCCCGTGAGCAGGAGGTCTACCTCGGCATGTGCCGCCGCTGGCGGGAGCTGCCCAAGCCGGTGATCGCCCAGGTGCACGGCGCGTGCATCGCCGGCGGGCTGATGCTCGCGTGGGTCTGCGACCTGATCGTGGCCGCTGATGATGCCTACTTCGCCGATCCGGTGGTGCGGATGGGCATCCCCGGCGTGGAGTACTTCGCCCACCCGTGGGTGATGGGGCCGCGGCAGGCCAAGGAGTTCCTGTTCCTCGGCGAGCGGATCAGCGCCGAGCGCGCTTACGAGCTAGGCATGATCTACCGGGTGGTGCCGTCCGGCCGGCTCGCCGATGAGGTGACCGAGATGGCAACCAAGATCAGCGCGATGCCGCGGCTCGGCCTCGCGCTCACCAAGAAGGCGGTCAATCAGGCCGAGGACGCGATGGGCCTGCAGGTGGGCATGGACTCGGTGTTCGGGCTGCATCACCTCGCGCACGCGCATAACGCCGAGGTTGGCTCCGACTCCCTCGCCGGGCACGACGCGCGGTCGATGCGTGATGAGCGACGGCGGGACGAGCAGGCAAGCAAATGATCACCCGCGGCACGGCGGTGACGCCATGGGTGCCTATCTGGTGGGCCTATAACCCCACTAGATCGGCATCCATGGCCCGCGCGAGGAGCTGAAGCGCGTGTCAGCGCCGGACGAACCGGACGAAGATGCCTTCCACGCCGAGGTGCGCGGCCGGCTTGCCGCGAACCTGGCCGGTGACTTCGCCCCGCTGGCCGGCAGCGGCGGTCCTGCCGTGGCGTCACCAGGTGATCTTTGGCGAGGAATACGCCAGGGCGGGCGGGCCGACGCGCTTCGGCCACATCGGGGAACAGCTTGTCGCGCCGATGCTGCTGATGTTCGGCACCGCGGAGCAGCGGGCCAGGTTCCTGCCCGGCATCCTGGCCGGGACGCAGCTATGGTGCCAGGGCTACTCCGAGCCGGGCGCCGGCTCCGATCTGGCGGCGGTGGCCACCAGGGCCAGGCTGGACGGGGACGAGTGGCACCTGGACGGCCAGAAGGTGTGGACCTCACTGGCGGCGCCGTCGGTGACCCGGTCCTGCGAGCGCGGATGGTGGCGGCATGGGCCGGCCTGCAGGTGCTGCGCTACACGGCGCTGGCCACGCTCGGGCGGGCGGCCGGTGCCGTTCCGGGCACGGAGGCGAACATCAGCAAGCTGCTCTGGGCGCGGTGGCATTCACCAGGGCTGACACCCGGCTGCGGACCCAGCCGGACGCCCGTTGGCCCTGCTGTGCTGGCGCATCCGGCGTCAGCCGAGGCGCTCGATGATCGTGACATTGGCCTGCCCGCCGCCTTCGCACATGACCTGCAGGCCGAACCGGCCGCCGGTGCGCTCAAGTTCGTGCAGCAGCGTGGTCATCAGCCGGGCGCCGGTGGCGCCGAGCGGGTGGCCGAGCGCGATCGCCCCGCCGTTCACGTTGACCTGGCCCAGGTCAGCGCCGGTCTCGGCGGCCCAGGCGAGGACGACCGGGGCGAACGCCTCGTTGATCTCGACCAGGTCGATGTCGGCCAGCGTCATTCCGGCCTTGGCCAGCGCGTGCGCCGTGGCCGGTATCGGCGCCGTCAGCATCCACACCGGATCAGCGCCGCGCACGGACATGTGATGGATCCGGGCCCGTGCTGTCAGCCGGTGCGTCCGCAGCCCGGTCTCGTTGACCACCAGCAGCGCGGCCGCCGCGTCGGCGATGGAGCTTGATACCGCGGCGGTGAGGCGGCCGCCGGGGGAGAGGGCCGGCAGCGAGCGGATCTTGGCCCAGTCCGGTTGCCGCGGCGGCTCGTCCGCGGTCAGGCCGAAGACCGGCACGATCTCTTTGTCGAACCGTCCCCCGGCGGCCGCGAGCAGTGCCCGCTCGTGTGAGGTCACGGCGAACTGCTCCATGTCCTCGCGGCTGATGTCCCACTTCTGCGCGATCATCTCCGCAGACCGGAACTGCGAGATCTCCTGGTCTCCGTAGCGACGCAGCCACCCGGCGGAGCCGCGGAACGGGTCGGCGAAGCCCAGCGCCTGACCTGCCGTCATGGCGTAAGAGATCGGCACCGCGCTCATGTTCTGGACGCCGCCGGCCACGACCACGTCGGCGCTGCCGGACATCACGGCCTGGGCGGCGAAGTGCACGGCCTGCTGGGAGGAGCCGCACTGCCGGTCGACGGTGGTGCCAGGGACGTGGTCGGGCAGGCCGGCGGCCAGCCAGGCAGTCCGGGCAATGTCGCCAGCCTGCGGCCCTACCGCGTCGACGCAGCCGAACACGACGTCCTCGACCGCCGCCGGGTCGATCCCGGTGCGCTCGACCAGTGCGGTCAGCACCGAGGCGCCCAGATCGGCCGGATGGATCGCGGCGAGCCCGCCGCCGCGCTTGCCCACCGGAGTGCGGACGGCATCCACTATGAAGGCCTCGGGCACGGCTTCGAGCCTACCGAGCCCCGACAGCTAGGCGCGAACTCCCGGCCTGCGCTGCGGCGGCTTCTTGGCGACCCTCCGTCGAAGTGCCGGGCACGGCGTCGGCGAGGGTCCAGTGCCATAGCGCTGGCACAGCCCACGGCGAGCAGTACTCGCCGCTGGCTGCGGATCGGCATTCGGTGTCGGGGTGGCAGCCGCTGATCCGGGCAACGGCCAGGATCGTGCTGAACGGCATTAGCCCGGACTTGCGGCTGAGCGGGCCACGTCCTCCGGCTGCGCTCAGGTCTGGCTACTTGGGGCGTTCGGCTGCGGCGTACCGGTGTTCATCGTCCTTTCCGTCATGTCTTCCGGGGCGGGGGCACGGGAAC
Source organism: Actinomycetes bacterium (assembly GCA_021792405.1). Lineage (GTDB taxonomy): Bacteria > Actinomycetota > Actinomycetes > Streptosporangiales > Streptosporangiaceae > JAJYUU01. The sequence goes on from JAJYUU010000062.1 coordinate 25,147, forward strand.
GGGGCTGGGGCTGGCCCAACGAGCCCGTTGCGCAAGGCCGCCTAATTGCCCCCTCCGGGAACTGATGGAAGCCGCGTGCCGGGCGCGAGGCTTCTGGCTAGCAACCGGCCGTTGGCGCATCATCGGGTAGTGCGCCATGTGAGGATCTGAGATCATCAGCTATCAGAGTGAGCTGGTGCTTACCTACGGCTGAACGTGATGTATACCGGCTCACAGTTCTGGTGTATCCTGATCATCATGACGCGCATCACCGTAGAGATCAATGACGAGTGGCTGGATGCAGCACGGCAGGCGCTAGGGACGGAGACCAAGGTCGCCACAATCAATGAGGCGCTCCGGATCCAGGCGGTCCGGATACAGGGACAACGTATTGCGGCGGCCTTCGACAGCGCGCAGATGGACTTTGGCACGTCTGAGGAGGCCTTCGGCTACGGGGGCGGGCGCGACCTTTCCAGGCTCGCCGAGAATGCGCGAGACCAGCACGTCGCGTGATGGCCGCACCTGCCTACCTTGCCGACACCTCGGTCTATGTCCTGCAGAGCCGTCACCAGGTCGTCCGGGATCGTTTCGTTACGCTCCTCACGCAGGGGCGGCTAGCCGCATGCCAAATGACAGCGCTGGAGTACCTCAATAACGCATCTGACCCAGAAAGCTACGAAGTTCTGTGGAGAGCACTCCACGCTCAGCGCTGGGTCGAAGTGACGGGCGAGGCGATGACCCGAGCCCTGGAAGTCCACCATTCGATGGCGGAGCACAGCCAGCACCGCCACTTTCGACTGCCCGACCTGATCATCGCGGCTACAGCCGAGCTCGCCAACCTGACCGTGCTGCACTACGACCCCTACTACGACCGGATAGCCGCGATCACCGGCCAGCCAACCGAGTGGGTGGCGCCGAAGGGCTCCCTGTGATGCGGCTTGTGACGGAAGTGACCAATGTGGATTGCTCTCTGCGCTGCCTGTGCGGTAGAAAGGACGAACTGGCGATGAGGCTCGCCACTAACCGCGAAATGTCTCGCTGATGGCCTCTACCACTGCTGCCGGGGATCCCGGCGTAGGAGGAGACATCAGTGAGCGCGGAAGTGACGCCACCGCCGGGCAAAGATAGCTCGGGCGGACCCCAGGCCAGCAGCGCAGGGTCTCGCCCGAGAAGAGCACATCAGTGAGCCCGGCGCTGCCCATACTCCTCGTCCAGCTGTTGCAGGTTGTCACCATCGCTGCCGCGGCGCCCGGGGTCTCGGGCGTGATCAGCCGTGTCGAGGCGCGGCTGCAGGGCCGGACCGGGCCGCGGGTCCTGCAGCCCTACTACGACCTCGGCAAGCTGTTCCGCAAGGAAGCGCTGGCACCGATCGGGTCGAGCTGGGTTTTCCTGGCCGCGCCGGTAGCGGCGATCACCTGCTATCTCACGGTGCCGCTGCTGATCCCGGTGCTGACCACGTTCGGGCTGCCGCTCGGATACATGGGCGACATACTCGGCGGCGGGTTCATCCTGTCGCTGGCGAGTTTCGTGGTCGCGGTCGCGGCGCTGGACACCGGCAGCCCGTACGCCCAGCTCGGCGCTAGCCGGGCGAAGACCTTCGGCGCGATCACCGAGCCGGTCGTGCTGTTCGTGGTGTTCACCGTGGCGCTGGTCACCGGCACCGACCTGCCCTACGCGCTGGCCGCCACCGTGCGCTCGAGCGTCGGCCAGATCATCAGGCCGGCGCACCTGCTGGCCGCCGCGGCGCTGTTCATGGTGATCTTGTACGAGACCGGGCGCATCCCGGTGGAGACGCACTCCGGCACGAACGAATTCGGGATGATCGAGGAGGCCCGGCCGTTCGAGCACTCCGGGCCCTATTTCGCGCTGCTGACGTGGGGCTCGGCGATGAAGCAGCTGATCCTGTTCACGATCCTGATCAACGTCTTCGTCGCGCCCTGGGGCCTCGCGGCCACGCCGAGCCTAGTCTCGGTGCTGCTCGCGATCGCTGCGCTGATCGGTAAGGCAGCGCTGCTCGGCGTCGTGGTGGCGGTCATCGACAACTCGTTCGGCAAGCTGCGGCTGTTCAAGATCACCGAATTCGCCGCGGGAGCGTTCCTGCTCGCCGTGCTCGGCGTGTTCACCCTCTACCTGGGCGGTGGCTGATGTCCGGGATCGTAGCCGCCCCCGTGCTGGCTTCAACCGTGCTGGCTTCAACCGTGGCCGCGCCGAGCGCGCTGGCAGGCGGCGCGAGCGTGGTCGCGGTCGGGGTCCTGCTGGCCGAGTTCGGCATGCTGCGCCAGGCTCTGCTGCGCGACCAGGTCCGCCTGTACGCGGTCCAGTCAGCGCTGCTGTCCGTGCTGTGCATCGTGGTCGCGGCCACCCGGCACCTGCCTGACGTGTACGCGCTCGCCGCGCTGTCGTTCGCGCTCAAGGTGGTGATCGTGCCGGTCGTGCTGCGCCGGATGCTGCGCGGCATCGGCGCGATCGGCGGTGACCCGCGCTGGAGCGACATCGCTGGCAGCCATGCGCTGAGCGTGGCGAGCGCGGTGCTGATCGCCATCGCCGTTGCCGCGCTCGGCTTCTTCACGGTGGCCGCGCTCGGCCTGCGCAGCCCGGTCCTGCCTGCCACGGCCTTGTCGATCTCGGTCGCGGTCATCCTGGTCGCCTTCGTCCTCATGATCGTGCGGCGGGACGTGATCTCCCAGGCGATCGGCTTCCTGTCGCTAGAGAACGGCGTCTCGCTCACCGCGCTCGTCGTCGCGGCCGGCCTGCCGCTGATCCTGGAGATCGCGTTCCTGTTCGACCTGCTCGTCGTGGCGGTCGTCTTCGGGTTGCTGATCCGGGTGCACCACGGCCGCGCTGACTCGCTGTCCACCGCCGAGCTGACGAGCCTGAAGGGGTAGCCATGCACGCTGTCCTGCTCATCCTGCTCGCGCTGCCGCTGGCAGCTGCGCTGATCTGCGTGTGCTCCCCGGCCTCGGTCGGCCGGGTCGTCACCGCGCTGAGCGGCACCGCGAGCTTCGCGGCAGTCCTGGTGCTGGTGCCGGCCGCCGCCCGGCACGACGTCAGCTACCTGCACGTGCTGCGGGTCGACGCGCTGAGTGCCGTGTTCATGCTGGCCACCGGATTCCTCTACGCGGCGGTGGCGGTCTACTCGATCGGCTACCTTTCCGGCGATAGCGATAGCGATGGCCACCCGCCGACCAGGCGCACGCGGCTGCTGTGGGCCGGGCTCAACCTGTTCGCCTGGGCCATGCTGGCGGCACCGATGGCCAGCAATCTCGCCCTGCTCTGGGTCGCTATCGAGGTGACCACGATCGTTTCGGCGCTGCTGGTGGCGATCGAGGACACCGACGGCGCCGCCGAAGCCGCCTGGAAGTACGTGCTGCTGGCCTCGACGGGGCTAGGACTGGCGCTGCTGGCGACGATCTTCGCCTACTACGCGGGCGCGCACGTCCTCGTCCAGTCCTACGACCTCGGCTTCACCCAGCTGCTGTCGGTCGCTGGCCGGCTTCCGCACACCGCCGTTCGGCTGATGTTCGTCCTCGCGGTACTCGGCTTCGGCACCAAGATGGGCCTTGTGCCGGTGCACACCTGGCTGCCGGACGCGCACTCCGAGGCGCCGACGCCGGTGTCCGCGCTGCTGTCCGGCTCGCTGCTGGCGGTCAGCTTCTACGCCATACTCCGCTTCTACCAGGTAACCGAAGTCGCACTCGGACCGGCGTTCCCGCGCAACGTGCTGCTCGTGTTCGGGGTGGCGTCGCTGGTGCTGTCCATGCTGTACCTGTTCGGGCAGCGGGACGTCAAACGGCTGCTGGCCTACTCGAGCGTCGAGCACATGGGCATCCTCGCCATCGGGGTCAGCTTCGGAGCCCCGGCCGCGCTGGCCGGCGTGCTGCTGCACGTGCTTGCGCACGCGGCAGCCAAGGGCAATGCGTTCATGGGTGCGGGCGTGCTGGTCCGCAAGCTGGGCACCAAGCAGATCATGGCGATCCGCGGCGGCCTGGACCTGCTGCCGGCCAGCGGGCCGCTGTTCCTGCTGGCGGTGTTCGCGCTCGGCGCGATGCCGCCGTTCGGGCTGTTCCGCAGCGAGTTCGAGATCGTGGCCGGCGGTCTGCGCTCGGGCAGTTACGCGGCCGCCGCGGTGCTGATCATCGCGGTCACGATCGCATTCGTCGGGCTCGCTGGCTCGGTGACCCGGATGCTG
>JAJYUU010000220.1 GCA_021792405.1 Actinomycetes bacterium
GTCTGGGGCCGGCCGGTCTGGGGCGAGCCGATCGGAAGCCGCAGCGGCGGGCGCGGCGGCGGCAGGTGCCGCGGGGGTCGCTGGGGTCGCCGGTGCGACGGCGGCAGGTGCCGCTGGGGTCGCCGGTGCCGGCGCGAGGTCGGCCCGAGCAGTGGCGGCCTGGCCCGCTGGCCAGCCGGTCAGCCGCTTCGTAGACGGGCCGCCCGCTAGCGCCCGGACACGGCCCGGCGACGGCCGGCCTGCCGATCGGCCTGGTGCCGCCGCAGATCAGTACGGCGCGGGCGCAGACCAGTACGGCGCAGACAGGTACGGCGCGGGTGCAGATCGGTACGGCGCGGGCGCAGACCGGTACGGCGCGGGTGCAGACCGGTACGGCGCGGGTGCAGATCGGTACGGCGCGGCCGCGGACCCATACGGTCGTGGGACCGAATCAGCGCCGGGACCAGCCGCCGGGCCGCCAGGTGGCGAGCTGTCGCGGCGCGCGGTGCCGTCGCCGTCCGGAATGCCTTACGACGAGCCGCCCGCACGTCCAGGGCCCGCGGACTGGAATCCGGACCGCGACCTGGGCTACGGCCGCGACCTGGGCTACGGCCGCGACCCGGGCTACGGCCGGGACTCCGGCTACGACGGCAGGACCGGGTATGGCCGCCGGGCGGGCAGCTACGCTCCGTCCGGCTACGACTCCGATCCGGTGCCGGACGGCGGGTATCCCGGCGGTGGCTCGCTGGACCCGGCCGGTTACCCGGGCCGGGACCCGGCCGGTTACCCGGGCCGGGAGCCGGCTGGTTACCGCGGGCCGGATGACCGGCAGACGGCGTGGCCGTCGGCTGGCCAGCAGCAGGGCTGGCCGCAGGACTACCAGCAGCCTGGCGGCTGGCCGCAAGATGATCGGCAGCAGGGCTGGCCGCAGGACTATCCGGCAGGGAACCAGGCAGCTGATTCGGCCTGGTATCCCGATGGTCGGCAGGGACTGGATCAGCCCGGTTACGGCGACGCGCTGGAAGCCCTGCCGTCGGCCGGGGAAGTGCATCATGACTGGTCATCCGGGCGTGATCGGCCATCCCGAGGGTGGTCGGCGCCCGGCCAGGACGACGAGGGAGAGCCCTGGTGAGGCGCCCGCGTTACCGTCGGGCGGTCTTCGCCGCTGTTGTGGTAGCGGCGCTGGCCGGGATTTACGCCGGTGCCGGCGCTCTACATCCGACTGCCGTGGCGGCCCGGCCAGGCACCGCTGCCCGCCTCGCTGTGTCGACAGCCACCCGGATCTGCCCTGCACCTGGCTCGGCTGCCCCGACCTCGGCGTCAGTGGTGGTGGCGGCCATGCCAGCGTCGTCGGCGGGCGGGCACGCTGTGATCACCCGTCTGACTCCGGGCGGCGGCCCGTCGCCGGGCCCGGTCGTCGGCACCGACAGCCAGCCGGGCGTGCTGCAACTGTCGACCGTCACGGCAGCCCCGCCACTGACCAAGGCAGCGCAGACCGGCCAGCCGGGCTCCAGCGCCAGCGTCACGACGCAGGACGCTCAGGGCGGCGTCATGGTCAGCGCGGTGGGTGCGATGGCCCAGGGCCTGGAAGTCGAGCAGACCGGGCCGGGCGGCCTGGTCACGGCTGGGTGCGGCGCTCCTGGCACCAGCTTCTGGTTCGTCGGGCCAGGTCAGGCCATCGCGGGCACGATCGAGCTGTACCTGATGAACTCCGGCAACCAGCCGGCCGACGCCGCGGTGTCGGCGCTGACCGACGTCACCAAGGGCCCGCCACTGCTGGGCAACGCCGACAACGGCATCACAGTGCCGCCGCACGGCATGGTCGTGCAGTCCCTGGGCCGCCTGCTGCAGTCGTCGAAGGTCATCGCGCTGAACGTCACCACCAGCGTTGGCCAGGTCGTGGCCGCGGTACGGGAGAGCCAGTCCGCACGCCGCGACGGCGGCTGGCTGCCTCCCACCCAGGCGCCGGCCCGGCATCTGGTGATTCCGGGCTTGCCGGGCAACGCTGGGTCACGCTCGCTGTACATAGCGGTACCCGGTTCCGCGTCGGCCCAGGTGAAGATCACCGCTGTCACGGCCAGGGGGTCGTATCAGCCAACCGGTGGCACCGGGATCGACCTGCTGGGCGGCTCGGCGGCCACCATCCCGGTACCGTCGCTGGACGGCATCCCGGGTGCGATCATGATCTCGGCCAACGTCCCGGTGGCAGTGACCATGGCGGTGCAAGGCGGCCCAGCCGGCTCGCCCGGAGCACTCGCGGTCAGCGGGTTGCCGATCGGCGAGCAAGGCGTGCTGGCCGATGATCCGGCCCGCGCGGCTGGCTCGACCGAGCTGGTTCTCTCGGCCCCCCGGCAGGCGGCCAGCGTCCGGATTATCACCGCGACCTCGTCCGCGTCGGCGGCCGGCCAGCCGGGCACCGTCGTGCAGATCAAGGCCGGATCCTCGGTCGTCGTCCCGGTCAGTCTGCCGAGAGGCGTCAAGGCTGATGCATTCGCGCTGCTGGTGAAGCCGCTCACCGGATCAGGCCCGGTCTACGCGGGCCGGATCATCTTCTCCGGCCGGACCGTGCAGTCGATACTGCCGGTGCCGCCCGCGCTCACCTGGATACCGCTGCCCGCAGTACGGGATTCGCTGTCGGCCATCCTGCGCTGACCGGAAGGCGTGGCACCCCTCCTGCGGCCGCAGTCGGGTCTGGCTGGCTTATTCCTCTGCCGGGTAGCCGGGGTCGACGGTCTGCGGGTCAACGCCGAGCCAGCGCGCGAACTGCTCGACGATGACGTCGAGCACGAGTTCAGCCAGTTCCTCCTCACCGTCGGCGCGGGCCAGCAGCGGGCGCCGGTGCAGTACGATCCTGGCCCGTCTCGCCGGGACGGCAGGATGATCGGCCGGGCCTGGCTGCCCGGCCGGGCCCGGATGCCCGGCTGGCCTCAGCTCCCCGGCCGGTCCCAGCTGCCCGGCTGGCCCCAGCTCTCTCGGTTGTGCGGGAACCGGGCGGACCGGGGGCGATGGTGCCGGACCCACCTCAAGCCGGGCGAGCGGCACCGGCTCGGGGTCGTCCGGATTCCCGATGAGCGGCGGAATCTCGTCGACTCCGAACTCAACCGTGGATAGCTCGGCCTCCCAGCGTGGCTCCAGCTGCGAGATGGCCAGCAGGACAAGGTCGTCGAACCGGTCCGACCGGCTGCGGTAGAGCGGCACGTCAGGCGGGACCAGGGACCCGCGTAGCCCGCGGCCGTGCCGGTCCCGTCTGCGGACCCGGCCGGTGGAGGCACGGCCAGTGCCGTCGCTGTCGCGCATGGCAACCGAGCGTATCCCAGCCGCTGACGCTGCGTTCGCGCAGCGATCTGGCTACCGGCGACACGATCGCGCAGTGTGCCCCAGGTGGTGGCGTTACCGTCTGCCGGTCGATACCGTCTGCCGTTGTGAGCGTCCATCACGATCCAGCTATGCCCCGACCGCGGATGCTGCGCGCTACCGGTGGCCGTCCGGAACTGGGGGAGCCGGGGTGATCGTCCGTTGACCGCTCGTCAGTGCTCACGGCCGGCCTGCAGGCAGGCCGCCTTGTACACGCTGACCTATGTGTACCGTGACTCGACCGCGGTGCTCGGGCCGCTCGCGGCATTTGTCGAACCGCACTGCTACGACCTGTGCGCGCGGCACGCCGACCGGATGACGGCTCCCCGCGGCTGGGAGGTGGTCCGGCTTCCGGTCGGGCAGCCTGATGAGGCCGCCGTGGCCGACGACCTGGAGGCCCTGGCCAACGCGGTCCGCGAGGCCACGGTGCCGCGGACGCCGGCCGAGCCGACCGGCCAGGGTGTCGAAGTAGGCCGCCGGGGACATCTGCGGGTGCTGCGGTCCGCGCCGTCAGACGGAGGGCACCTGGAGTAGCGGCCGGCTGGATAGGGTGCAGCATGAGGTTCGGAGATCCCGGACGGGGCTGCCTCCGGCCACTATGACGGACTGGAGACCGGATGAAGATCGATGACTGGCTGCTCGACATTCTGGCCTGCCCGAAGTGTCACTCGCCACTCCGGCCGGACGACGCTGCCAGTGAACTGGTGTGCACCGGGGCAGATTGCGGCCTGGCCTACCCGGTGCGCGACGACATCCCGGTGCTGCTGATCGATGAGGCACGTGACCCGGCGGCCCGCGACGCGCCGGAGTGACGGCTCATCGCCACCGGCGGCGAGCATCCCGCGCTCGCGGACCGCGGCGAGGTCGGTGTCTCGGGCAGCGTTCGCGCGCAGGTCGGCGTTGAGCGCGATCGCCTCGGCCACGGCGGCGGCCGCCTCGTCGCTCCGGGTCCAGGCGGCACTGACTGCGCTGGCCGCCGGCGAACCCGTTGCCGCCGTGGCGCGGCATGTCGGCTACGACTCCGACAGCGCATTCGTGCAGGCCTTCAAGCGTGAGACCGGCGTCACGCCGGCCGCGTACTTTCGCGCGCCCTGAGTCTGTCTGCTGGCCTGACGGGCAGCACCGGCAAACGGCGTTCCCGCGGGAACGTGCGGTCAGCGCCGCTTGGCCGGCACTGCGGCGCCGAGCAGCCGTAGCGCTCGTTCCTGCTCGAAGTCGAGGGCGCGGGCCGGCGGCGGCTGAATCCTGCCGATGCGGCGCGCGAACTCCGCGACGTCGGCCCTGACCGCGGGGTCGGCGAGCACCCGGATGCCGAAGGCCAGCGCGACCGGGCTTATGTCGTAACGGCGTTCCAGCGACAGGCCGAGCGCGACGGCGCCGAGGTCGGCGTCAGTGAACTGACGGTGCGGGCTGTGCGCGGCCGGCCTCTCGGGGGGCTTCGGGGGGTCGTCCCCCCGGATCAGCACCGTCGGCGGGCGCCGGGGCGTGCGTGCCCTGCCCGCGTGGCGGACCACGGGAAGCAGGCCGAGAGACTCCCGGTAGCGGAGCATCCGGGGCGTCATGCCGAGCCGCCTGGCAGCCTCAGTGATCCGCATGGCGCATATCTTACAACTTTCTGTCAGGAACAACCTCCTGGACGTGCCGAAGCTGCCCGCACTGCCGTACTGTCGAGCTGTGGCGCCGGCTGAGCCGGAGAGCCAGCACGCAACAGACCCAAGGAGAGCCTGCATGCCTGTCGAGACAGTCCCGTTCAAGGTCGCCGACCTGTCACTCGCTGACTTCGGCCGCCGTGAGATCCGGCTGGCCGAGCACGAGATGCCGGGCCTGATGGCGGTGCGGGCCGAGTTCGCCGACGCCAAGCCGCTGGCGGGCGCGCGCATCACCGGATCGCTGCACATGACGGTGCAGACCGCGGTACTGATAGAGACCCTCGTCGCTCTCGGTGCTTCGGTGCGCTGGGCCTCGTGCAACATCTTCTCCACCCAGGACCATGCGGCAGCCGCCGTGGCAGTCGGCCCGGATGGCACGCCGGAAGATCCGCGCGGCATCCCGGTCTTCGCCTGGAAGGGCGAGACTCTGGAAGAGTACTGGTGGTGCACCGAACAGGCGCTGACCTGGGCAGCGGAGTCCGGGCCGAACATGCTGCTCGATGATGGCGGCGATGCCACCCTGCTGGTGCACAAGGGCGCGGAGTTCGAGGCGGACGGCCGGGTGCCGGCGGCACGCGACGACGACCCGGAAGAGTGGGGCGTCATCCTCTCGGTGCTGTCCCGCTCGCTGGAGCAGGCGCCGGGCAAGTGGACCGCCATGGCCGCCGGGATCAAGGGCGTCACCGAGGAGACCACCACCGGAGTGCACCGGCTCTACGAGATGGCAGGGAACGGCTCATTGCGGTTCCCGGCAATCAACGTCAACGACTCGGTCACGAAGTCGAAGTTCGACAACAAGTACGGCTGCCGGCACTCGCTGGTCGACGGCATCAACCGGGCGACCGACGTGCTGATCGGCGGCAAGGTAGCCGTCGTCTGCGGCTACGGAGACGTCGGCAAGGGCTGCGCCGAATCGCTGCGCGGCCAGGGGGCGCGGGTGATCGTTACCGAGATCGACCCGATCTGCGCGCTGCAAGCCGCGATGGATGGCTACCAGGTCGCGCGACTGGAGGATGTCGTCGCCACCGCGGATATTTTCGTCACCGCGACTGGCAACTTCCACATCATTACCGCCGAGCACATGAGCCACATGAAACACCAGGCGATCGTCGGCAACATCGGGCACTTCGACAATGAGATCGACATGGCCGGCCTCACCCGGC
>JAJYUU010000063.1 GCA_021792405.1 Actinomycetes bacterium
CGGCCAGCCCGCATCCGCGAGGTACGCAACCGGGCCCGGCCCGTCCGGGCGGGGCGCAGCCATCCGCGTCGCCGACGTCCGGCGGTCCGGCTACGCCGGCGGCCACGACCGGGCCCGGGCAGCCGGCCGCGGGCAGCAGCCAGCCTGGCACTGCACAGCAGGCGGCGCCACAGCAGCCCTACAACTTCTACGACTCGGTGACCCCGTCGGCGATCCCGGCCGGCCAGATGGTGGCGACCTACGCCAGCGGACCGTTCGCGGTGTCGCCGGCGCAGGTGGCCGGGCGGCCCAAGGTGCTGTGGATCGACACCAACGGAACCGACCCGAATGCCGATGTGCTTGATGTCGAGCCCGGCGATGCGACCCCGTCGATGGCGGCGACCTGGGCTCGTGCCAAGCTGCACGCCAACCCGAACTCGCTGGCCTGCATCTACACGATGATCTCGGAGTGGCCAGCCACCCAGGCGGCCATCGCCACGCTGCCTGCCTGGATGCAGAAGCATATCCGGTGGTGGATCGCCGACCCGACCGGCTACCAGCACATCGTGCCCGGCTCCGACGCCACTCAGTGGTACTGGGGCTCGAGCTACGACATCTCGACGGCGAAGACCGGCCTGTAGGCCGCCTCGCAGGCCCTCAGCTGCCGCCGGCCCGCGCCATGAAGCGCGGGCCGGCGGTATCCACCGCGGGTCAGGCCGACGGCATCTCGGCGAGTGGCACGGCGCCAGGCCGTGTCGAGCCTCTCGGGCTATCGGTGGCTGTGAGCGAGGTAGTACGAGACAATGGCGACCCCCCGCCGTCGTCACAGTGCCTCGTCCCCCTTAGATCAGGGCCAGGTGCTAACACGACGCTACGGCGCGCAAGCGTCGCAGCGCGTGATCTGAATGATGTACCCAGGTATGTAAGCGACACCACCAGATGAGTAATCACCGCAGCTTATGCCCATGATTTCAGAGCCTGTGCCAGGCGCCGGGCAGCCCGGCAGCCCGCCCGATGCGGCCGACGTCCTCATCGTCGGTTTCGGGATGGCAGGCGGCTGCGCCGCGGTCGAGGCCGCCGCGTCCGGCGCGTCCGTCGTGGTGCTGGAGCGCGCCGCGGTGGCGGGCGGGACCAGCGCGCTTGCGGGCGGCCACTTCTACCGCGGGACTGCCGTCCAGCGGGCGACTGGTCACCCCGACAGCCCGGACCAGATGTACGCCTACCTGATGGCGGTAACGCCGGATCCCGAGCCGGAAAAGATCCGGGCTTACGCGGATGGCAGCGCGGCGCACTGCGACTGGCTCGAGGGTCTCGGCTTTACCTTCGAGCGAAGCTATTACCCGCAGAAGGCGGTGATCCAGCCGGGCACGCAGGGCCTGATGTACACCGGCAGCGAGAAAGTCTGGCCCTTCAGCGAGATCGCGGTCCCGGCCCCGCGGGGCCATAAGGTCCCGGTGCCCGGCGACACCGGCGGTGCGAGGCTGGTGATTGACCTGCTGGTGGCGCGGGCTGCCGCGGCCGGGGTCCGGGTCAGCTACGAGAGCGCCGTGACGGATCTGGTGACGGCGGGCGGGCACGTCGGCGGCGTGCGCTGGCGATCGCCGACGGGAACGGGCATCATCCGGGCCGGCGCTGTCATCCTGGCCGCCGGGGGCTTCGTCATGAATCCCGGCATGGTGGCCCGTCATGTGCCGCAGCTCGCCGAGAAGCCGCTCATCCTCGGCACTAGCTATGATGACGGCGCCGGCATCAGGCTGGGATTGTCGGCCGGCGCGCAGGCCCTGCACATGGACCGGGCCTTCATCACCGCGCCGTTCTACCCGCCGGCGAAGCTGGTGACCGGCATCGTCGTCAACCGTGACGGCAAGCGATTCGTTGCCGAGGACAGCTATCACGCCCGCACCTCGGCCTTCGTGATCGAGCAGCCGGACAGCACCGCCTACCTGATCGTCGACAGCGCGCACATGGAGTACCCGGAACTGCCGCTCGTCCCGTTCATCGACGGCTGGGAGACGGTCGGCGCGATGGAAGCGGGCCTTGGCATCCCGGCGGGTCACCTCGTCGCGACCCTGACGGCCTATAACGCGGCCGCGGCCCGCGGTGAGGACCCGGAGTTCGGCAAGCACCCGGACTGGCTCGAGCCGCAGGACGCCGGCCCGTGGGCGGCATTCGACCTCAGCCTGGGCAAGGCGGTGTACGCCGGATTCACCCTCGGCGGGCTGCGCTGCACCGTCGACGGCCAGGTGCAGCGTCCTGACGGGTCGGTGATCGACGGCCTTTACGCGGCTGGCGCCTGCGCGTCGAACATCGTGCAAGACGGCAAGGGTTACAGCAGCGGAGCGCAGCTGGGGGAGGCCTCGTTCTTCGGCCGCCGGGCTGGCCGGCATGCCGCGAGCGCCGCGCTAGCCGCGCGCGGCTAGATCAGCGCAAGCGCGTCCAGGTCGAGCGCGTGCCGGGCGTGCCGGCGCGTCATCGCGGCGAACATCGAGTCGCCCCGGTCGGTCTGGCGGACCATCATCGCGGCGATGATGTCCATGATGATGCCGCTGAAAGCGTGCCGACGGTATCCGGTCCAGCAGTCCCGCCAGCTGAGGTCGGCGCCGCGGCCGGTCAGTGCGGCGTGATAGCGCCGGACCAGGATTTCCTCGTACCGCCGGCGGGCGGCGACTGACAGGCTGGAGGCGAGGAAATAGGCCAGGTCGGCGGTCGCCGCGCCGAAGCTGGCCGTTTGCCAGTCGAGAACTACCGGCCGGGCGCCCCCGAACAGCAGGTTGTCTGCCCTGAAGTCGCCGTGCACGATCGTGCGCGGCTCATCCCGCCCGGCCAGGTAGGCGGGCACCTTCGGCAGGAAGTCCTCGATCAGCGCGAGCGTTCCGGGCTCAAGCCGGCCGGCATAGCGCTCCCGGAAGCGCGGGTAAAGATCGGCGATGACGGCGGCCATCAGCGCCGTGCCGTCCGCGCTGGACCTGTTCAGCCAGCCGAGCGCGGCCAGCTCAGCGCTGTTCCAGCCGGCCGCGTGCAGTGCCGCCAGCTCACCGACGGCGGCCGCCGCATCGGCGGCCTGCAGGCCGGCCAGCTGGTCGCCGGGCAGCGCGGGCGCCAGGTCCTCGAGCAGCACGACATACTCATCCGGCCCGGCGTCATAGGCGGCGTAGTAACACCGGGCCAGCGCAACCGGCAGGCCGGGCGCGAGCTGGCCGTAGAAGCTGGCCTCGATCTCGTAAGTGCGGAACGCCCGCGCTGCATTCCGGCTGGCCGGGTCGGCCGCTGGCACCTTGGCGATGATCGTCGGCGGCAGCTCCGCCGGGGCGTCGTAGGTCAGGGACAACCGGTAGCTGTCGGATACCTGGCCAGTGCCGACCGGCGTGGCCCGCACGGCCGTGACGGCGGCACCGCCGAGCAGGCCGGCCAGGGCGAGGGTCAGGAAATCAGGGGTCAGATCCTGGCCGCCGCGCACCGTCGCGGTCATCTGCCCGCACCCCCAGTGCCGGCCAGGTAAGAGGAGTCAGCCAGGTAGGACCAGCCATGCTGGCGCCAGCCGGGCGGCTGGTTCCACTCGGTCCAGCCGTAACCGGTCCGGCCGTCGTCGGCGGTGAACCGGCACAGCGCGCGCGGGAAGTGCGCGATCCGGCCGTCGGGCGAGGTCATCGCGACCGGCGCGAAGGCCAGCGGGACCGCGGTGAGCGGCGCTCCGGGCAATCGCAGCCGGGACTGCCGCGGGAAGCCGTCGGTGCCGAAGTCGGTGTGCGCGCTGAATCCGGCCTGGTGGCTGAGTTCGCCGCCCGGCGGCGCGGCGAACGACGGCCAGCCAATCGGGAATCCGATGTTGGCCTGCATGCCATGAAACGCCGTGCCGTCACTCAGCCGACCCGAGGTCCACAGCCAGGAGATTTGCCACCAGTCGCGCTCGCCCCAGCTATGGTCCCGCTCGCCGGCGGCGCGGACCGCCGTCCGCTCATCGCCGACGCTGATACTGCCCGTTACCTGACACGGGATCTCGTACCGGGCGAGGTCCCGGTACGGGTAGACCCCGCCGGCCGTCACCCAGTCGAGGTCGAGAACCAGCCGGACCTGCTCGGCGGCGTCGAGGTCCGCGTAGGCGGCGGCCGGCTCGGGCAGCACCGCGGCCGCGGCGTCCAGGCCGATCCTGGCCGAGTGCAGCGGCCGGGTGATCTGCTGACTGGCAGCGATGCTCGCGGTCCGCAGGCCGGTCGTGCCGGGGGCGGGCAGCGCCGCCGCGTTGTCGGCGACCAGGATCGTCGGGCGGCCTGGCCGCACGACGCAGGCCCAGTACCAGGCGCGGCCCCAGTTCGGGTACAAGCCGAGGCGCACATAGCCGCCGATCGACCCGTCCGGCGCGGCGAAGTCGAAGTAGAACGACTCGTTCCAGAGCCGTTCCGGGCCCGCCGGATGCAATCCCTCGTCCTCGGGGACGAGCTGCCAGGTCCCGTGATCGACGATCTTCACCATCGGCAAGACCTCTCACTAGGCTGATGCGCTGCTGGCTGGCGGCGGATGGCGTTGTGCGGCTGCTGTCGGTTGGCGGCTGCTGTCGGTTGGCGGCTGATTGGCATTGCGTGGAGGATGGCACAGCAGCAGCCGGACGTCCAGACTTCGCCGCCGTCCGCGCTAGCCGGATTGCCGACCTTAAGGAGACAGATGGATCTCGGGCTCACCGGCAAGGTCGCGGTCGTCACCGCGGCCAGCAAGGGCCTCGGCCGAGGGTGCGCGTTCGCGCTGGCGCGCGAGGGAGCGCGGGTCACGATCTGCGCGCGCAGCGAGGTCGACCTGGCGGCCGCGGCGGCGGACATCCGGGACGCCACCGGCGCGGAGGTATTCGCCGTGCCCGCCGATGTCACCAGCGCGACGGACATCCATGCCGTGGTGGCAGCGACGGCAGAGCGCTTTGGCGGCGTGGACATCCTGGTCAACAACTCCGGCGGGCCGCGGATCGGCCGGTTCGGCGAGCTGACCGACGAGGACTGGCGGCAGGCGCTCGAGGTGGTGACGCTGAACTTCGTGCGGTTCGTCCGCGAAGTCGTGCCGTACATGCGGGCCGGCCGGTGGGGGCGCATCGTCGGGATCCAGTCGAGCTCGGTCAAGCAGCCGGTGGCGGGCATCGACCTGTCCAACGGCCTGCGGCCGGGCATCGCCGGACTGGTGAAGGCGCTGATGCCGGACCTGGCGGCCGATGGCATCACGATCAACCTGGTGCTGCCCGGCCGGTTCCGCACCGCGCGGCTCAGCCCCGGCCTCAGGGAAGGCGCTCCCGCCGATCCGGAGATGCGGGAGCGGCTGCAGTCGCTCGCCGCTGGCATTCCGGTCGGCCGGCTGGGCGAGCCTGCAGAACTCGGCGACCTGGTCGCGTTCCTTGCCTCTGAGCGCGCCGCCTACATCACCGGCGCCGCGTACCAGATCGACGGCGGCGTGATCGCCTCCAACCTGTAGCGGGCCGCCCGGGATCGGCTGGCCCGTGATCGGCTGGCCCGGGATCGGCTGGCCCGGGCTGCGCGGCCTGCCACCTAGCGGCCATTGCGTCGGGGTCAACCAGCGGAACGAACAGCGGCGGGCCGATCGGCAGCCTGCGCCACTGCATGATCTGGTCGTTCAGCTCCGCGACGGCGGCCCGGACCGCCCGCTCGGAGCCGAACTCCGGCACGCTGTCCGCTAGCAGCGCAGCCTGCCTGCGCAATCGCAGGGGCGTCGGCAGCAATTCCTCGGTCGAGACCCCCGAACGGCGCACCCAGTCGAGCGCCCACGCGTCCGGGTCCTCCGGGCGGCCACGGCCGGGCAACGGCTTGCCCGCGCCGGGCAGGTTGGCAAAGGCGCCCCGGTCCTCCGCTTCGCTGATCTGCTGGTCGATCCAGGACCGGAAATCCATGCCTTGCGGCTTGCGCTCGGTCATGCGGCGCTCCGGTCGCGCGCGCCCGCCCGGCAGCGCACGGCCATCGGGCTGGCCGGCTGGGGGTGGCCGATCTCCTGCATCACCAGCCAGTCTACGCGGGCCGCTGCCAGTTGCCTGGGCTCGCTGACCGGCCCGGCGGCGGCTGCCGGCGTCGGCAACGTGGGCTAGCCTGACTCGCGAGAGAAGCCGTCCCCTGGCGGGCGGCACTGGCAGACCGCGGCGAGCCTGGTAACCGGGCCGCCACCTGGAGGGTCGGGCGTTGGCAATCGTGGTGCTGGTGTTGTGGCTGGCAACCGCTGTAGCTGGAGTCACCTTGCTAAGGGCAGGCGGTGCTGCCCGGCGGACGGCGGCCGCAGCGACCGTGGCCAGGCAGGCGGTTCCGGCCGACTCGATGGCAGGTCCGGGTCCGCGGCTGGCCGCGGTTCCGCTGACCCCTGAGGGAGGGCCGCCGCTCAGCCCGCACGCGCGGGTCGCGACGCCCGCCGGGGAGCACCCGCTGCTGGAGTTCAGCCATCCGACCCTCGCGGTCACCGGGATCGCTTGCTGGATGATGTTTACCTTCGTGCACTACCGGCCGCTGGCCTGGATCGCTTTCGCCATCCTCGTGCTGACGCTGCTGGCTGGCCTCGGCTGGCTGATCCGCAGCCGGCAGGCCGCCAGCCGCCGGGTACCCGGCGCCTGGTCGTTCCCGCCCCGGCTGATCTTGGTGCACGGCCTGATCGCGTCGTCATCGCTGGTGCTCACGGTGCTGACCGCCATCTTGGCGAGCCGGGCCTGACTAGCTAGCCTGGCGCGCTGACTCGCGCCTGGCGCGGCACGTAGCTGGCAATCGCCTGCCCTGCGACGCCGCGCTGCGGCGGTAGTGCCATCGGCAGGCTGAACTGACGGGACTGCGCCGCGACGCGGCGGGCCGCCTCGGCAGCCAGAGCCCCGGCGATCCGGTCGGACACCTCCGCGGGCAATGCTGGCAGATGCTGGCTCAGCCGGCGTAGTTCGTGATGAGAGTCCATCGCTTGGGCCTTCCGGGGTAGGCGGCGGCTTGCTCTTGCCATGACGGCGCGGAAGCAGTGACCGCCGTTGCTGTCGTTCTCTCAGGTAACGCGGCGAGCGTGCAGAAGCCGAACACGCTGTGTGAAGTCCGAGTGGAGAGCCAGGGCCTAGAGTGAGCCCAGGGATGAATCGACCGCGCGGAGCCCAGGGTCTCCGCGCGAACCGGATATGTCGGGCGGGCGCGCGGCATGGCTGTGAGCGTGATCGAGACCGAGCGCAAGTACGAGGCTGACCTGGAAGCGGAGCTGCCGCAGCTCGGCACGCTGCCGGGCGTGACCGCAGTCCGTGGTCCTGACCTGCAGGAGCTGATCGCCCGGTACTACGACACCGCGGATCTGCGGCTGCTCAGGGCGGGGATCACGCTGCGGCGGCGGACGGGCGGCGACGATGCGGGCTGGCACCTGAAGCTGCCGTCCGGAACGGACAGCCGGGAGGAGATACGGCTGCCGGCCGCCCGCCGCGGCCGTCCGGTCCCGGCCGAGCTAACCGGCCTGGTGCGGGCGCGCACCAGGGGCGCGCCGCTGATTCCGGTAGCCGAGGTCATCACCCGCCGGCAGCTGACCACCCTTGTCGGCCGGGCGGACCAGTCGCTCGCGGAGGTGGCCGACGATCGGGTCGAGGCAGTGCCAGCGCCCGATTACGGGGCCCCCGCGCAGTGGCGCGAGATCGAGGTCGAGCTGACTTGCGGCGACGGCGCCCTGCTCGCCGCCGCCGACCGGATGCTGCGGGACTGCGGGCTGCGACGGTCGGCGCGATCGGCGAAGCTCGAGCGCGTGCTGGGCGAACAGGCGCGGGCGCCAGCGCGCCCGGCTGCGCTGGCGCCGTCAGCCACCGCCGGCGAGGTCATCGGGGCCTACCTGCGCGACCAGGCCGAGACGCTGGTGTCCCTCGACCCGCAGGTGCGCCGCGCCAAGCCGGACTCGGTGCACCAGATGCGGGTGGCTTGCCGCCGTCTGCGCAGTGCGCTCCGGTCGTTCGGCACGGTGGTCAGCCGCTCGCAATCCAATCACCTTGCCACCGAGCTGAGGTGGCTCAGCGGCGTGCTCGGTGACGCGCGCGACGCCGAGGTCCAGGCAGAACGCCTGGCAGCACACCTCAGCCAGGCCGGCAGCGAGGAACTCATCGGGCCAGTGCAGGAACAAATCCGGGCACATGCCGCGCGGGCACGGGCCGCCAGCATGACGGCGGTGGCCGAAGCCCTGACGTCGCCGCGGTACGACGCCCTGCTCAGTGAGCTGGACCAGATCGTCGTCGGCCGCCCGGCCGGCCCGGCTGCCCGCGACCGGGCCCGGACGGCGCTGCCGGCGCAGGTGGCGCGAAGTTACCGCAAGACCCGCCGCCGGATGCGCGCGGCACTGCGGGAGCCGCCGGGCAGGTCGCGGGAACTGGCGCTGCACCAGGCCCGCAAGGCGGCCAAGCAGGCGCGGTACGCCGCTGAGGCGGCAGCTCCGGTGCTGGGCCGCGACGCGGCGCGGTTCGCCAGGCAGATGAAGAAGCTGCAGACCGTGCTCGGCGATCATCAGGACACCGTCGTAGGCCGGCAGATCGCGCGGCAACTCGGCATCGCCGCGCAGCAGGCCGGCCAAAGCGCGTTCAGTTACGGCGTGCTCTACGGTCGTGATGCGTGCGAGGGAGCCCGGCTGCAGGCGAAGGCGGCCAGAACCTGGCGGAAGGCGGCCCGACGGCGCTACCGTCGCTGGCTTCGCTAGCCCGGCTATAGTGCGCAGTTGTGCTGAGATACGTGGCCCTGCTGCGCGGCATCAACGTCGGCGGCAACACCGTCGCGATGGCGGACCTGCGCGACCTGGCGGCTGGCCTGGGGCTGGCCGCCGCTACGACCTACATCCGCAGCGGCAACCTGCTGTTCGGCTATGCCGAGGCTGATGCCGGCGAGCTGGCCGACCGGCTGGAACGCGAGATCACTGACCGGCTGGGCATCCGGTCCGCCGTCGTCGTGCTCGGGCGGGCCGAGCTTGCGCAGGTGATCGCGGACAACCCGTTCCCGGCTGAGCCGAACCCGAAGTGCCTGCACGCGGTGTTCCGGCGGGACGAGATCGGCCCGGACGCCATCGCGCTGGTCGCCGCGGCCGTGCAGCGGGCCAGGGACGCGGGCAGCCGGGACGACGCTGTGATCGTGGGGCGGACGTTGTTCCTGCACACCCCGGACGGCTTCGGCCGCAGTGACCTGGCCGCCCGGCTCACCAGCGCGCGGGCGCAGCCGACCGGCACGGCACGGAACTGGGCTACCGTCACGACGCTGATGGGCCTGCTTGACGCCGGCAGTTAGGCAGCGGGCCGGCCGGGAACGATGCGGTCATGAGCCCTGTTTCGCGCGGATTCCACGGCCGTCACCGAGCCCGCGGCGTCGATCCGGGCCGGGTGCCGCCGGGGCAGTATGTGACGACCGACTTTCCCGTGCTGTCCGCCGGGCCGACGCCGCGTACCCCGCTGGAAAGCTGGACGTTCAGCATCAGGCAGGCGGGCGAGACCGCCAAGTCGTGGAGCTGGCAGCAGATCCGTGAGCTGCCGTCCGAGGCGGTGACGGCAGACATCCATTGCGTCACCAAATGGACCAAGCTGGACACTAGCTGGCAGGCCGTCTCGCTGGACGTGCTGCTCGGCCAGGTGCAGCACCAGGCCCGGTACGTGCGCGCGTTCTGCGACGGCGGCTACACCGCGAACCTGCCGCTGGCCGACGTCACAGGCGGCCGGGCCTGGCTCGCCTACGGCTACGACGGAGCGCCGTTGCAGCCCGAGCACGGCGGCCCGGCCCGGCTGCTCGTACCGCACCTGTACTTCTGGAAGAGCGCGAAGTGGGTCCGCGGGCTGGAATTGCTCGCCGCCGACGAGCCCGGCTTCTGGGAGCGCTACGGCTATCACAATTACGGAGATCCATGGCGGGAACAGCGGTACTCGGGCGACTGACCTGGCAGGTCGCCGGCGTCACTGCGGTGCGGCCGGAAACCCCGTCGGTGCGCACCATCGAGCTGGTCGTGCCGGGCTGGGCCGGCCACCAGGCCGGTCAGCACCTGGACATCCGGCTGACGGCCGACGACGGCTATGTCGCGGAGCGGTCGTACTCGATCGCGTCCGCGCCCGGTGAGCCAGTCGCCCTGACGGTGGAGCGGCTGGAGGACGGTGAGGTATCGCCCTACCTGACCGAGGAGCTGCGGGTCGGCGATGAGATCGAGATCCGCGGCCCGATCGGCGGGTACTTCGTCTGGGACGGCGCGGATGCCGCTACCCCGGTGCTGCTGGTGGCAGGCGGATCGGGCGTGGTCCCGTTCCGGTCGATGCTGCGTCATCGCGCCCGGATCGGCAGCACGGCACCAGTCCGGCTGCTGTACTCTGCGCGGTCCCTGCCCGATGTGATCTACCAGGCCGAACTCGAGCGGCCGGGCGGGGGCGCGGAAGTCATCTACACGCTGACGCGCCAGCAGCCCGAAGGCTGGGCCGGGCATTCCGGCCGGGTGGACGCGGCGCTGCTCGGTGCGGTGGCCTGGCCGGCCGAGCGGCTGCCGCTGGCGTACGTGTGCGGGCCGACGGCGTTCGTGGAGATCGTGTCGGCAGCCCTGGTCAGCCTCGGGTACCCGGCCGAGCGGGTGAAGACCGAGCGGTACGGCGGAGCGGGGGCGGGATGACGCAGACCAGCTACGGACCCGACGACGGCACGCTCGACGGTAACGCGATCGGCGGCCTGCTGCGGGAACTCTTCGGCACCGAGATGACCACGGCGAGCGGGACGTGCGCAACGTGCGGCTACACCGCTCAGGTGGCCCAGGCGCTGGTGTACCTTGACGCGCCCGGCGCGGTAATGCGCTGCCGCGCCTGCGCGGCCGTCCTGGCGGTGATAGTCCGGCGCCAGGCGACAGCCTGCGTCGATCTCGAGGGCCTGGCCGCGCTCGATTACCCGCCGCCGAGTAGCTAGTCGTCGCGGCGCGACGACTCCTGCTGCCACGCCGCGTGTGCGCCCGGCGCCCACTGCGCGTGACGGCGGCAGAAGAGCGCTGCGGCCCTGGCACCGCTCCACTGCCTCGGCAGCAACTGCCGGGGCAGGTCAGGGTCGGTCCACGGGAAACGGCGCCAGGCATGCACCAGCTCGATGGTGCGGGCGAGCGGATCACGCGCCGTGCCGTCGGCGAAGGCGGTCAGGAACGCGTCGTAGTCCGCCGCGATCGCGGCGAGGTCCCAGGCCTGCGCGACCATCGCGGCAAGCTGGCCGGCCGCATGCCGGGCGCGGAAGATCTGAGCGTCACCGGCCAGGCCGGCGTCGTGCAGCACGCGCTCGACTTCGGCCAGGCGCTCGGCGTGCGTGGTGACCCAGACCCCGGGCGCCGGACTGCCTAGGCCTGCCCAGGTGAGCCGGCTGCGCAGCAGATGCCGCGCGGCGCGCTCGGAGTCGGTCGCGCGGGCGAGCACCAGCAGCCAGCTGCCGTCCCAGTCGGCCCGGTCCGCGCCGAAGCCGTAGATCCGGTCGGCTCCGTCGGACAGCAACTGGTTCGCTCTCGGCGTCAGCCGCCACCTGGTCTGCCGGCCGATCCGCTCGGCGGCCAGCCAGCCATCGGCGGCAGTACGCATCAGCGCCTGCCTGGTCGCCTTCTCTTCCACGCCGAGACGGGCCATGACCGAGATGACCGTCGCGGTCCAGACTTCACCCTCGCCGGGCAGCACGTACTCACCAAGCAGGGTGAACAGCAGGCGCCGCGCGCTGGAGGCGCCGACCGCGTGCCGGCGGGCCAGAGCCGGCCTGTCCAGCTGCGGGTCCGGATCGGTTACCGCGGACATGCCCCTCCCGTCGGGACCTGAGCTAGCGGCTGCCGCGAGTGGCTGCCGCCGATATTCTACGCTATGGTGCCGTAGACATGCGGGAATGTAGAACATAGACTGCCCGCATCGGTCCAGGTACTCGCCCGAAAGATAGCCCGATGACTCACCTGACGGCGGCTCATGACGCGGTTGACCGGCATGACCGGCATGACCGGCATGACCCGTACGGCCGGGACGGCCGGGACGGCCGGGACGGCCGGGACGGCCGGAACGGCCGGGATGAGCGCGAGAAGGAGGCCCCCCCGGCGCGGGTCGAGTTCAGGGTGGCACCGGAGCGCTACCGGCACTGGCGGTTGTCCGTGCAGGGGCCGGTCGCCACGCTGACCATGGATGTGGCCGAGCAGGGCGGCATCGTGCCCGGCTACGAGCTGAAGCTGAACTCCTACGACCTCGGCGTCGACATCGAGTTGCACGACGCCATCCAGCGCCTGCGGTTCGAGCATCCCGAGGTCCGGGTCGTCGTGCTGACCAGCGGCAAGGACAAGGTGTTCTGCGCGGGTGCGAACATCAAGATGCTGGCGGCATCGGCGCACGAGTGGAAGGTGAACTTCTGCAAGTTCACCAACGAGACGCGCATTGCCATGGAGGACGCGACCGCCCATTCCGGCCAGATCTACCTGGCCGCCCTCAACGGCACGGCGTCGGGCGGTGGTTATGAGCTCGCGCTGGCCTGCGAGCACATCATGCTCATCGACGACCGCTCGTCGGCGGTGTCACTGCCCGAATTGCCGCTGCTGGGCGTGCTGCCCGCAACCGGCGGGCTGACCAGGGTGACCGATAAGCGCCGGGTCCGGCGCGACCTCGCCGACTACCTCGCGACCAGGGCCGAGGGGATCGGCGGGCAGCGGGCGGTGGACTGGCGGCTGGTAGACGAAGTCGTGCCGCGTCCCGTCTTCGGGCAAGTCGTGCGGGAACGGGCACTTGCGCTGGCCGCAGCCTCGCCGCGCGCGGACCTGGCGGCCAGTCAGGGCGGGATCGAGCTGACTCCGCTGGCCAAGGACCGCGGTGCGGACGAGATCAGCTACCGGTGGGTCACCGCCCGGCTGGACCGCGCGGCCGGCACGGCGGAGCTGACCGTACGGGGCCCGGACACCGCGGCTCCGGCTGACATCGCCGGCCTGCACGCGCTCGGCGCGGAGTTCTGGCCGCTGGCCATGACACGCGAGCTTGACGACCTGATCCTGGACCTGCGGACGAACGAGCCGGAGCTCGGGACGTGGGTGCTGCGCACCGCTGGCGATCCTGACCGGGTGCTCGGCTACGACGAGCTGCTCCTGGAGAACCGCGCCGACTGGCTGGCGAACGAGATCGTGCACTACTGCAAGCGCACCCTGAAACGGCTCGACGTGACCAGCCGCAGCCTGATCGCGCTGATCGAGCCGGGTAGCTGCTTCGCCGGATCGCTGCTGGAGTTCGCGCTGGCCGCCGACCGCTCGTTCATGCTGTCGGGCGTGGCAGCTGGCGGCGCCGGGGATGACGGCCGGCCGGAAGAGCCCGTTCCCGCGGTGATCGTGGTCGGTGCGGCTAACCTCGGTGCGCTGCCGATGGGCAACGGGCTGAGCCGGCTGGCCTCGAGGTTCTACGGCGACGAGAGCGGGCTGGCCGCAGCGGTAGGCGCGGCGGGCCGCCCGCTGGACGCGGCGCAGGCCGCCCGGCTGGGCCTGGTCACGTTCGCGCCGGACGACATCGACTGGGACGACGAGGTCCGGCTGGCGCTGGAGGAGCGGTCGAGCTTCAGTCCGGACGCGCTGACCGGGCTGGAGGCGAACTACCGGTTCGCCGGCCCGGAGACGATGGAGACCAAGATCTTCGGCCGGCTGACGGCCTGGCAGAACTGGATCTTCAACCGGCCTAATGCGTCCGGGCCGGCCGGCGCCCTGCGGCGGTACGGCACCGGTCAGCGGGCGGAGTTCGACAGGAAGCGGGTCTGAGCGATGGCGACTGCGAGCGGCACGACCGCCGACTACAGCGAGAAGATCCCGAACAACGTCGGCCTGCATGAGGACCGGCGGCTGCAGCGGGCGCTGGAGTCCTGGCAGCCCAACTTCCTGTCCTGGTGGCAGGAGATGGGACCGGCGCTGCCCGCCAGGGACGTGTACCTGCGGACCGCGGTCAGCGTGGGCCGGGAGGGCTGGGCGCATTTCGGTCACGTGGCCATGCGTGACTACCGGTGGGGCATCTTCCTTGCCGAGCGCGACCCTGACCGGCGGATCGGCTTCGGTCAGTACCTGGGCGAGCCGGCCTGGCAGCAGGTACCGGGGGAGTACCGGTCGCAGCTACGGCGCCTGGTCGTGATCCAGGGTGACACCGAGCCCGCCTCAGTGGAGCAGCAGCGCAACCTCGGGGCGACCGCGCCGAGCCTGTATGACCTGCGGAACCTGTTCCAGGTCAATGTCGAGGAAGGCCGCCACCTGTGGGCGATGGTCTACCTGCTGCACGCCTACTTCGGCCGGGACGGCCGGGAGGAAGCCGAGGACCTGCTGCGGCGCAATTCCGGCAGCGCGGACGCGCCGCGGATCCTGGGCGCGTTCAACGAGGAGACGCCGGACTGGCTGTCGTTCTTCATGTTCACCTACTTCACCGACCGGGACGGCAAGTACCAGCTCGGCACGCTCAAGGAGTCGGCGTTCGATCCGTTGTCGCGGACCTGCGAGTTCATGCTCAAGGAAGAGGCCCACCACATGATGGTCGGCACCACCGGCATCGACCGGGTGGTGGAGCGGACCGCGCAGCTGATGGCCGAGAACGACACCGACGACGGCGCCGAGGTGGCCGCCCGCGGCGCGATCCCGCTTGAGGTGATCCAGAAGTACCTGAACTTCCACTACTCGGTGTCGCTGGACCTGTTCGGCGGGGAGACATCGACGAACGTGGCCAACTATTACAGCGCCGGGCTCAAGGGCCGCTGGCTGGAGGGCCGCCGCAAGGACGACCACAAGCTCGCCGACGACGGCATGCTGGTGGACGCGCTGGTCGACGGGCAGATCGGGCAGGCCGAGGTGCCGGCGCTGACCGGGCTGAACACCGACCTGCGCCGCGAGTACACCGCCGACTGCCAGAGCGGGGTCAACCGGTGGAACAAGATCCTGGCCGAAGCGGGCCTGCCGCAGCGCCTGGCGTTGCCGCACGTCGCGTTTAACCGGAAGGTCGGGGCGTTCGCGGGCATCGAGGCCTCACCCGACGGCCAGCTGCTGTCCGCGGCCGAGTGGGCCGCCCGCAGCCCGCAATGGCTGCCGACCGACGTCGACAAGACGCACGTCCGGTCGCTGATGCAGCCGGTGCACGAGCGCGGCAAGATCGCCGCCTGGATCGCGCCACCGCGGGCCGGCATCAACGGCAAGCCGTTCGACTACGAATACGTTCACCTCGCCTGACCTGGGACAGTTCGGGCCCGGCCCGGGCGGTCCGGCGACCAGCGGCGCCGGCCGGCACGGACTCGATCAGGCCTGGTCAGGCGAAGTATTCGGAGTCCGCGTCGTCGCTAGCGACTTCGGGAGGTTCGACAGACGGGCGGTCGAGGTGCTTGCCCACGACGCCGATGCCCACACTTCCTGCTACGGAGACGACCGCAAGGAATCCCCACGTGGCCGCCGCTCCTATGGAGATGAGCCAGGTCAAGACCGCGACACCGACAGAATTGGAAATCGTCCATGACATCTGAAACAAGGCGATGTAGCGGCCGCGCAGCGCGTCGGGTGCAGCCTCAGCTGACATCGCCGACATCACAGGCGAGGCGATCAGCTCCGAGGCCGAGAAGAGGACGACTCCGACTACCACCAGGGTCAAGGCGGCAGCCACGGGCAAGCCATCGGCGGCCAGGAAGACAAGCACAGAGATCGCCGAGATGAGGCCGGCCAGGACAAGCAGCCTGGTCCGATCGCGCCCTTCCAGCTTCGTCACCACCGGCGCCTGGGCGAAGGAGACCAGGATGCAGTTCAGGCCGAAGCTGGCTCCGGCTGTCCACGCGGGCAACGCAAGCACGCGCACGAGATACACAGGCAGCACTAGGTCCAGGGCGTTGGTTGCCATGGCAAAGGCGAGATTCACCGCGGTGAGCATCAGGTAAGGCCGGTCAACGAGCACGGCGCGCCAGCCCTGGCGGGACAAGGCCGACTCCTCAGCGATCGGCAGGGGCCGCAATTTCAGCCGCGTCAGCAAGATGGCCGCTAGGCCGAAGCTCACGGCATTGACGATCACGATCGCGTAATAGGCGTCCTTGCCACCCCCGGTGATCGCGACTCCTGCGATCAGGCCGCCAAGGGAAAAGCCGACGTTGCGCAGCGAGCCGACGAACCCGAACCAGCGCTCGCGCTGGCCAACGGGGGCGACCTGCGTGACCAGCGGCGCGTACGAGGCGTAGAACGCGCGGTTGCCGAGCTGCACGATCAGCGAGGTAATCAGCAATTCAGGAAAGGTCCTGACGCCAAGGAAGCCGACAAATCCCGCCATGCGCAGCACGTTGCTGCCCACGACCACGGCACGCGCGCCCCAGCGGTCGGCCAGGGAACCGCAGACCGGCCCGAAGGGGAGGCTCGCGCCGCCCGAGACCGCCAGCCCGAGGCCCACCTCAGCCACCGGTATCCGGGTCGTCGCCAGGAAGTACAAGATCGTGAATGGCAGGAACAGGCCGGTGCCTAGCGTATCGATCACCATGGCCCAGACCAGCGGCCAGTGTCCGCGAACCGTCGGCAGCCCCCAGCGCTCGAAGCGCACTCTACTGCCTACCTTCCACCTCGGCCACCGAGCCGACAGGTGCCAGGACGGGCAAGCGTCGGCGGGTGCCCGAGTAACACGAACTCCACTGACATGCCTCTCGCGCGGGCTGGACCCGATATCAACCTCAGACTATGTAGAGGAGGAAGATATAGCGCGGCTGGTCTGATCCGAACATGTTGGGAGAGTTAAGGGACCGCGCGCGAATAACGTCTGGTCGGACTGACTCGGTCTTTATGTCATGATATAGGATACTTACGCATGATACGGAGCGGTTTGCGGCAGGGCTGGCCTTGCTCAGCTCCGCTGCCCTGGATTGGGCCTGCGCGCGTGCGGGTAGTTATCCCTGATCGCTGTTCAGCGAATATCCGTTGCGCTATCACTTCGTGAATCACCCTTGACCGATCTTGTCTAGCGCGCAGGGGAGAACCGAAAGCTATGCCTCCGGATTGGGACACTCCGGCTGCGCGCCGGGAACGGCTGGCGGTCGGAGAAGCCGGGGCTGGGCAGTGGCGGGCCATCCCGGAAACTGTCGCCTCGCCTGCCACTCGGCAGGCCAGGGACCTGAACCGCAGCCTCACCCGGTGGAAGCCGGCCTACTGGCCGCTGGTTCTCGCCTATTTCCTCGTCCTGGTGATCACCGGCTGGTTCGCCGAGCCATCTGTCGGGGCGCTTGCCTGGCCGCTGACGGTGGTCTGGACATGGCCGCTGTTCGGCACGCTCATCGGCATCGTCGGCATCCGCCGGACGCGCAAGAGGCTCCGCCGGTCAGCGGCTCGCTGGGACGGCCGCGGGCTGACCAGAAGCGAGGACTTCCTGATCGTTGTCGTTTCCACCATCGGCCGGCTCGACACCTACCCGGCGCTCGAGCGCTCGGTCTTGTCTTACCTGGCCTACCTTCCCGCTTGCTTTCCGCGGCTGAGGATCGACATCGTCATCGACGAAGGCTGCGAGGCGACGGGCCAGATCACCAGGCTGGCCGCGCGGAGCGGGCTGATCAGGCTGGTCACGGTGCCGGACCGCTATCGCACGCCGAATGGCACCAGGTTCAAGGCGCGGGCCACCCACTACTCGCATGAGCTGCGCATCAGCGAGCATGAGAACCGCGACGACGTGTGGGTGCTGCACATGGATGACGACACGGGCGTAGGCCCCGATACCGCCCTGGCCATGGCCCGGTTCATCGAGGAGCAGCGGCACGCAGGCAAGGACGCCAAGCACATGGCGCAGGGCATCCTGACCTACCCGCGCGACTATGCCGGGAACAGGCTCACCTGGCTCGCGGACTCCGCCCGGCCCGCCGAAGACGTGGCGCGCTTTTCGGCCTGGACCGGCGGCGGGACGCCGCGAGCGGGCCTGCACGGCGAGCTGCTGCTGGTCCGGGCCTCGATAGAGGCGACCATCGGCTGGGACTTCGGCCGCCGGAGCATCGCCGAGGACGCCGAGTTCGCGCTGATCTTCAGCGCTCGCTACGAAGGCCGGAGCGCGTGGTTCGGCGGGCGGTCCTATGGTGCGTCGCCAGCCAGCCTCCGCGACTTCTTCCGGCAGCGTGAACGCTGGTGCTGGGGTCTGTCGGCGCTGGTATTCAACCGGTCCCTGCAGCTGCGAAACCGGCTGCTGGTCGGCTATTCGGTGATGTCGTGGGTCGTCGGCCCGATCCAGAATGTCGGGGTAGTTCTGCTTCTCGGGGTTATCGTGGGCGATCCCAATACCTCCCCGGTGGCGCTGTTTGTCATCCCGCTCTGGTCGCTGAACATGGCCTACGCGATCTGGATGTACTGGGAGGGTTTGCGGCTTAACGCCGCCGTGTCCGGTGGCGGCCGGCGCAGATGGTGGGAACCCTGGGCCGTGATCCTGCTGATACCGGTATTCGGCCTGATGGAGGGCGTCGGCGGGCTGCGCGGATTCGTCAAGTTCGCCCGGCGCGCCGAGAACAAGTTCGTCGTCATCGCCAAGCCGTCATGACCATGCGCGGCCGCCCGCGCCCTGTCAAGCTCGGCGCCGCACTGCTCGGCGCGGCACTGCTGCTCCTGATCCTGACCGGCTGCTCGATCCCGGACCGGCCGTTGTGGTGGCCGCACGCGGGTAACGGCGCTCCTACTGGGGGCGTGCAGACCGTGCGGAACCCGTGGCGGCCGGGCATGCGCCAGCTCGGGATCCAGGTGTACTGGACGGCCAACCGCACCGACACTTCCGATGCGCTGATCCGCGCGAAGGCCGTGCGGATCATCGACTACGCGATCAGCCTGAACGCGAATTCGATAGCCATCACCTTCCCGTTCTTCACCTATGGCCTGTATTCCGACAGGCTGTATGCCAAGCCGGGGGTAACGCCCAGTCCCGGCCACATCGCGGTCTTCCTGGCGGCCGCGAGGCGGGCGCACATGCGCGTCACGCTGCGGCCGGTACTTAATGAGAACGCCCTGATCGCGCAGAACCCGCAGGCCTGGCGCGGGTCGATCGAGCCGAGCGATCGCGCTGCCTGGTTCCGCAGCTACCGCGCGATGCTGATGCCCTACGTCGCCGCAGCGCAGAAGGGGAGAGCGGCGACCTTCGTGGTCGGCACCGAGCTCAACTCCCTGGAAGGCTCCCCGGAATGGCCCGGCTTCATCCGCTCGCTCAGGTCGGTGTACGACGGTCAGCTCACTTACGACGAGAACTACGACCTGTTCGCCTCGGGTACCGCGAACCCGCCGGTGCGCAGCCACGACGTTGACGCCTACCCGCAGTTCGGCCTCCCGGCCAGTGCGTCGGTAGCCAAGCTGACCGCTTCCTGGGATGCGTGGCTCCGAGCCCATCCGCTGCCAGCGCGCCGGCAGCTGACTCTGAGCGAGGTCGGCATCGACGCGGTCGCCGGGTCCTACGCGGATCCGTGGGGCTGGGCGAAGATGATGGACGCTCCGATCGACACGCGCGTCCAGGCGAACTGGTACCAGGCGGCCTGCAATGCCGTCTCGGCCGAGCAGGTCGGCGGCGGGATCTACTGGTGGGAGGTCAACTTCGACGCCGATCCCGGTAACCCGCGCGCGTTCGAGTCGGACCGGCTGACATTCCTGGATCGGCCCGCGCAGCAAGTGATCCGCAACTGCTTCGCCAGCCTCTCCTCGTCTCGTCCGTAAGCCCTGGCCGACTTGCTGAGCTGGTCGCGATGCGGAGCCGGCAGCCGTCCTGGCGAGTAGTCGCCAATGCCGACCAGATGCAGCCGCGCGGGTAATCCGCGGTCATCAGCGACACCATCTCATAACTGGATGCGCTGCGTCCCGGCACGGCCGCGGCGGCAGCGCTAACCGAGCGCCTCGATCGCTGCTCGCAGTGCCGCCAGGTCGGCGGCGGTGCAGTCCACGTGCGGGCTGATCCGCAGCATCGGCCGGGTCATCTCGCCCGGTGCGCGCAGCGGGCTCGCGTCAGTGGTGACGATGTTGTGCTCGGCGATCAGGCGGGCCCGGATCTTCGCCACGTCCTGGTCTTGGCTCGGCAGTAGCGCGGTGATCGCGGTTGGCGCGGCCGGCGAGCCATGGACTGTCCAGCCGGGAAGGTCGCCGAGCGCCTGCCTGGTAAGAGCGCCGACCTCCGCCAGCCGCTTATGCACCCGTGCGGGCCCAAGGTCGAGGTATTCGCGCACAGCGCCGCACAATCCCACCCGCCCGGCAATGTTGGCCTCCGCGGACTCGAGCATACGCACCGGCGAGGCCTGGTCGCGAAGCGCGCTGCGGCCGAGCGGGTTGTCGGCGATCTGGAGCCGGTCCCACCACCGCTCGGCGACAGCCAGCATGCCCACGCCGCGCGGCCCGGTCAGCCATTTTCGGCTGGTGCCATACCAGACGTCCGCGCCAGCAGGCCCTTGCGTGTGGCCTGCGGCCTGCGCCCCATCGACCCATAGCGGGACGCCGGCGGAGTTGCAGAGCCGCGCTGCCTCGGTGACCGGCTGCACCAGCCCGCGATGCGAGGCGACGTGAGTGAGGTGCACGAAGGCCGGCGGCTTCTCGGCAAGCAGGCCTGCCAGGCCCGCCAAGTCGATCGTGCCGTCCTCGTGCACGGCGAGTTCGGTACGACGCAGGCCGACGCCCGCGAACGCGGAGAGGTTTGGTCCCCACTCGCTGGGCGTGACCGCAACCGCATCGCCCGGCCGCAGCGGCCACGCCGCCAGCAGCGCCGCCCGTGCTGCGGACGCGCTCTCGGTGAACG
The DNA here is from genome assembly GCA_021792405.1 of Actinomycetes bacterium. GTDB lineage: Bacteria > Actinomycetota > Actinomycetes > Streptosporangiales > Streptosporangiaceae > JAJYUU01. The sequence goes on from JAJYUU010000063.1 coordinate 20,660, forward strand.
CCAGGCCGGCCGCCGGAAAGCCGAGCAGGCTGGCCAGGTCCGACCTGCCCTGCTCAATGACGGGCTCGGCTTCCGCCTGCGCCACGTAGGCGCCGACGACCGACTCGCGCTCTGCGTGCGACGCCGCGGCGCGCAGCGTCGCGATCGAGCTACGCCCGGCCGCCGCGGTATCAAAATGCAGAACACTGGTCGCGGGCCGTGCTTCGCGCCACTGTCGCCAGGGCCCGGCCGACGCGACGTCCGCGAAGCCTTCCCAGCCCATGTCCGCCGCCAAAACGTCTCCCCACGGTCGGCCCTTTTGTTACCTATGCTACTGAATTTCCCGCAGCACCGCTCGTGCTACCGGATTGCTCGGGGGTCAGTCGGCGGGTGACGGTCTTGCCGCCGATCGTGCGGGATCAGCCCGGCCCCGGCGCCCAGACCTGACTCCAGCCTCGCACGTGCAAGCTTTTTGGACTGCGGGCTGACAGCATGCCTGTAGGCACGGAGCTCGGTAAGACCTCGGTTAGACCCGGCATCGTGCCCAGTTCCGGCGTTCCTTCCTAGAAGCGGTTACGAATATTGCGGTTGTTGCGGTTAATTCAGTTAGACGATATCGTCGCATGAGGGAGGTGGGGCATGCCCAGTCATGCTGACAGCGCTACCAGGCGTGAGGGTGGCGACGCGGAACTGGCCTTGCGTGCGGCTAGGCGTATCGGCGAGTACCTGACCACTGATCCTGGTGTTGATCCGGTCAAGATCCAAGGTGAGCTCGCGGGCGACGATGCTCTGGTTGTCCCGCGGGAGGCGGCTGTCCTGCTCGCCAGGATCCTGGGGTTCCTGGCGAACGGAGAAGGCGTCAACGTCGTCCCCGACACAGTCGAGCTGACCACTCAGCAGGCGGCAGAGTTGCTGAATGTGTCCCGGCCCTACCTGATCAAGCTCTTGGAGTCCGGGGAGATCCCGTTCCGGTTGGTCGGCACGCACCGTAGGATCAAGTTCCGCGATCTGAGTGAGTACAAGAGCCGGGACGACCTGGCGCGCAGGCGTGCGGCAGATGAGCTGACCCAGCTGACGCAAGAGCTGGGGCTGTACTGACCGATGACCTTCACCGCGGTTTACGATGCCAACGTGCTCTACCCGAACACGCTGCGTGACCTGCTGATCAGGATCGCGCAGTCGGGCACGCGCTGATGTTCACCGGCGCGGGCGCGGCCGCTGGCTCCCGACCGGAGCTAGCCGGGCAGGCGCGACGGGTGCTGCGGCTCGGCCTGCTGACGGCGGCGGGCGGCGGGACCGGCGCTGCGCTGTTGCTGCTGACGCCGCCTCGCGGCTTCGTGTACGTCGCGCCGGTGCTGATAGCTCTCGGGTCGCTGGTAATCCTGCGGCGCCCGATTCCGCTGCGGCCCGCCGTGCCGGACCGGGTTCGCGATCTTCGGTCCGGTACGGTGGTCCGCCGCGCTGCCGCTGGCCGTCGGCTTCCTGGCCGGTGGCTGGATCGGTCCGGCACTGGTACGCCGCCTGCCAGCCGGAAGGCTGCGCGCGCTGGTCGGTATCTGCGGCCTCGCGGTCGCTACCCGGCTTGGCGTCAGCGCGTACTCGTGATCGCGTCGCCGCGCTGCCGGCCGAGAGAGGCCCGCCAGTAGCCGTGACCGCCGCGGGCCGCGGCGGTCACGGCAGCCAGCGCTCCTGTCCCACCCAGAACGGCTCGCGCAGCCACGCGCGCAGCAGCCGTCCGCCCACGTTCCTCGGCAGCGAGGGAACGAGGGTCACGCCCGTCGGGCACTTGGACCCGGGCAGCCGCTGCCGGGCGTATCCGATCAGTTCGGCGGCGAAATGGTCGTCGGTGTACGGGCCGGTGCGCGCCACCGATGCGTCTGCGGCACGAGCCGGGGCCGTCCGGTAGTTCCGCTTGTGTGCACCAGCACGGCCGGCTCAGGTCCGCTGAGCCGGCTGGCAGGCCGTGGCGGCAGGAAGCCGGCGCCGGGGCTGCCGGTTACGTCCGCGGCGTCCATCAGCACGGGAACGGGGTAGGTCAGGCCGGCCGCAGCCTGCTTGGCCGCGGTTTCGCAGTCCTCGTCAGCCAGCAGGTGATCAGGGAGAAGGCGCCTCGGCCCCGCAGCTCAATCTAAGCTTGCTAGCCAGATATGCGCCAGGCCGGCCATAGCCGGGAACCTCGGTGCACCCGCTACCGGAGCCGCCCGTGCCGCAGATCGTCAGGGAGTTCGTCGGGCTGCCGTCCCCGGCCGTCGGCCGGGCGGGCGCGGGAGGCCATCCGTGCCAGGGCATCTACTACCGGCCGGCCGGCCTTCACCCCTCCACCGCGTTCATCGCCACGCATTACAACGTCGACTTCTCCGAGCACTACCTGGCACCCTTGCTGGCCGAGCGGGGCTATGGCTTCCTGGGCTGGAACACGCGGTTCCGCGGAAACGAAGCGCATTTCCTGCTCGATCATGCGCTCGCGGAGATCGGCGTCGGCGTGCGCTGGCTGCGCGGCCAGCACATCGAGCGGGTCGTGCTGCTCGGCAACTCCGGCGGCGGCTCGCTGATGGCCGCTTACCAATCCCAGGCGGTGGAGCCAGTAGTCCGTCCGGTGACCGGCATGCAGCCGCTTGCCGCAGCGGACAAGCTGCCGGCCGGGGACCTGTTCGTTGCGCTCGCGGCCCATTCCGGCCGCCCCGAGGTGCTGACGAACTGGCTCGACCCGTCGGTGATGGATGAGGCCGACCCGTTGTCCGTCGATCCGGACCTGGATCCGTTCAACCCGGCGAACGGGCCGCCCTACGGCGCGGGCTTCCAGGCGAGGTACCGGGCCACGCAGCGAGCGCGCAACGAGCGCATCACGGACTGGGCGCTCGGCCAGCTCGCGGCGCTGGCCGCCAGCCGGGCCAGGGACCGGTTGTTCCTGATCCCGCGCAGCTGGGCCGACCTGCGGATGATCGACCCTGCTATCGAGCCGTCCGACCGGCGACCGAACTGGTGCTACCTCGGCGAGCCGGCGAAGGCCAACTACGGCGTCTACGGCGTGGGCACTGTCAGCACGCTGCGCACCTGGCTGTCGATGTGGAGCCTGCGCACATCGCAATGCACCGCCGCGCCGCACCTGGCGCGGATCACGCTGCCGTCGCTGGTCGTGCACGCCACTGCGGACACCGGCGTATACGAAAGCGACGCGCGCGCGCTCTACGACGGCCTCGCTGCGACCGCCAAGCAGCTTGTCTTCATCAGGGCCGACCACTACCTGCGGGAGCCGGAGGGCGCCAGGGCCGACGCGGCCGACCTGATCGCCGCCTGGGTAGCCGCCAGCGGCGGCTAGACAGATGTGCCGGCCGGTGGCAGCCGGCCTGCTTCCGGGCCAGCCGGATCGGGCTCGGTCCGCATCAGCCCGGCCCGCTCGTAACGAACGTGTGCCGCATTTCGCCGATGCCCTCAACGTAGCTGGTGAGCACGTCGCCTGGGCTGAGCCAGCGCTGCGGGTTACGGCCCAAGCCGACGCCGCTCGGCGTGCCGGTGAAGATCAGGTCGCCGGGCAGCAGCGGGGCGACCGCGGACAGATGCTCGATCAGGTCGCCGACGGTGAAGATCAGGTCCCTGGTACGGCCCTTCTGCATCTGGACGCCGTTGATGGCGCAGCCGAGCTCAAGGTCATCCGGGTTGGCGAACTCGTCCGGCGTGACGAGCCACGGCCCGACGGGCCCGAAGCCCGGATATGACTTACCGAGGTTGAACTGCGGGGGAGTGCCGGCCATCTGCAGCCTGCGCTCGGACACGTCCTGGCCGACCGACAGCCCCGCGACGTAGTCCCAGGCTGCGCGGGACCGGACGTGAGCGGCGGTCCGCCCGACGACGACCACCAGTTCGATCTCCCAGTCGGTGTGGCCGCCTGGCGGCAGGGCTATCTCGCCGCACGGGCCGGTAATGCAGGACGGGAACTTGGTAAACACCGGCGGTGCAATCTCAGGCCTGGCGAACCCCGTCTCAGCGGCGTGCTCGCTGTAATTGAATCCAATCCCGAATACCTGCCGCGGCGACGGTGATGGCGAGCCGAGCGCCTCGGCTGCGAACGGCGCGGGTTCCGGCAACGTCGCGGAGGCCGCCCAGTCGGTGAATTCCTGCCAGCGCGGATAGACCGCCGCCGGGTCGGACCCGAACCGGCCGCTGCTTGCCCGCTCGACATCGATGGCGCCGCCACCGGAAATGAGGCAAAGCCGCTGGCTGATCGTCGCGATCCGCATGACTCCCCGCTTCCTCGTCCTGACCGGCTCGGACCCGTAGCTGCAGTCGGCGACCCTACCCGGCCTGAGGGATAACCTCCGTGGCAAGCCGCTCGGCCTGCTCGGCCTGGTCGAACATCGTCGTGAACAAGATCAGCTCAGCGCCGGCCTCGGCCACCCTGGCGACTTCAGCCGCGCACTGCGCGGGCGTGCCCGCGACGCATGCGGCCTCGATGTCAGGCACCCGCCTGCCATAGAGCCGTTGCATCGCGTCGTTGATCCGCGCACGCGCCCGGCTGGCGTCATCGTCTACCGCGATGTAGAGCCGCTTGGCGATAGCGAAGTCGGCCGGATCCCGGCCGCGCTCGGTGAGCTCAGTCCGCACCAGCTGAACCTGCCCGGCGAATCGCTCCGTTGGTGTCGAGCCCGCCCCGAAGAAGCCGTCGCCGAGCCGCACCGCCCGACGCAGCGCGGACTCGCCGTTCGCGCCGAACCAGAGCGGCGGGTAGGGCTTGCGAGCCGGCTTGGGTTCCATCGCGGCATCGGTCAGCTGCCAGAATTCGCCGTCGAAAGTGACTCGCGGCTGCGTCCACAGCGCCTTCATCAGTGCGAGGCCCTCGGTGAACCGCGCCACGTAGCGATCGCCGGTGATGCCGAACGCGGCGAACGGCCGGTGCTTGCCGCCAGTGCCGACGCCCACCTCGATCCGGCCCCCGCTGAGCTGGTCTGCAGTCGCGATGCTCTTGGCCAGGTGCACCGGGCTGTGCAAGGTCGACACGAAGACGACACAGCCCAGCCGCAACCGCTGCGTGCATGCGGCCGCGTAGGTCATCGTCTCGAGCGGCCCGAACTGCGGCGAGGCACTGAGCGTGGATTCCTGCGTCCAGCCGCTGTCGAACCCGAGTTGCTCGACGCGAGCGCAGTAGCTACGGAACGCCGCCGGGTCGAACTCGCCGTCGGCATAGAACTGAGGTATCGAGATCGCGAACCGCATAGCCCGCAATACTAGCTGGGCGCCCCCCGGCCAGGTGAGCAGTGCTTTCAGGGGCTAGCTCGTGCCGGACAGGCTGACGTTGGAGATGCTGTCCTGATAGGTGCCAGCGCTATCGGGTGGCAAGCTGGTGAACCAGATCAGCAGGTAGCGCGCTCGCACGGGCGAGGCAACCGGCAGCGTCAGCATGCCGCCCGGAAGCGCGGCGCGGGCGACGACGTGCAGGTCGGCTAGTACCGGCGTGTTGCCGGCCCGCAGTTCGATCGTTCCGCCCGCTGCCGCGCCCAGCAGGATCCGGGCCCTGGTCACGGTGACCTGCCTGCCCATGTCCAGTAGCAGGCCGGTCCCCGACTGCAGGCCGCCGAAGTCGGCTGTCGCGTACCAGTCGGTCTGCCAGGCGGTGCTTCGGCTGCCGTCAATGGCCAGCGAAGCCTGCAGCGGATCGTCACCCTGCGCGGTGCCGCCCGGGCCGAAGGCAGCCGCGGTCACCGGCGTCAGCGGCACTGTGGGGGCGGCGCTGTCGCTGGGCTGCACGGCAGCGCCCGCTCCCGTCGCGTGAGGTGCGCCGTGCCCGGTGCTCCGGCGGTGGACGGAGCCGCGATGCCCGGCAAGCGCAGTCGGGGATGGCGAGCCCCCGGACGCCAGCAAATAGGAAAGCACGCCGATCGCCGCCACCAGGATCAGCGCGAGCGCGATGGTGCCGCGGCCAAGCGCCCGCCCGGGCTCCAGCGGCAGCCGCGGCCTGAAGGCCTCCGCCGCCGTTATGCCGCCGGGCACTCCGGCGCCGATGTTCGCGCGGTCGAGGTCTAAGGGTTGCCCGGACTGCCCGTTCCCGCCCTGGTGGCCGGCCGCGTGCCGCCAGCCCGGCAATCGCCGGGCGTGGGCGTCCCCGCCGTCGGCGGGGCCGGCAGGCTCGGGCGGGGGCAGGTGAGCGGCGTCGTATTCCTGAATGAGCGGCACGGGATCGGCGCCGACCACGCTGGCGATCGCGCGGATATGCCCGCGAGCGTAATAATCGCCGCCGCAAGCCGAGTAATCGTCGTGCTCGATGCCGCGGATGAGCGCTTCCCTGATCCGGGTGCGCTCGCTGACTTGGGTGATGCTCAGTCCGGCGTGCGTGCGCGCCGCCTCGAGCGCCCCGCCGATCCCCACGTTTCACCTCCGTGGCAGCCCGCTCAAAGTCCTCTATCGCCAGTATGCCGTGGGTTAGCCACGCTATAGCCAGACCATCCGGCCTTGATCAGACAAGGTCCGTATGGCCCGCGGCCGAAGTATGATCCGGTTAGGCGTGACGAGGGCGGCAGCGGGCGTCACATTCCAGGTAAACAGGGGAGTACTACCGATGGGACTTCTGAACGAGGCGCGCCGCGAGTTCATCGCCGCGCCGGATGGATCCAAGGGCCAGATCGTCTTCAAGTGGCCGGACCAGAACATCCGGAAGTTCGCCCGGGCGATCGTCGAACCCGACGCGGTAGCCGTCTTCACCAGCCAGGGCCAGGTCATGGGCGTCCTCATGCCGGGCCAGCACACCCTGGATGCCCAGGAGCTGCCCTTCCTCGGCATGTTCGTGGACTGGGCTAGCGGCGGCAACGCGTTCAAGGCCGAGATCTACTTCGTCGGTACCCGCGAGTTCCCGAACAACAGGTTCGGCGGCCGCCTTGACGAGGTGCAGGACCCGCAGACCGGCCTGATCGTCACCCTGCGCACCTTCGGCGAGTATGCGCTGCGCGTCAGTGACCCGACCAAGCTGATCGTGAACCTGGTCGGCACCGTCGACGTGACCAACAACCAGGCGGTGACCGGCTGGGTGACCCAGCAGCTGCTGAAGGTCACCCGGACGGCCGTCACCACTCAGCTGATGTCCGGCGCATGGCCGATCCTCGGCTTGTCGATGCACAGCCCCGAGATCGAGCAGCAGGCCCTGGCCGGCGCCAACCGTGAGCTGGCCGATTACGGGATCGTCCTCACCCGGCTCGGGAACGTGGACGTGAACCTGGACGACGACGACAACGCCCGGCTGAAGAAACTGGCCGGGGACACCGCCTACAGCCGACTGGCAGGCGGCTTCCTGCAGGCGGCACAGGCCGAGGCTTTGCAGGGCGCCGGCGAGGGCATGGCACAGGGCGGCGCGGCCGTCACGCCGATGTTCTTCGGCGCGGGCATGGGCATGGCCGGCCAGATGATGCAGGCGCCGGGCCAGGCGCCGTACAACGCCCCGCCGCCTGGGCCCGGCTTCGCCGGCGGCGGCCCCGGCTATGCGGCGCAAGCCGCAGCGGGCGCGGAGGCGCCCGCGCAGCCGGCCCCGGATGCGGCTGCTCCGGCAGGTACGATGGCCTGCGGCCACTGCCAGAGCCAGATTCAGGCTGGCGCGAAGTTCTGCCCCGAGTGCGGCAACCCCACGCAAAAGCACTGCACGAATTGCAACGCCAGCCTCGCGCCGGCGGCGAAGTTCTGCGCTGAGTGTGGCACGCCGACGGCGCCGCCCCCGGCGTAAGCCGGAGTTCCGGAGCTGGATCTCCCGCTTCCGCTACGATCACAACCAGTGTCAGCGGCTGTGTCCGAAAACCCCGCCCTTGAGCAGAAAGGCCTGCCCGGATGGACAGGATCGAATGTCAGTGGTGCCAGGCGCAGAACGAACCGGAGCGGACCAGCTGCAGCACCTGCGGCGCCCCCCTGGATAAGAAAAACGTCGTCTCCGACTCGGGCTGGACGGAGGCGCCCCGGCTGCGGGATATGACGGAGTTCCGCTTCTCCAACTCCACCTGCCAGATCGAAGGCGAGATCGTCCCGGTTGCCGAGCTGGCCCTTGCCC
>JAJYUU010000221.1 GCA_021792405.1 Actinomycetes bacterium
CCCGCCGGGCGCTCCGCAGAGCTCTCCCCGGCCCGCAGCGCAGGCCTGGCATCCATCGGCGGCGGGGCGTTCAGCGTGCCGGATCGCCCGGCAGGGGGTTAGCGTAGCGACCGGCGCTGCGCCGGACCCGCCGCCGTAGCACTGTTGTTCAGAGCCGTCCTAGTCGAGCAGGGCGGCGATGACGGGAGCAAGGCCGCGAAGTGCCTTCCCGCGGTGGCTGATGCGGTCCTTGTCGGCAGGGTCCATCTCGGCCGTGGTGATGTCGGCCGAGTCCGGCACGAAGATCGGGTCGTATCCGAAGCCGTTCTTGCCGCGCGGCTCGCGGATGAGCCGACCGGTGACGATGCCCTCGCTGACATGCTCCCGGCCACCGGGCAATACCAGCGCCGCAGCGCAACCGAACTGCGCGCCGCGCCGCTCGTCGGGCACATCGGCGAGCTGGGCGAGCAGCAGGCGCAAATTTGCCTCGTCATCGCCGTGCCTGCCGGACCAGCGGGCGGACAGCACGCCAGGCATCCCGTTCAGGGCATCGACGCAGATACCGGAATCATCGGCGACCGCGGGCAGCCCGGTGAACTGCGCGATGGCGCGGGCTTTCAGCAGCGCGTTCGCAGCGAACGTGGCGCCGGTCTCCGCGACATCCGGAGCTCCGGGAAACTCCGCCAGGCTCAAGACCCGCACCGCGACGTGCCCGGCCGCCAGGATGCGGGTCAACTCGATCAACTTGTGCGGGTTAGCGGTGGCCAGCACGAGCCGCGCCGCCGCCGTCCCGCCAGTTGCCGTTTCCCGTGCCAACATCTCGCCCGCCGCCGCTCCTCCGGCCGCCGGGATCCCGGCGGCTGTGTCCGCGCCAGTCATGCGCCGAGCGCGGCGTGCTGCAGCTTGGCCAGCTCAGTGCAGCCGGCCAGCGCCAGGTCGAGCAACTGGTCCAGCAGCTTGCGATCGAACGGCTCTCGTTCCGCGGTCCCCTGCACCTCGACGAATCTTCCGTCGCCGGTGCAGACCACGTTCATGTCGGTCTCGGCGGCGACGTCCTCCTCGTAGCACAAATCGAGCCGGGGCTGGCCGTCGACGATGCCGACGCTCACTGCGGCCACCGAGGCCACCAGGGGCTCACCCTTGGTCCGCTTGCGGCGCTTCAGCCAGCCGACGGCGTCCGCAAGCGCCACGTACCCGCCGGTGATCGCGGCGGTCCGGGTACCGCCATCGGCCTGCAGCACGTCGCAGTCGATGATGATCGTGTTCTCGCCGAGCGCCTTCGGGTCGACGCAAGCGCGCAGCGAGCGGCCGACCAGTCGGGAGATCTCGTGTGTCCGGCCGCCGATCTTGCCCTTGACCGACTCGCGGTCGCTCCGCGTGTTCGTCGACCTTGGCAGCATTGCGTACTCCGCGGTCACCCAACCCTGACCGCTCCCCCGGCGCCAGCGCGGCAGATCCTCCTGCACGCTGGCCGCGCAGAGCACCCTGGTCGCGCCGAACTCGACCAGCACCGATCCCTCGGCGTGCGCGAGCCAGTCCCTGGTGATCCTGACATCGCGCAACTGGTCAGGCTGGCGTCCATCTGGTCGTGACATGGTCGCCAGCCTAGTGCTACCAGCCGGCTCGTTCCGGCGTGCCGGCCTCGATCCAGCGGTAAGTCCTGGCCACGCCCTCGTCCAGCGGAGTAGAGGCGTCCCAGCCAAGATCGCGTCGGGCCTGGTCCGAGGCCAGCGCGCCACGCAGCAGCTCTCCCGGCCGGGCGGGCGCGAACACCGGGTCGATCGCATGACCTGCCACCCTGGCGATCATCCGGATCAGTTCCAGCACGCTGACCTCGGTGCCACTGCCGATGTTCCAGGTGCCCGGCCGCCCGCTGTCCGCGGCCGCCAGGCAGGCACTCACGGCGTCGCCGACGTAGACGTAGTCCCTGGTCTGCAGGCCGTCGCCATAGACGGTCGGGCGCTCGCCGGCCAGTGCCTGCGCGCAGAAGATGGCCACTACGCCGGCCGCTCCGGCCGGATCCTGACGAGGGCCATATACGTTGGCGAACCGGAGCACGGCGTGGGTGGCGCCGTGCAGCCGGTTGTACAACTGCACGTACTGCTCGCCGCAGTGCTTGGCAACACCGTACGGCGACTCCGGCAACGGGAGCACGTCCTCGCGGGACGGTATCGGGGCGTCTCGCCCGTAGATCACCGCGCCAGTGGAGCCGAAAAGCACCCTGGCTCCGGTCGCTCGCGCCGCCTCCAGCACATTGACGGTGCCGATCACATTGGCCTGAGCATCGAGCGCGGGCTGCGCCACCGACACCCGGACGTCGATCTGGGCCGCAAGGTGGCAGATTAGGTCCGGCCGGTAGTCGCCAACCACAGCTGCCAGCAGGTTGCCGTCGGTGACGCTCACTTTGTGCGTGACTGCCTGTCCCGGCACGCGGCTGGACCGCCCGGCCGACATGTCATCGGCCACGGCCACCTCGTCACCTCTGGCGAGCAGGGCATCCGCGAGATGCGAGCCGATGAATCCGGCACCACCGGTGACGAGCACGCGCATGGCAGTGCAGTCTATGCGCCGCTAGCCGCATCGCCCGGACGCAGGCTCGGCGCCCAGACTGCCGCACCGGCGAGCTACGGCTGCGATCCGCCGAGAAGGCGGAGGCCAGTGCTGGCCAGGCGGAGCGGGCCGGCGAATGTCTCCGATGCCTGTTCCAGGCAGACGGCCGGGTCGTTCCACGGCACCAGGTGCGTGAGCACTAGTTCGCCGGCGCCGGCCCGCGCGGCATGCTCGCCGGCCTGCCGGGCAGTCAGGTGCAGGTCGGCAGGAAGACCAGGCCCGTCGGTGAATGACGCCTCGCTCAGCAGCACGTCGGCGCCACTTGCCAGCCGGATCAGCTCATCGCACGGCCCGGTATCGGCGGAGTAGGCAAGCACCTGGCCCGCGTGCTCGATCCGGAATCCGAAAGTCTCGACCGGGTGGTTCACGTGCGCCGTCGTGATCCGCAGCGGGCCGATCTCGATCGGACCTACGGCCAGCTCGGTGAAGTCGAAGGCATCCGCCATGCCCAGGTGATCGCTGCCGAGTGCCCTGGAGAGCCGCTCCGCGGTATCTGGCGGGCCGTACACCGGGATCCGCGGCCGCGGTCCGTCCGGCTGGTAGTTCTGGAAGACGGAGTAGCCGCACATGTCCAGGCAATGGTCGGCGTGCAGATGGCTCAGGCAGATCGCGTCCACGTCGGCGAGCCCGGTATAGCGCTGCAAGGTACCGAGCGCCCCGTTGCCGAGGTCGAGCACGAGCCGGAAGTCGCCGGTATCGATCAGGTAACAGGACGCCGGGCTGTCTGGTCCGGGGAAGCTCCCGGACCAGCCCACGATCGTTAGCTGCACGGGCACTTACCGTAGCCGCACCGAATCAGGCTCGCCATAGCCGCCGGGGATAACCTGGCCGAACTCCGCCTGCGGCTGGCCGTCCCGCCCGACAGTATCGACAGAAACCGTCCTGCCACATAGCATCCCCCAGATGGCATACGACAAGCGCCTGGCGGCGAGCCCGGCGCCCGCGGAGGTGTCATGACCGACCAGTCCGTCGACTCCGAGATCGCGGCCCCGGCAGCACTGGCAGAGCCGTCGGTGCACGTCAAAGCCGGCTGGATCACCGGGCTCAGCCTGGCCAGTCTCGGCATGTGGATGGCCTCGCTGACGCCGATCCAGGTCGTGCTGCCCATCCAGTTGCAGAACATCGACAGCAAGCACAAGATTCAGGCGCTCGCGATCGTGTCCGGAGTCGGCGCGATCGCCTCGGTGCTGGCCACACCGGTAGCTGGCGCCCTTTCCGACCGGACAACCTATGCCTACAGCTTCCTTGGCCTGAACGGGCGGCGGCACCGCTGGACGCTGATCATGGCCCTGCTCGCCGCCATCAGCATGCTGCTGCTTGCGCATCAGCGGACCGTGGCCGGCGTGGCCATCTTCTGGGTCCTGTTCAGCGCGTTCCAGAACGGCGAGTACGCGAGCCTGAGCGCCGCCGTCCCCGACCACGTGCCGGTGCGCCAGCGAGCCACCGTGGCCGGCTGGGTCGGCATGCCGCAGGCACTCGGCCTGGTCGTCGGCACCATCCTGGTCGTCCTCGTCCTCGGCAGCAGCGTGATCAGCGGCTACTACGTCATGGCCGCGCTTGTGTTCATGCTGGTGATCCCGTTCGTCTTCTGGACTCCCGATCACCCGCTCGATCCACGGCACGCCGCCGCCTTCTCCTGGAGGAAACTGGCTCAGGCCTTCTGGATCAGCCCGCGGCAGTATCCGGACTTCGCCTGGGCCTGGCTCACCCGCTTCCTTGCCTCGCTGGCCATCGCCATGGGCACCCTGTACCTGCTGTACTTCCTGCGTGACCAGGTGAAGCTCAGCCGTTACCAGCACATCCCGGCGGCGACGGGGCTGCTGATCCTGATCGTGATCTACACGGTGTGCGTGGTGCTCACCGCCATCCTCGGCGGGATCTACTCCGACCGGATCGGCAAGCGGAAGATGATCGTGACCGTGTCCGGCGGGCTGATGGGCCTCGCTGCCCTGCTGCTGACGTTCGTGGAGACCTGGGACTCCGCGCTGGTCGCCGCCGTCTTGTTCGGCATGGGCTTCGGCGCCTACCTCGCCGTCGACCAGGCGCTGATCACCCAGGTACTGCCGGCCGCCGCGAACCGGGCCAAGGACCTCGGCATCATCAATATCGCCATCGTCGGCCCGGCTGCCATCGGCGCGGCCATCGCCGGGCCGCTGGTCACGCTCGGCGGTTACCCGACGCTGTTCGCCGGGACCGCAATCGTCGCGGCGCTCGCGTCGGTATTCGTCTGGCGGATCAAGAGCGTCCGGTAGGACGGGCTATGCACTGACGGAAGGTGCTGCCGAGCCGTTCGCCATCACCCGCAGTCGGCCGCGGCCGACCCTGGCCAGTTGCCTGCTTTGCGCGACCAGGCGCCCGGCCGCGTCCCAGACTTCGGCCTCCTCGTCGAACCAGCCGCCGCTGACGTGGCGGCAGCGCGCGCTGACCTGGAGCGGCCCCGGCACCGGAACTCCCCGCATATGCCAGGTCAGCTCGACCGTCGGCGCCCAGCCTGTCGCGCCGAGGCCGAACACCACCGGCGGCAGCGCATCCACGGCCAGCGCCAGCAGCAGCGCGTCCGGGTCGCGCGCCTCGCGCAGCCGCACGTAGCCTCGCATCTCCGGGACGCCAGACGGCTCGTCCTGTCGCCAGCCCGTGCATGCCGGATCCAGCAGCACTTCGACATGCGCCGGGAAGCCAGCGCTCCCGTCGGCCGACACCGCGCCGGGCCAGCTGCCGAGATCGAGGCAATCGGCGATGTCGGCAAGCGACGGGCGCTCAGCGGTCCAGTCCAGCTGCTCCGAGATGGCGGTTCCCGCAGCGGCAGCTGCGCCTGGCCCGGCCGTACCCGGTCCGGCTGCGCCCGGTCCGGCTGCGGCTGGCCCGGTAAGCACCGTTCCCGTGGTTGTGGTGGTATCCAGCACTACCTGGCCGTCCTGGACCAGCGTCGCCCGCGCTATCGAGGCGGTCTTGCCCTGCTTCAGCCAGCTGACGTGCACCTGCGCGGCGGCTAGCCGCGGCACCCGGAGAAAGTTGGCGCTGGTGGCGACCGGGTGCGGATGCGCAGAGCAGTCAAGCACCGCGCGCAGCACGGTCGCCATCAGGGCTCCTCCGTTCACCGCCGGCGGGATCATGCCGCCCGGGGCGATGAGCGCGAACCGGGGATCCGCCGCCGCGTCATACAGCCCGTCACTGCGCCGCCTGACCGCGGTCGCCTCGTCAAATGCCGTCATCTTGCCGTGACTTGCCCTTCTGCCGGTGAATGTCGCTGCCCGTGCCCCGCGCCGCCGTGGCGGGCCTGGCCCGGGCGCAGCCGGATGGGGCGTGGGTTACCGATCGTGGCCCAACTAAGAGCCTGTTGATAAAGGATCATGCCGGTTGTGCTTGCGGTCCTGGTAGCTGACGGTCGCCGCCCCAGCGTTTGATGGGTGGCTGGCCGGTTTCGTAGCGGGCGAGCCTTCTGGTCATGATGAAGAC
>JAJYUU010000064.1 GCA_021792405.1 Actinomycetes bacterium
TAACCATCTGGGTGACTCTCCTTCTGGGAAGTTCCAGCGCTGCAACGCTAAATCATCCCAGCCAGCACCCCTGATCTAAGAAACCTCAGTCGGCGTGTCGCCGCACTACTCGCTGATTCGGGTCAGAAGTGTAGATCTGCAAGTAGGCCCGCCTGAGGCTGTCCTTTGCCTGGCGCCTGAGAGCTGCGACCGCGCCCGGGGTGAGCCCAAGCAGCGGTGCGATCTCGGCCGGACCCGACTCCTCTATCTCGGCGTGCCAGAGCACCGCGATCCAGCGCTCGGGCAAGGACAGGAACGCGCGCGCGATCAGCGATGCACTAGCCGTTTCGCCGGCTTCGGCCAGGCTCCCACTGCTCGTGACCGGCAATTGGCTGGCCATCCCAGCGCGCTCGTCGCAGACCTGCCGCAGTGCAGTCAGCACGTACGGCCGGAATGCGTCGGACGGGCCGCCGCCAAGCTGCGTCGCCTCAAGCAACTGAGCGAACGTCTCGGCCACGACATCATCAACGTCGCTGACGGTCGCCACGAGGTCGCGAGCAAGCCGCCGGGCGGCGTACTCGTGCCGCTGCCGGAGAATCTGGAAGGCCGCGCTATCGCCGACGCGCACCATATTCAGGAGTTCCGCGTCATCTGCGCGCTGCACGGCGCGCGCCTGATCGGTCACTAGTCCCGCCCCACGTTTAACGTTCTAGCGCAAATACAATGATCGCGGGTCCCGGCCCTTCGCGCGGCCGGTTCGCGCCCATTAAGTGCGACGCAAGCCGCCGAGTTGGCAGGCGGGACCGCTGTCGGCCCGCGATTGACCTGAAAAACCGGCAGTTTTCCGGCCGGGGCCACCCCGAATGCCGGGCTGACGCAGGAAGGCTGCGCCGAAGTGAGCCCAGAGCCGCATCTCACCGCCGCGATTGTCGCGGTCGTCATCGGTGCCGGCGCGCTGCACGCTTGCTGGAATGCCATCGCCAAGCAGGTCCAGGACCGGCTCATGGCGTTTGCCTGGATCGGCATCACTGCGGCGCTGGCCGGTGGCCTGGTGCTCTTGATCACCGGCTTGCCCGCCCGGCCAGCCGTCGCCTTCGCCGTGTCGTCCGCCGTCATCCACGTGGCTTACGACCTGGCATTGATGAACTCTTACCGGCTTGGCCCGTTCAACCAGGCCTATCCGATAGCCCGGGGGACCGCACCGCTCGTTGTTGCCGTCGGCGCGTACTTCCTCGCCGGCGAGCATCTGGGCACCGTTGCCCTGATCGGCATTACCACGCTGGCCGCGGGCCTGATGAGCCTGGCATTGTCGGCCGGCCGTCTCACCCGCCAGGGCGCTCCGGTCGTCGGCGCGGCGATCCTGACGGGCCTGACGATCGCCAGTTACACGCTGGTCGACGGCCTCGGGGTGCGCCGGTCCGCGGACCCGGTGGCGTACGCGGCGCTGCTGTTCGCGCTGCAAGGTCCGCCGCTGGCCATTGTGGCCGCGTTTCGCCGGCCGATGGCTGCCTGGCGAGATCGGGCCGTCACCGAGCGCGGGGTCGCGGCCGGCCTCTTGTGCGTCGCGGCATACGGCATCGTGCTGTGGGCGCAGACGAAGGCTCCGCTAGCCGAGGTTGCCGCGATCCGGGAGACGAGCGTGGTGTTCGCCGCGCTGATCGGCCTCGCGGCGCTCGGTGAGGAGTTCGGCAAGCGCCGGATCGCCGCCGCGGTAGTGATCGCCACCGGCATTGTCCTGATCGGCCTGTAACGCCTGCCCAACCAGCAGTGCCAGGCCTTACCGGATCGGTGCGGCCGTGCCCGGCCGCGCAGACAAGACCTGCCGGCCAGGTGGTTTCGGCCGCGAGCCGGGTAAACCCGATGGCGAGGAGCTTGGTTTGCGGGGACGGGCCTGGTCAGACAGCACGGGAATCGGCGGGGGAGTGTCATCAGATGGACTTGGTGATCGTGTTTATCGTGCTTTGCATCATCGCCTGGCTGCGCAAGCCGTTAGCTTCCTTAAGCGGGCTGCACGGACAAACCCGCGCCGCAGTCGCCGCGGCACTGGCGGCGATCGGGACTGCGGCTTTCCGTGCCTGGCGGCGGGACGGCCAGCCTCAGGTTGTCCTGCGGGTTGCCGGACTGGACGACCTGCTGGCCATCGCGGATCAGGCAAGCGCGGGCTGGCCCGCCGGTCAGGGCTTGATCAGTATCTTCGAGATGCCGGCCAGGTACCCGTTGGCTTGGTCAAGGTCGAATCGAGCCGGGTCGAAGTCGGCGGGCGAGGAGATGCCGAGCCACCACAGCATCTGGCCGTGGTCCTCGTGGCGCGGATTAGCCAGCGTGTTGAGCAATTCGGAGTAGCCCCAGATGCCGCCGCAATCCTCGGGCGGGCAGGCGCGCCTGCCCGCCGTGCAGCGGGGGTAGGCGACACCTAGCTCGGCTGGCTGAACTGCCTCCACGACGATGTCATGATCCCAGCCGTCGCCGAAGTCATACTCGTAGCGCAGCCTGTCACCAGGCCAGTCGGCCACCGCGGACAGCTTCTTGCCCGAGGCACTGCGGATATTCAGGTCGGGGTCGGAGCTGCCGTACCGGCCGGCTTGCGTCTCGAACGCCCACAGGTGGCAGTCTTCCCAGCCGAAACCAAGCTGGATGACAGCGTGCAGCCGGGCCAGCGAGATATCAGACGGCACTTCGAACCGGCGCCAGATCGGCGGCTTGCTGCCGCGCAGGGTGACCTTGAGCCGATGGATGTTCTTCGGCCCGGCTGAGCGAGCGGCGCCCGGCTTCCGGCTGCCCGTGCTGGTGCCCGCCACGCCCTGCGGGCCGCCGTCCTGCGGGCCGCCGGCCGAGGTCAGCAGCTCGACCCGCGCTCTGAGTAGGTCGAGGTAATTCTCGACGTCCGCCGCTTGCTCCGGGTCCGCGGGACAGGGCAGCCTGGACAGCGCGGCAGCCAGGATCTGCCCCGCTTCGGCCCTGCCGAGGTCACTGAAGATCACGCCTGGCTGGGCGCCGATCTTGCGATAGTCATCGCGCATGCTGCTGGCGTAGTCGACCGGGTAGCAGTCCTTGATGCCGCCGCCCAGCACGTAGTCGATCAGCGCCGCGATGGCATGTTTCTTCCGCCCATAGCTGTAGACGACGACGATTGCCCGCTGCTCGCCATAGATGTCTGCATGGCTAAAGCTAATGCCGGGTCTGGGCGCGCCCAGTCCGGTGACCCATGGCTGGTCAGCCTGGCCCGCCGCAGCCAGCTCACGAGCGGCGGCCGCGGCGATGGCCCGTACCCGCGGTGGCCCGACGGCCGCCAGCACGCGCGCCATGGCAAGCGCTGCCGGGCTCTGGTGCTGCGGCAGCCGCGTTAGGACATCGCACAGGACGTCGGCCACTTCGAGGTCGGGCGGCGCGGCCCGGGTCAGCTCGCCGATGAACTCGCCGCCGCAGATCTCGGCGTCCAGCTGGTCACGGCCTGGCTCGAGCAACGGTGCGAACCAGGCCAGCATCCCCTCGAATGTGTCGGCCTCGTCGGGTATCAGCCCGGCGCTGACGAGCCGGGCCATGGCCTCGTCCGCGGTTGCCGAGGCATCGATGAGCCTGATCGCGTCGTTGGGCGCCCCGGTACCGATCGCAAGCTGGCGCAGCTGGGTCAGGCGCTGGAGCTCCTCGCTATCCCACAGTGGCGGCTGGACGTCCGTGTCCGGGGTTTCGTCAGGCCGAGCTCGCCCGGCCTCGGCCTGGTCAGGCAGGGTCTGGTCAGGCATGGCCTGGTCACGGACGACGTACAGATGCCGGTCCTGGGTTTCGCGCGCAGGCCGAGTGGATCGGGCGCGTCGCGTAGGTCGCGTAGGTCGCCGGGAATTCGCCACGCTGCTCATGGTGTCAGTGCGACCGGCTGCCGTCTGGGGTTTTCCGGCTCCCGGTCCCGGACCGGGGAGGACGACTTGGCTGTCTGCCGGGGGCTGCGTGACTACTGTGTACTCCTGTGGGTGCTGCCGATGCAAGGATGAGTAGCCTCGACCGGCTCAGGTCAGGCGACGCGGATGTTCGCGGCGGGCCGGGCAGGCTGACGACGTTGCGGGACGGGCATCCGTCGTCGCCGCGCTATAGGGATGTGCCGCAGCCCGACCGGGTCCGCCCGTTCACCGACGCCGAGCACGCCGAGCATGTCGCGGACGTGACGTCCCGGTTAGCAATGGCCAGGCAAGCCCGGCTGGCCACCCAGTTCCGGCACACCGTGGATCCCGGCCAGGAGATCTGGTCGGCGCCGCGCCGGGCGCTGCACGATGAAATCCTCCGTGACCGCTATGCCGCGGCCTGTCAGGTTCCCTGCCAGCGCCGGGCTATCGTGGCCGGCGGCCTGCCCGGAGCCGGGAAGACGACTGTGCTCAGGGATTACGCCGGGATCGACCTGTCGCAGTACGTGGTGATCAACCCCGACGGCATCAAGGCGGAGCTTGCGAGCCGCGGGCTGATTCCCCGCGTCGACGGCCTCTCCCCGCTGGAAGCCGGCGAACTCGTGCACGAGGAGTCGTCGCATCTTGCCAAGCGGCTAGCCCGCATGGCTGAGGCTGATGGCAGGAACGTGATCTGGGATATCACCATGGCTAAGGCGGGCTCGGCCAGCGGGCGCATCGACGCCCTGCGGGCAGGCGGCTACACCGAGGTAACGGGCTTATTCGTGGCTGTACCGATCGGCATCAGCATCGAGCGGGCGGATGCGAGGCACCGCGCGGGACACGACGCGTATCGTGCGGGCATCGGACTCGGTGGTCGTTTCGTGGCCGAGGAGGTGATCCGGGCACAGGCCGATCCGGCCTGGGGCAGCCGGAACCGTGCGAACTTCGAACACGCCAAGCAGCGCTTCGACGCGTGGTCGAGCTACGACAACTCAGGAAGTCGGCCGGTCCTTGCCGACGAGCACGCTCAGTCCCGGCAGGCTCACCCCCGGCAGGCGCCCGACCGGCGATCCCGCATCCCTGACATCGCCCGCCGGAGCCCGCAATGAGCCGCGGGGACGCGCGGGATATGACCGAGCCGGCCGAGGTGACTAGCTTGATCGCCGCGCTGCGGACAGGCGAGGTCACCCTGGCGGAGGTAGCCGACAGCTTCCGGCGCCGGTCATGGCCAAGGACCAGGCGCGCGGCTCCGCGGACCAGCCTGGAGATGGCTGAGCAGCAGGACCCGGAGCCGGATGTGCCCGGTTCCTACGACGAGCTGACCGGCGCATACGACCGCGGTGAGCTGACCGCCGAACAGTACGACGCGCTTGCCGAGGCGATCGCCGAATCGATCCGATCCGATGCCGGGCGGCCGGCCCGGAGTTGACCGGGCGGCGACCGGTCGGTCTGCCCTCGACGATACCCGCCCCCGGACATTTCGCGATCTTGGACAGGCGCTTAGGCTCGGCACTGTGCAGCCACCGAACCCGATTCCGGAGCGCACCAAGTGAACAGTCCTGACATTGTCCTGCGCGGCGGGCGGGTGATCGACCCCGAGACCGGACTGGACGAGGTCCGGGACGTGGCCATCACCGGTCAGCAGATCACCGCCGTAGGCAACGGGCTGTTGCCCGCCCCGGTGGATCTAGACGTTTCCGGTCAGGTGGTAACGGCCGGGTTCATAGACCTTCATAGTCATACCAACGAGATTCCCGGCTTGCGGCTGCGCGTACTCGACGGGGTCACGACGGCGCTGGAACTCGAGGCCGGGGCGACGCCGGTCGAGCACGCATACCGCGATGCAGCCGCCGAGGGCAGGCCAGTCAACTTCGGCTTCGCCACGTCCTGGGCCCTGGCCAGGCTCGAAGCGGTGGCCGGCATTGCGGTGACCGACAACCTGGACTTCCTCGGCAACGTGGCAAGCCCGGCCTTCCAGCAGCCCGCCTCTGCGGCGCAGCTTGGCGCGATCCTGGACCGGCTGGCGGCTGACCTGTCGGCGGGCGCGATAGGGATAGGCCTGCTTCTTGGCTACTCGCCTGGTACCGACCCGGATGAGTACCTTCGGGTCGCGGCTCTTGCTGCGCAGGCCGGCGTCCCCACCTTCACCCACGCCCGTGACCTGGCCGAGCTGGTGCCGGACACACTGATCGACGGCGCGGAGGAGATCGTCCGCGCGGCCGGCCAGACCGGCGCGCACATGCACTACTGCCACATCAACTCGACCTCGCTGCGGCACATCGACCGGGTGCTCGAGCTGGTCGGCCGGGCCCAGGCCGCAGGTTCCCGGATCTCGACCGAGGCCTACCCGTATGGCTGCGGCATGACCGGCATCGGCGCCGCGTTCCTGGCGCCAGAGCGGTTGCCCGAGCGGGAGCTGACGCCGCCGGACCTCACCTACGCGCCAACCGGCGAGCGGGTGGCCAGCGCGGAACGGCTGCGTGAGCTGCGGGCGGCCGATCCAGGCGGCCTGGCGATCATCCGGCTGATGGACGAGGACGATCCAGCCGACCGGGCACTGCTGCTGCGGTCACTGACTTTCCCTGACGCCATAGTGGCCAGCGACGCTATGCCGCTGACCTGGCCAGGCCGCGTTCCCGACCGGATGGCCTGGCCTTTGCCAGCAGGGGCGGTCACGCACCCGCGTACTGCCGGCACCTTCGCCCGCGCGCTGCGGATGCTGGCCAGCGACGCCGGATCGGGCGGCCCGGTGGGCGAGTACGGGCCGCTGGGCCTGACCGAGACGCTGCGCCGGTCTAGCCTGCTGCCTGCCAGGCTGCTTCAGGCTTCCGTCCCGGCGATGCGGCGCAAGGGACGCCTGCAGCCCGGCTGCGACGCCGACATCGTGATCTTCGACCCGGCGGCCGTCGCGGACCGGGCGACCTACGCGCAGAGCACGCGGACTTCTACGGGATTCAGCCACGTCCTGGTGAACGGCACCTTCGTTGTCCGCGACGGCGGCCTGGTGACCAGCGCGCTGCCGGGCCAGCCGCTCCGCGCGCGGCCCCGCTAGCAGCTCGGCCGTGCGAGCAGACTCGGCCGTGCGAGCACCCGCGGCCGGCCGGCCCGCGGAGTGTCGGCACCGGCGGCTACGGTCGGCGCGAGATGACCGGTCAGCCAGCCGTTGCCGAGTTCCCGTACTGTCACGCCTGCGATAACTTCCGCGACGGTCCGCCTCGAACTTGCCTGGCCTGTGCTAGCCAGCAGCTGGCCCGGCCGGGTAAGGATGCGTGTGGCATCTGCTCGCAGCGCCTCGACGCAAGCGGCGTGTGCCCCAACGAGCTCTGCCGCAGCTCGCGCCGTCGCATCAGCAAGATCCACGCAATCGGATACCAGTCCGGGCCGCTGCGAGGCGCGATCAACTCCTACAAGTACCGCGGCACCCGAAGCTGGTCGGTCGTGCTGGGCAGGCTGCTGCTGGCCTGGCTCGAGGAGACGATGGCCGTCGACCCGCCGGACCTGATCGTGGCGAACCCCGGTGACTGCGGCCCTGGCGGCGACTTCGCGCACGCTGAGGCCGTCCTGCGCGCGGCGGCGGTTGCCGATGCCGGCCATCGGTGGCCGTTCGATACGGGCTCGCCCGCGGCTGTCGTCAAGGTGCGGCGCACGCTCAAGTCTGCCGATGCGCAAGCCTGGTCGAAGCGCGTGACCGGGAACGAGTTGCGGGCCGCGCTCCGCGTGCCCGATCCGGCCCGCACCGCCGGCAAGTTCACGCTGGTCTACGACGATGTCTGCACGACCGGCACTCAGCTCGATGCCGTCGCGACGCGCCTGCTCGACAACGGCGGCGCGGCCCGGGTCGAGGCGGTAGTACTTGCCCGCGCCCCCTGGCGCGGCACCAGCGGATAACTTCACGCGAAGTAGTCGAGCCAGCGTCGGGTCACTGCAGTCAGCCGCTGCCGCTGAATCTGGTAAACGTGCTCCCGGCCGCGAAGTTCGATGGTCACCAGGCCAGCCTGCTGGAGCACGCGGAGGTGCCCGGAAACAGTCGGCCATGAGTGCTCAAAGCGGGACGCGATCGCACCAGAGGTCATCTCCCCGCCACGTGCGTGCAGCACCGCGAGGATCAGCCGCCGTGACCGGTGGGCAAGCGCGCCAAAGACAGCATCGAAGTCATCGAGTTCTTCGATCCCCCTGGCTCCGCTCGTCACTGTGACAGTTGCATGACGCGCCGGTAATGCGGGAAATCCCACTTCGGCAGCCCGTCACGGTCCTCGAGCAGCGGATCCATGGGCTCCCAGATCGCCAGTACTGCGGGGTGTTCGTGCGCTCGGCCGAAACCGCCCTCGACCCACGTGAAGATCTCGACGTAGGTCGGCGGGTTCGCCACCGTACGGAAGATCAGCGATTCATCGCCCGTCACGAACCCGAGGTCGCGCAGGGTCTTCCAGTGACGGCGGAGAAGCGCGGTGAACTCGGTTTCAGCGTCCTGGCGCACCCGGTAGGTGCAGATGACAGTTTCATTAGCCATGAGGCTAAGTATTAGCCTCATAGCTTAGAATCGCAAGCACCACCGCTGTTTCCGAGCGCTAGGCCGCTGGCCGCCGCGTCCTTTCATTCCGCCCAGCGCTCTTGGGCGACCTTATATACCGTTATGCCGGATCCCGGTTGCATGCTTGGAATGAAGAGTCGGTTCGGGTTCGGGATACCTCAGTCAGGAGCAACCTGGCGGCTGAGGGAAAGCTCGACGGCCTGCGCGGGCGATAGCCGTGCGCCGGCCTGGTAAGCCTCCTGGTAAGGGCGTGCGCCCATCAGTTCCCGGAGCTGACGCTGTTCCCGGTCGCGCAGGTCCTGCTCCGCGGCCGACCAGTTGATGGTTCCGATCTCCATCGCGGTTGTGATATCCGCGTCGGCGGCGCCGTGCAGCAGCGCTGCCCGGCGGTAGTCGCCCTGCCAGGCGGTGGCGCAGGCAGCCGCGAAGATCACCTCGCTGGCGTCGATGCGCACGCCTATCCGGCGGGCCACCAGCAGGCAGCGCCTGATCACCGGTACCGCGTCCGCGTGCCTGCCCTGGATGAGGAGCAGGATGGCGAGATCGGCTCGCATGAAATACAGGAAGAGGTCGCCGCCGAGCTGCTCGGCCAGGCTGATCGCCTGGCTGAGATAGGCCGCCGCGTTCTCGATGAGCCCGGCATGCAGATCGAGCCCGTAGAGGTGATGCAGTTCGATGGCCGCCAGCAGGTCGTCGCCGGACTTGCGGCAGCAGGCCAGTACCTCGAGCCGGATCCGGCGGACGTCTTCGGGCGAAGGCGCGGCGCCGGCGAATGAGGCGAGCAGCTCGCCGAGCAGTTGCATGTCCCCGATCTGGCTCGCCAGCTCCGCGCCCTGGCTCGCCAGGCGCCGCACGGCGGCCAGGTCGTGCTCGAAAGATGACGCGCTGGCGAGCTGACCCAGCGCTCGCGCTTCGAGCCGGATGTCGCCAAGCTCGCGTGCCAGTGCCAGGGCTTGCTCGGCGTGGCGCTTGCCGATCGCGAGCTCGGCGACATCCTTGCGCAGGAACATGCCGATCAGCCGGGACGTCACGACCAGGGCCTCGACCAGAAGCAGGCTCAGCGACAGCCCAGGCTGGGTGATGGCGCGCCGCAGGGCGGTGAGGACGTCCGCGTGACCCCTGCTGATCGCGAAGCGCTCGAGCGCGACTGCGAGCCGTAGCACGTCGTCTACCTGGCCCGCCGCCTCCAGGTGGGGCAGGACCGCGCGCAGGTTTTCCCATTCCGGGTCAAGCCGCCGAAGCCACGCTGCTTGCTCAGGTCCGGTCAGGGCGGGCCGGGCTCTGCATGCCAGTGCCAGGAAGTACGCGGCGTGCCGGTCCCTGACCTGCTGCACCCCGGCATCTCCCGCGCTGCGTAGCAGCTCTTCCGCGGCGTACTGCCTGATGGTCTCCAGCAGCCGGTAGCGGACCGTTTCCGGCGTCCGGTCGGCGATCAGCAAGCTCTTGTCGACCAGCGAGCCGAGCTGGTCCAGGGCGTCGAGTGTGTCCGCGCCGCCGGTGCTGCCGGGCATGCAGACAGCTTCGGCGCCGGGCAGGTCGAAACTGCCCGCGAACACCGACAGCCGGGTCAGCGTCTCGCGCTCGGGCGGTGTCAGCAGCCCGAACGACCAGTCGACGGTCGCCTGCAGCGTCTGCTGGCGCGGCATCGCGTTCCGGCTGCCGCCGGTCAGCAGCCGGAAGCGCTGATCCAGCCGCTCTGTTAGCTGGCGCAGGGACATCGACGACAGCCGGGCAGCGGCGAGTTCGAGCGCGAGCGGTATCCCGTCCAGCCGCCGGCAGAGCGTCGCAACCAATGCGGCGGACTGCTCATCCAGGGTGAAGCGGGGATCATGCTGCCGGGCCCGGTCGGCGAACAGCCGGACGGCGTCGCTCCGGGATAGATCAGCGGGGCTCTCCGCATCGGCCGGCGGCAGCGAAAGCGACGGCACCCGGTACAGTCGCTCGCCGTCGATGCCTAGCGGCTCGCGGGATGTGGCCAGGATGCGCACCCGCGGGCAGTGCCGGATCACCTGCGCGCAGAACTTGGCGGCGGCATCGATCAGGTGCTCGCAGTTGTCCAGCAGGAGCAGTACGGTCTGGTCCCCGAGCGCCTCGATGACTGCATCGCTGACATCAGGCTCGCACTGGTCGGGCAGGCCAAGGACGGCGGCGACTACGGCGGGGATCTGCTCGCCGTCGGTAACCGGCGCTAGTTCGATGAACCAGACCCCGTCCGCCGTCGTGTCGAGCAGTTCGGCAGCGACTTGCAGGGCCAGCCGGGTCTTCCCGCTGCCGCCGGCGCCGGTGAGCGTGATCAGCCGTGCGGACTGCACGAGTGCGCGCACTTCGGCTAGCTCGTGCTCCCGGCCGACGAACGCGTTGACCATGCTCGGCAGGTTGTTCGGCAACTCCGGGTTGTCCAGTGACGACAGCGAGGGGAACTCCGTTTCGAGGAACGGTGCCGCGAGCTGGAAGACGTGCTCGGCCCGGCCCAGGTCCTTGAGCCGGTGCAAGCCGAGGTCTGCCAGCCTGACGTCGTCGCCGAGCGACTGCGCTACCAGTTCGGCCGTGGTAGCCGACAGCACTACCTGGCCCCCGTGCGCAACTGCCGTCAGCCGCGCGACCCGGTTCACGACTGGCCCGAAATAGTCGCCGTCTCGCTCCTCGGACGCGCCGGTGTGCAAGCCCATCCGCACCCGGATCGGGCGCCGGGTCGGCCAGTCCTGCGCGGCGAGTGCCCGCTGAGCCTCAAGGGCCGCTGTGACAGCAGCCTCAGCTGTCCAGAACGCCGCGCAGAAGGCGTCGCCGACGGTCTTGAAGACGTAGCCGCCCGCGTCCTGCATCGCGGCCCTGACTAGATCATCGTGCCTGCGCAGCGCGACGGCCATGCGCTCGGGCTCGGCCTCCCAGAGCCGCGTTGAGCCTTCGATGTCGGTGAACAGGAACGTGACAGTGCCCGAGGGGGTACCGACGGACAGGCCCACCTGCGCAGGATAGCTTGCCGGGGAGAGCCAGCGCCGCGCTCGCAGCGTCGACGCTGTGCGCGCACCTGGCACGTGCCCGATTCGCGGTGTTGAGGCTGGTCTGGCTGGCCCGCCGCCGGTCATGGATGTGAGTTTTCTGTTGCTATAGCCGCAGAAAACCTACATCCATGAAGATCATCGGCGCTCCAGCAAGATCATCGGGCGACGGCAGCGCCGGAGCGAAGATCATCCGGGCAGAAGGGCGTTCCGGCAGCGCTGCGCCGGTCAGCCGACCGGGTCGCGGCCCAGCGCGAGGTCCAGCGCCTGCTCGAGCGACAGCTTCGCGCCGGCCTGGTAGGCGCCGGCGTAGGCAGGCTCGCCCAGCAGTTCGCGCAGCCGTCCCTGATCACGCTCGCGCAACTGCTGCTCCGCGTCGGGCCAGTTGATGCTGCGATTCTCGAGTGAGGCAGCGATTTCCTTGTCGCCCGCGCCGTGCAGCCGGGCGGCACGGTCCAGGTCGCCCGCGAAGGAAGCACAGCACGCGGCCGCGAAGAGGATCTCGCCGCCGGGGACGCCAGGACCCAGCCGTCGCCTCAGCAGCAGGCAGGTCCGTACCAGCGGAGCCGCCTGCGCTGGCCGGCCCTGGAGCAGCCGGAGCAGTGCCAGGTTGCAACGCGCGAGGTAGGTAAGCAGGTTGCCACCTAGCTCCTCGAAGAGCCTGGTGGACTCTTCCAGGTAACCGCTGCTCTCGTCGAGCCGTCCCAGCTGCAGTGACAGGCTGAACAGGTGACTCAACGCGGAAGCGGCGAGCATATCGTCGCCGTCGCGGCGGCCGCAGTCGAGCGCCTCCTGATGGATGCGCAGCAATTCGGCGGGGTCGCTGGCGACGAAGCCGAGGAACTGCAACTGCTCACCCAGCAGCTGGACGTCGCCGAGTTCTCTGGCGATAGCGACGGCCTGCTCGGCCAGTTGCCGGGCGGCATCGGCGTCCCCGTCGATCCCAAGCGACTCGCCGAGCGTGCTGAGCGCCTGCGCCTGTGTATGCCGGTCCCCGACATCCCTGGCCATCGCGAGGGCGCGCTCGGCGTACTGCCGGGCGGGCGTAGTCGAGTACCTCGGCATGGCCGCGGCTGAGAGTGAAGCGCAGCAGCGAGGTCGCCAGCCCGATGACGTCGTCGGCGCGGTCCTCGGCAGCGAAATGCGCGAACGCGGCGCGCAGGTTGTCCCACTCGGCGTCCAGCCGGTGCAGCCAGCTAGCCTGATCCGGGCCGAGCAATCTTGGCCCCGCAGCTTGCGCGAGCTTCAGGTAGTAATCCGCGTGCCGGGTCCGCAGCGCGAGCACCGCCTCGTCTCCCAGCGCGCGAAGCAGATCCTGCGCACCGTACTGGCGGATGGTCTCCAGCAGCCGGTAGCGTACCGAGTCGGCCGCATGATCAGCGACTACCAGGCTCTTGTCCACCAGCGAGCCGAGCAGGTCGGCCACGTCGAACTCGTCGACGGTCTCGCTGGTGCACAGAGCCTCGGCGGCCTCGAGATCGAAGCCACCAGAGAACATCGTCAGCCGCCGCAGTGTGTCACGCTCTGGTCCGGCCAGGAGTCCGAATGACCACTCGACTGTGGCCTGCAGCGTCTGCTGGCGCGGCATGGCGTTACTGCTGCCGCCGGTGAGCAGCCGGAAGCGCTGGTCCAGCCGGTCCGCGACCTGCTTGAGCGACATCGAGGAGAGCCGGGCGGCGGCCAGCTCGATTGCGAGCGGGATGCCATCCAGCCGGCGGCAGATCGTCGCCACCAGCGGCGCAGACTGACCGTCCAGGCTGAAGTCGTAGTTACGCGCTCGCTCGGCGAACAGCCGGACCGCGTCACTGGCAGTCACCTCTTCAGCCGCTCCGGACTCACCGGGCAGGGACAGAGAGGGAACGCGGTAGACCCGTTCACCGTCGATGCCGAGCGGCTCGCGGGACGTGGCGACGATCCGGACCCGGGGGCAATGCCGGATGACCTGGTCGCAGAATTTTGCCGCGGCGTCGATCAGGTGCTCGCAGTTGTCCAGGACGATCAGGGTGTCCTGCCCCGTCAGCGCCTGGATCGGTGCCCCGGCACTGGTGGGTAGCGCATGATCCTGGATGCCGAGCGCTGCCGCGACCACGCTGTCGATCTGACCGCCGTCAGTCAGCGGCGCCAGCTCCACCAGCCAGACGCCGTCGGGTGCCCGGCCAATCTGCTCGGCCGCAGCCTGTAGCGCGAGCCGGGTCTTTCCGCTGCCGCCGGCTCCGGTCAACGTGATCAGACGGCCGGCCCTCACCAGATCCCTGATGTGCTCAAGCTCGGATTGGCGTCCAACGAACTCGCTGGCGAGAATCGGCAGGTTGTTCGGCAGCTCCGCGTTGTCCAGCGAGGCGAGCGGCGGGAACGACGTCGGCAGATGCGGGGCTTCGAGCTGGAATACCTGCTCGGCCCGGCCCAGGTCCTTCAGCCGGTGCGGGCCAAGATCCCGCAAACTGGCGCCGTCGGGAAGCGTGCCTGCCAGCAACTCGGCCGTCGCCCTGGACGCCAGCACCTGGCCGCCGTGCGCGACTGCCTCCAGCCGGGCAGCCCGGTTGACCACCGGCCCGAAGTAGTCCCGGTCCCGTTCCTCGCAGACGCCGGTATGCAGGCCCATCCGGACCGTGATCGGCCGGCTGGTCGGCCATGCTCGTGCGCCCAGTTCCCGCTGCGCGGCGAGCGCCGCTGTCGCGGCGGCGGGCGCCGTCGCGAAGGCCGCGCAGAACGCGTCACCGACTGTCTTGAAGACGTAACCGCCTGCGCCCTCGATCGAACTCCGCAGCACCTCATCGTGCTGTCGCAGCGCGACCGCCATCTGCTCGGGCTCGGTTTCCCACAGCCGGGTCGAGCCCTGGATATCGGTGAAGAGCAGCGTGACCGTACCCGACGGGGGCTGCACGGGCTGGGTCACCTGCGGAGGATATCCCGGTTTGGCAAAGCGCTGAGCAGATCGGCCGCCGGAATCCGGACACCGCGTTACTATTCCGCTCACAGTGCTGATCAGGTCCCGGGCCAGCCCCGGACGGCGGCGCCCAAGGAGATCAGCGTGGACAACTTCGCCCCTTATAACCGGCCGGTTCGTGCCGCGTTCATTGGACTTGGCCGGATCTACGACCTGAATGTGCGCGGATACCTCGACAACCCCGACGTCGAGGTCGTCGCGCTCGTCGACCCGAACGCGGAGCGGCGCGCCCAGCGCCAGGCGGACTGGC
Source organism: Actinomycetes bacterium (assembly GCA_021792405.1). Classification (GTDB taxonomy): domain Bacteria; phylum Actinomycetota; class Actinomycetes; order Streptosporangiales; family Streptosporangiaceae; genus JAJYUU01. Next base: position 14,585 of record JAJYUU010000064.1, read on the forward strand.
CCGCTGCCGCGACGTTCGAGTCCGTGGCGCAACTGGCCGCGAGCGGCATCGAGGTCGACGCCGTCGAGGCACTGCTGCCGGCCCCGCTGCACGCCGACGGCGTCGTCGAACTGCTCGAGCATGGCTGGCACGTCAACATGCAGAAGCCGATGTGCAATGACCTGACCGACGCGCAGCGGATGCTCGACGCCGCCAAAGCCGCGACCAGGGTCCTGCGCGTCATGGACAACTACCTGTTCTATCAGCCGTTTCACAAGCTGAAGGCGGTCGTCGAGTCGGGCGAGATCGGCGCGGTCGCCGGCTACCACCTGAAAATGGTCGGCACCGGTAACGGCGGCTGGGAGGTGCCGTGGAGCAGCTTTGAGTACCAGCTTGAACAGATCAGGCTGGGCCGGGGAATCCTGGTTTTCGATGACGGCTGGCACAAGCTCACGACGGCGCTGTGGCTCTTCGGCCCGGTGCGCGAGGTGCGGGCCTGGATCGGCACTACCTCGTTCGGATCGGGGATCGACCTGGACGCGCCGAGCACTATCTGCTGGGAGCACGTAAGCGGCGTCCGGGGCGTCTGGGACATCACCCTGGCGCCGGACATGTACCTGCGGTCGGACTACTACACCAACGACGAGCGCTGGGAAGTCACCGGCACGAAGGGTTTCGCCCGGCTGAACCGGGTGACCGGCCGCGGCATCCAGGAGCCGAGCCTGGAGGTCTACGCCGACGGTGAGATGCGCGGCTACCACGCGCTCGACGACGACTGGGCCAGCAGCTTCCGGGACTCCGGCCGGTACTGGCTGCGCTGGCTGCGCACTGGCGAAGGGCCGCTGCTGTGGAGTGCCGGCGAGGCAGTCGACGTGCTGAGGTTCGCGCTTGCCGCCTACGAGAGCAGCGCCGCGGGCGGTATCGGCGTGGACCCGGCAAAGGTCGTCTGACCCGTCGGTCGCGGAGCGGCGCTCGCCGGAGCGTCGCAGCGGTATCCGCGGACCGCTGGATATGGTCAGCTTGTGACAGATCGTGATGTGCGCGTGGTGTACACGAAGTATGACGGCAGCCTGCACTGGCACCATGTCATGCGCTACCTCGGTGCGGATGAGCACGGCAGCTGGCTGGGTGCGCCGACCGGGTCGGTCATGCAGCGCGGCGACGAGCCGCCCATCGTGATCGAAGCGCCATTCGTTCAGCTGATCCCGGACGGCGTGTGGTGGACTGCTACCTTCAGGGCCGAGCCGTCATATGCCGAGATCTACTGCGACGTCGGCACCCCGCCGCGGTGGCCGGATCCAGTCGAGGTCACAATGGTCGACCTGGACCTGGATGTCCTGCGGATCCGCGCTGACCAGCGCGTCATTGTCGTCGACGAGGACGAGTTCGCCGTGCACCAGGCCCGCTACGGCTACCCAGCCGACGTGATCGGCGAGGCCGAGCGCGCGGCGGCCTGGCTGCTGGATGCGATCAGCGCCAAGGCCGAGCCGTTCGGCGCCGCTTACCGGGCCTGGCTGGACATGGTCGACTAGCCGTCGGCCCGGAACGTGGCGGCGACCGGGGCAGACCGGGGCACGACAGTTGCGATCGCAAGCGGCTGGCCGCTGTCAGCCGCGTTTCCACAGGTATTCAGACGCGATCTGGGCGCCGTCGGCCATCGCGCTGAGCTTCAGCCAGGTAACGCGGGGCTTGACCGGGTAGAACCCGGCGAGCGTGCCGAAACCGCAGTCGGTGCTTGCGATCACGCTTTCCCGGCCAACTACCTCGGCGAGCCGCACTATCCGCTGTGCGACCAGTTCGGGATGCTCGACGACGTTCGTCGTGGAGTCGATCACACCGGGCATCAGGATCTTGCCGTCGGGCAGCCGGACGTCCTTCCACACGGTCCACTCGTGCTCGTGCCGCGGGCTGGCCGCCTCGAATGCCAGCCCGGCCGGCCGGGCTTCGAGTACCACATCGATGATGGCGGCCAGCGGGGCGTCGGTGACGTGCGGCCATTCGCCATTGCCCCAGCAGACGTGCATGCGCATCTGCTCGGGCGGAATGTCGCGGACCGCGTGGTTGAGCGCGCGGACGTGCAGCCGGATCTGGTCGCGCAGTTCGGCGTCAGAGAGCGCCTCGTTGCCGGGCAGGGCCCTGGTTATCGCGAGGTCCGGGCAATCAAGCTGGAGCACTAGTCCGGCCGCTGCGATCGCGTCGTACTCAGGCTTCATGGCATCGGCGAGCGCGAAGATGTACTCCTCGTCGGAGGCGTAGTACTCGTTGGCCAGGAACGCCGCGATCAGGCCGGGTGATGCGGCGCTCATGAACACGTCGGCAGGCTCGGCTTCCCTGACGGCGTTCTTGAGGTTAGCGATGTCTGTGCGAACCGCGTCCGGGTCGCGGAGCGAGACCGGACCATCGCAGGCAGGCTGGCTCATCATCCGGGCGACGGCCGGATCACGCGCGATCGGCTCGAAGACTTCCGGGTACTGGGCCATCTCGGTAACCGTCAGCCGCCGGCCAGGGCCGGCGAAGCCGCTCAGCCGGTCCTTCACATAGCTGACGTAACTGGCCCGGCCCATCTCGCCGTCGCTGATCACGCTGACGCCCGCCGCTAGCTGGCTGGCCACAATGTCCGCGACTGCCTCCGCGACGCGCTTGCCGAACTCGGCCTGGTCGACGCCCGCGCCGGTTTCCCGGTCGGCGATCAGCTGGTCCAGGTCAGCTGGCCTTGGCAGGCTCCCGGTGTGCGTGGTCAGAATCCAGTCGCGACTTCGTCGCATGATCCTGCTCCTCCCAGCCTGAGGGTCAGCATGGTTATCGAGGCACCGAGTCCACACTGCGCCGGTTGGGCCGGGTCCGCTAGTGCGCTGCCGGGCAAAGTCCGGTTGACGGCAAGCAGATGCCAGCCCTATATTTAACGCATCGGTTAATTAACGGGGTGGTTAAGTGAAGGCGGGGGATGGGCTCAGCGTGGTATTCGCGGCCCTGGCCGACCCGACGCGGCGGGAAATTCTTGCCCGGCTCGCCAACGGGGAGGCAACCGTAACCGAGCTGGCCGAACCGTTCCCGATCAGCTTGCCGGCCATCTCACGGCACCTGAAAGTGCTAGAGCATGCCGGGCTGATCTCCCGCAGCCGGTCCGGACAGCGGCGGTCGAGCTCACTTGTCGCCGCACCGCTGAAAGAGGCGACGGACTGGATGGAGCGCTACCGCATCTTCTGGGAGGCCAGCTTCGACCGCCTGGATGCCCACTTGCGCCGCGTTCAGCAATCCCGGCAACCGGCCAGGACAAGCGACCAGGAAGGGAACGCCCAGTGAGCCAGGTAAGGCTGCCCTGACCGGGCCGCCCTGACAACGCGGTCCGGCGTATCCGCCAGCGGTACCGAGAGGAAGCAACAATGACGCACACGACGACTCACGAGATCACCCTGACCCGTATCTTCGACGCCCCGCCCGAACTGGTGTACCGGGCCTTCGTCGACCCGGACCAGCTGTGCCAGTGGTTCGGCCCGGCCGGCTTCTCGGTGCCCTACGAGAGCGTGCATGTCGAGGCACGGCCGGGTGGTCACCAGCGGCTCGTCATGGTCAGCGACGACGATCCGAGCGTGCGCAGCCCGATCGACGCGACCTTCAGCGAGGTTGTCGAGAACGAGTTGCTCGTCTGCCACCAGGACGTCGCCGGCCTGCCGGGCACGACCGGTTCGGTAAGGTTCCGCCTGCGGCTGGAGTTCCATCCTGAACCGGGCGGGAAGACGCGGCTGGAGCTGCGCCAAGGCCCGTTCACCGAGCAGATGGGCGACGATACCAAGACTGGCTGGCAAAGCTCCTTCACCAAGCTGGACTCGCTGCTCGCCCGGTCGCTGTAGAGCGCGGGCCTTGGCTGTCAGGCCGCCGTGGCCGGCTTGATTACGTGGACCGGCCCGCCAGGATGACGGTGCCAAGCGTGATCCAGTGCAGCGAGTGCAGGCTGGCGAGCACCGGCTCGATCGGCTCGCCGCACAGGCCGGCCGGTACGGCGGGGCGGAGCACCTGCCCGTAGGCGCCGATCAGGACGAACCACGGTACGGCGGCCGACGGCACGATGCATGCCGGTAGCGGGCCCTTTGCCCGGGTGGCCGGTTCACGCAGGGCTGCCAGCAGGCCACCGAGGCCGGTGACCGCAGCCTGCCGGCGCTGTTCGGTTCTCACGACGCCGTGCCTGACCGAGGTGATCGTGACGCACTCGACAACCGCGACCGGCCTGAACCCGGCCGGGATCGGCTCGGCGGGTCCGGCTGCACCGGGCTGCCCCAGTGCGGGCGCGCTGACCGCTGGGCACCGTACCCGTCTGACAGCTGTCGGCACCGCGCCGCGGGCGCCGGCCGGATTGGCCGCGGGCACGGTGGGAGCTGCGCTGCCGGAGCCTGCGGCCGGCGAGGCTCCGGGCCGCGGTGCCGGGGTGGCTCCGCACCCGGAGACGGCCACGGCCAGTGCAGCGACCATGACGGCCACCGCGAGGGACACCGCTCGTGTTCGCTGAACCATTTCGTCCCCTGTCGTGGCGCCATGCCTTCATTGGACGGCGGGGCGAAGCGGACGGTTCCGTCCGTATCCGGAGTTCTAGCTGCTTATTGGGCTGCCGGGCCGGTGCGGTAGCGTCAACTGGTGCCGAAACTGCCGACCGGGATCCGGGCACTGCTGGTGTTCGTCTGTGCCCTGGTGCTAGTCGACACGATCTTCTTCACCGCTCTCACGCCCCTGCTGCCGCACTACGCGCATGTGGCGGGGCTTTCCAAGACCGGAGCGGGCATCCTGGTGGCGGCCTATCCGCTGGGCACGCTGATCGGCGCGCTTCCCGGCGGCGTTCTCGTCGCCAGGCTGGGCGACCGCACGGTCGCGCTGCTCGGCCTGGCCCTAATGAGCGTCTCCACCTTCGTCTTCGGCTGGGCGTCGGCGCCGGTCATCCTGGATCTGGCCAGGTTCATCCAGGGGATTGGCGGCGCCTGTACCTGGGCGGCCGGCATGGCATGGCTGGCCACGGCGGCCCCGGCCGGGCGTCGCGGTGAGCTCATCGGCAGTGCGATGGGCGCTGCGGTGGGCGGGGCACTGCTCGGCCCGGTGGTCGGAGCGGTCGCTAGTCACGTCGGCACCGGTCCGGCGTTCTCGGCCGCCGCGGTGGCCGGCGGCGTGCTGATGATCGTGTCCTTCGCAGTGCCGTCGGCGCGCCGGGCCGAGCCGCAGCGGCTTAGCGCAGCCTGGCCCGCCTTGCGCAACCCGGCTGTCGGCGCGGGCATGTGGCTGACGATGCTGCCGGGCCTGGCGTTCGGCGTGCTCGACGTGCTGGCACCGTTGCGGCTGAGCCGGCTGGGAGTCGGGGCCACGCTGATCGGGATCACCTTTCTCGCCTCGGCCGCGATCGAGACGGGCCTTGCGCCGCTGAGCGGGCGGGTGTCGGATAGCCGCGGCCCGCTCGTCCCGATCCGGATCGCGCTGATGGCGACGGTCGCGGTCAGCCTGCTGGCGCCGGTAGTGGCGCCGGCGCCCTGGCTCATCGGGTTGCTCATCGCCGGGATGCCTGCCTACGGGATGCTGTTCACGCCCGCGATGACACTTCTCAGCGCGGGTGCCGATCAAATGCAGCTCAATCAGGGCCTGGCGTTCGGGCTCGGTAACCTCGCCTGGGCTAGTGGCCAGGGCATCGCGGCGGTGGCTGCCGGCGCGATTGCTCAGGCCACCACGGACTTCGTGCCCTACGCGCTGCTTGCCGCCGCCTGCCTGGCGACGCTGATCGGCGTGGGCCCGGCCCGTCCGCTGCTGGTCCGCCGTCTGCTGGCTGGCCGTCGGCCGGCTGGCCAACTGCCGGGCGGCCAGCCGCCTGATGGCCAGCTGCCGGTTGCCGGCCAGCCAGGTACCGAGCAGGCGGGTTCTCGCTAGAGCTCGGTGCAGTGGAACGCGACTTCCTGGCCCTTTGCCGGTTTTCAGCGGTTGATTTGCCAGTTTTATGGCCGGGAAACAGCCAGGAAGTCCGATGTCGATTGCTCGCGCATGGATGGCGTATGCGTTTGCGTCGGCAGCGCCGGCTCAAGGCCAGCCCGGCCTAGTCTGGAGGCAGCGACACTCGCGAGGTGGCCGCCCGAAGGAGGTCATTGGTCCGCTCTGGAGGTGCGGCCGTTGGAGGTGCTGGCCATGCTCAGCCGTGATCGCCTGGCGGTAGTTGCCGGCCTGGTCGGACCGCTCGCGCTGACGGCCGTTCTCGTGCCGTTCCGGTCCAGCCTTGCCAACACCGACGCCGCGCTGGCGCTGATCGTGATCGTGGTGGCCGTCGCCGCCGTCGGCAGTCGGCTGGGCGGCTTCGTGGCGGCAGCCTCGGCGGCGGCATGGTTCGATTTCTTCCTGACGCGGCCGTACGAGCGGTTCGCCATCAACCGCGCCGCCGACATCGAGACCACCGTGCTGCTGCTCGTCATCGGAGCGGCGGTTACCGAGATCGCCGTATGGGGGCGGCGCCAGCACTCAGCGGCCAGCAGCCGGGCCGGCTATCTGGACGGGATCAACGCTGCCGCCCGCGCGGTCGCAACGGATGACTCGCCGTCGGCGCTGGTCGACCGGATCACGGCCGGTCTAGTGCAACTGCTCTCGCTCCGGTCCTGCGACTTCCAGTACGGGACCGCGGGCATCGGCGGGCCCGCGCGGCTGGAGCATGACGGCTCGATCACCGTCGCGGGCCGGCCTTGTGATCCCCAGGACAGCTACTGGCCCCCGCGCGCAGGGCTGGAACTGCTGGCGGAAAGCGGCGGCAGGCTGCAGGGCCGGTTCCTGATGCAGCCGGGTGAGGTTCGCCCGGCCCGCGAACAGTTGCTGGTCGCGGTGGCGCTTGCCGACCAGGCCGGTGCCGCGCTCGGTGCAAGCCACCCGGCAGGCATCTAGCCCGCCAGGCGTCTAGCCCGCCAGGCGTCTAGCCCGCCAGGCGGCAGGCAATCCGGCCGCGCGACCCGGTCCGTGCCGCAAGACCAACTGCTAGCCTGCCACCAAGCAAGCGGTTGCCAGCAATCGCCAGGCGCCTGAGGGGTGACCATGGGCCGGCTCGACGGCAAGGTAGCGCTGATCACCGGCGGGGCCAGGGGCATGGGCAAGTCGCATGCCCGGCACTTCGTGGCCGAGGGCGCCAAGGTCGTCATCGGCGACCTGCTCGACGACAAGGGCAAGGAACTGGCCGCCGAACTCGGTGCAGATAACTGTCGCTACATCCACCACGACGTGACCATCGAGGCCGAGTGGGCCGTCGCTGTGGCTGCCGCGGCCGAGGCGTTCGGCACCCTGAACGTACTGGTGAACAACGCCGGCATCCTGGCGCATCGCAAGATCGCCGACATGACGCTGGCCGAGTTCCGGCGGGTCATCGAGGTGAACCTGATCGGCGAATGGCTCGGCGTCAAGTCGGTCATCGAGCCGATGACCAAGGCCGGCGGCGGCTCGATCATCAACATCTCGTCGGTGGAAGGTTTCACCGGCGCGGCCGGCATGTCTGCCTACAGCGCCAGCAAATTCGGCATCCGCGGGATCACCAGGTCCGCGGCGCAGGAACTCGGCAAGCTCGGCATCCGGGTCAACTCTGTGCATCCGGGCGGCATCATGACCACGATGACGGCTACCGCGTTCGAGTCCTTCACCGGCATCAGCGACGGCGAGGGCTTCATGCGCTCGCTGCCGATTGCCAGGTTCGCCCGATCGTCCGAGGTGTCCCCGCTGGTGGTCTACCTTGCCTCCGACGAGTCGTCCTACTGCACCGGCAGCGAGTTCGTGGTCGATGGCGGCATGCTGTCCGGGCCGGGTTACTGAGCGGAAGGCGCGAGATGACCGACGAGACGAGGCTGGACGGTCGCGTTGCGATAGTCACCGGGGCGGGGAACGGGCTCGGCCGGGCCGAAGCGCTTGCCCTGGCCGCGGCGGGAGCCAGCGTGGTGCTCAACGACTTGCCGGGCGCGGGGGTCGACACGGTCGCCGGAGAGATCGCCGCGGCCGGCGGGAATGCTGCGGTCAGCGCGGGAGACATCGGCGAATGGGCGACGGCGCAGGGCCTGCTGGCGACCGCGCTGCGGGAGTTTGGTCGGCTGGACATCCTGGTCAACAACGCCGGCGTGGTCCGCGATCGGATGATCTTCTCGATGTCGCCGGAAGAATGGGACCTGGTGCTGCGCACTCACCTCCGCGGGCACTTCCTGGCCAGCCGGGTGGCGACCGCCTACTGGCGCGAGCAGAGCAAGCAGGCGGGCGGCCCGGTATACGGCCGCATCGTGAACACTTCGTCGGAGGCCTTCCTGCTGGGCTCATCGGGCCAGCCGAACTACTCGGCGGCCAAGGGCGGCATCACCGCGCTGACGCTGACGACTGCGCGTAGCTGCGCCCGATACGGGGTGCGCGCCAATGCGATCTGCCCGCGGGCCAGGACCGCGATGACCGCGGAGTTGATGGGCCCGGCGCCCGCGGATGGTCCGGATCCGCTCGACCCGCGGTACGTCGCGCCGCTGGTGACCTACCTGACGAGCCCGATGGCCGGGAACATCAACGGCGAGGTTTTCGTCGTTCATGGCGGCGTCGCAGCGGTCATGGCGCCGCCGGCCGTGAAGAGCACGTTCCTGGCTAAAGAACATGGGTCGGCTAACGGCATGTGGACGCTGGAGGCCATCGCGAGCGCGCTCGCCGGGTTCGAGACCGGGCCGGCCGGCGCCGGCTTCCTGTGTGACGACACTCTGGCGCTGGCAGGCGAGACGATCGGATTCAGCGCCGGGCAAGTCAGCGCCGGCTAGAACAGCGGGAGTCATTAGTGCCGAAACAGCGCGACCGGGTGCGCATGACCCCGGCTGAGGTCGCGGACATGCTGGCGGCCAACCGCAAGGTCCAGCTTGCGACGGTCAGTCACGACGGCTATCCGCACCTGGTCACGATGTACTACACGCTCGTCGACGGCAAGATAGCCTTCTGGACCTACCGGACCTCGCAGAAGGCGCTGAACCTGGCCCGCGACCCGCGGATCAGCTGCCTGGTGGAGACCGGCGAGGGCTATTTCGACCTGCGCGGAGTGCAGGTTCAGGGCACGGTGCAGACGATCACCGACCCCGATGCCGTCTACCAGGTCGGCCTGGCCATCGGCAACGTGATGGGGAACGTACTCGGCGGCGCCGGCACCGCCAGCACTGGGGCGGCTGACGACGCCATTAGCGATTACGTGGCTAACGCGGCGCGTAAGCGCTACGCCTACATCGTCGATCCGGTCAAAGTCATCTCCTGGGACCACGCCAAGCTGCTCGGCGGGTAAGCCTCACAGCTTGTAGCCCATTGACCGGGAACCCCTCGCGAAGCATGATCACGAAGGTATGGCCCGCGGCAATGGCTGCCGAGGCCGATACCGCGAGCGCCGCGCCCGCGCTTAAAACTGCCCGCTTACGCCGGTACTGATGCGGATCTGGCCGCCCGTCCTGGCGGTTAGCCGTCTGTCCGGGCGGCCAGGAAGGCTGGCGGCTCGCCGCCACCGTGCAGCACCAGCGTCGATCCGCTGATGTATGAGGCTTGCGGCGAGGCGAGGAACAGGCAGGCACCGGCAACGTCGTCCGGCGTCGCCAGTCGCTGCAGCGGCACCGTCCGGCGCACGGCCGCGGTGCCGTCCGCGTTGCCATAGTGACCGGAAGCGCCGGCGGTGTCCACGAATCCCGGCGCGACGCAATTCAGTCGTACCGCGGGCGCCCACTCGATCGCAAGGCTCGTGACGAGGTGGTGCAAGCCGGCCTTCGCGGCGCCGTAGGCCGCGGTGCCCGGTGACGGCCGCAGGCCGCTGACGCTGCTGATCATGATGATGCAGCCGCCGCCGTCCTGGGTTTGCATGACGGCGTTCGCGCTCTGCGCCACCAGCAGCGGTGCCAGCAGGTTGAGTTCGATGACACTGCGATGGAAACGGGCCGAGGCCGCGGCAGCCGCTACTTCGGGCGAGCCGCCTGCGTTGCTGATCACGAGGTCGAGGCGCCCGAACAATTCCGTCGCGGTAGCCACCAGGCTGGCGACCTGCTCTGGGTCGCGGACGTCGGCCTGGCAGAACTCGGCCGCGCGGCCGCCAGCGCTGGGAAACTCGGCAGGGCCGGCGGGCCGGTTCCGGCCGCAGACCAGGACTTCGGCGCCTGCCTGCAGGAAAGCGCGGGCGAGGCCGGCCCCAATGCCCCTGGTACCGCCGGTGATGACGACGGCCAGGCCCGGCCGGATGCCAGCCGCTGCCGGGCTGCTCTCCGCGTGCATAGCGCTCATGCTAAGCGGGACCGCCGGGGCCGGCCGGGGCGCCGTGCGCCGGGCCGTCAGCCGCCGGTTGAGTGTTACGCTCGCGAAGCGAACGTTAGGTTCCGGCGCGAGCGAGGATTCGTCGATGGCCACCAGGCTGCAGGTCAGCGACCCCTCGGCAGGCGTTTGTTGACCGGGCCCGTGGCAGCCCGAGACGTCAGTCGCGTGATGACGCTCGACGACGTCATCGGCGAACTGCGCTCCGGCATGACCATCGGGATCGGCGGCTGGGGCTCGCGGCGCAAGCCGATGGCGCTGGTCCGGGCGCTCGCTGCGTCGGCGGTGTCCGGGCTGACGGTCGTCAGCTATGGCGGCCCCGACGTCGGGCTGCTGGTCGCCGCCGGCAAAGTCCGGCGGCTGGTCACCGGATTCGTGTCGCTGGACTCGATTCCGCTGGAGCCGCACTTCCGCCGGGCCCGCGAGCATGCCCTCATCGAGCTCACCGAACTTGACGAGGGCATGCTGCACTGGGGACTGCTGGCAGCCGCGCACCGGCTGCCGTTCCTGCCGATGCGGGCCGGGCTCGGCTCCGATCTGCTCCGGGTCAACCGGGAGCTGCGCACCGTGCGATCGCCCTACGCTGACGGCGAGGAGTTCGTCGCGGTTCCGGCGGTGCCGCTGGATGCCGCATTCGTGCACATGAACCGGGCCGATGCGGGCGGGAACGGTCAGTACCTCGGGCCGGATCCGTACTTCGACGACTTGTACTGCCTGGCAGCACAGCGCGCCTACCTGTCCTGCGAGCGGATTGTCCCGACTGCCGAGTTGCTGGCAGCAGGGCCGCCGCAGAGCCTGCTGATCAACCGCGCGATGGTCACCGGCGTCGTGGAGACGCCGCGTGGGGCGCACTTCACCAGCTGCGTCCCGGATTACGACAGGGACGAGGCGTTCCAGGCCCGGTACGCCGGCTCGGCAGGAGACCCCGAGGCCTGGCGGGATTTCACGGCTGAGTTCCTGTCCGGCACCGAAGCGGACTATCAGGCCGCGGTAGCGCGGTTCACCGCCGCCAGCCTGGCGGGCCGCACTGGTGACGGCGTGACCGATGGGCCACGGGCATGAGCCGGGGTCAGCCGACGCTGGCGGAGATCTGCGTGGTCGCCTGCGCGGAAGCGTGGCGCGGCGACGGAGCTATCCTGGCCAGCCCGATGGGCGTCATCCCCACCCTGGGCGCGCGGCTCGCGCAGCTCACGTTCGAGCCGGAACTGCTGCTCACCGACGGTGAGGCGACGCTGCTGGCACCAGTGGCCGATGGCCTGGTCACCGAGGGCTGGCTGCCGTTCCGCCAGGTCTTCACCTTGCTGGCGGCAGGCAAGCGGCACGTGATGATGGGCGCTTCGCAACTCGACCGGTTCGGTAACCAGAACATTTCCTGCATCGGTGACTGGGCCCGCCCCAGGGCTCAGTTGCTCGGCGCCCGCGGCGCTCCGGGCAATACCGTCAATCACCCGGTGAGCTACTGGGTGCCGAAGCATTCGCGCCGGGTTCTGGTCGACCGGGTCGACATGGTCAGCGGCGTGGGCTACGACCGGGCTGCCGGCCTGACCGGGCGCTCGGGCCGGTTCCATGAGCTGCGCAGGGTCGTGACCAACCTGGCAGTGCTCGATTTCGGCGGGCCTGATCGCTCGATGCGGCTGCGCTCTGTTCATCCCGGTGTCTCCGTCTCCGATGTCGCGGACGCGACCGGCTTCCTGCTCACGGCGCCGTACCAGGTGCCGCAGACCCGGTTGCCCACTGAGGCGGAGCTCGCGCTGATCCGCAATCGGCTCGATCCGCAGGCGCGACGCGACCGGGAACTGGCGGGTCGTTAGCCCGACTCGGCGACCGGATTGCCGACCAGGACGATCCAGACCGGGCCCGGCGCGAATCTCATCCGCTGGCCAGAACGGGTCGTGAACGTCGTCCCGCCGTCTTGGCGCGGCCGGGACCAGGTGACCTGGTAGGCCCTCCCGTTGCGCAGCACGGTCGCTGTGCCGTGCCCGGTGCTCTCGGCGTACGGCGGCCGCCGACCGTACTCCAGGTAACTGGAGGTACGCACGACCGTGTGCTGGATCACGACCGTGGCGGCCGATAGCTGGGGGCCCTCGGTGCTAGCCGCCCTGGCGCCGTCTATCCAGATCAGCCAGCGTCCCCGTCGGGCTGACCAGGTGAACCTGAAGGACGCGGCTGGGTAGGACACCGACGCCGACGAGACGACGCGCCCGCCACGGTTGGGCGGGCCGAACCTGAACCCGATGTTGTGCGCCTTGCTGGCGCCCTTGGCCTCGGCGAGCAACTGGCGGGTGTATGCGTACAGGTTGTAGGGCGCGATCCGGTTGGGGTCCCGGAAGTAGCCGCCTACCAGGGCATCGTAGAGATCCACGATCCTGGCACGCTCCACTACTCTGGTCAGCTGCGGCTGAGCCCCTGACCACGCGAACGCCGGCCGGCCGAACTGCCGCAGCAGCTCAAGGTCGTCGTGCCTGGCGCTGCGCACCGGGCCGATCACCGGCGGGAAGTGCGAAGAGAAGATGGCCAGGAAACGGCTGAGCCCGCCTTCCACGGGCAGCACGTACACGATGTCCGCGTCGGTCAGCCCGGTCTGCGGCCGCGCGTACACGATGTTGTCGATCTTCACCGCGAGTACCGGGCCGAGTGACTTCACCGGCTCGCCGGTGAATGGGGACAACAGCCGGCCGGCCGCGGTCCGGGTCGGGGTAGCGGTCGGGGTCGGGGTCGGGGTCGGGGTCCGGCCGGGCGGTGCCGCGGCCTTGTGAGCAGGCGCGCCACCCAGTACCAGGCCGAGGCTCGCAGCGACAGCGACGCTCGCGATCGCTCCCGCAACCGAGAAGACGAACTTCCTGCGCGTCCACGTCATCGTCTTGGCCCGCCGATCTGTCACAGCAACAAGCCGGTAACCGTTCCGTCGTTGATCACCAGTTTCGCCACGTCTGCCATTCTGCCTGGTAACGGGCCAGCCGACGGGCGGTGCCGAAAACTAGCGGAAACCTCGGCGGCCGATGTCGAATCCGGGCTGCCGCGCCTGACGCACCGGTGCGAGCGCGGCCTTCGAGCGGGTATCGCCGCTCAGACGAGGGCCGCAGTCTTCACGGCGTGCCATCCGAGTTCGCCCGCGGCCGGATAGTGCCCGTTCCCTCGGTAATCCGTCAGTTGCCGTAACCGGGTATGCCGGTGCCGGAGATCGTGGTGCTCACGTGCAGGTACACCGGACCGCTCCGGCGACAGGCCCGGAACGAGAACGGGATCCGCATCGAGGCGAGGTCACCGGGCGCGTACACGCGCAGCGTGTACGCGGTTGCCGGACGGCAGGCGGCGCGGGGGAAGTTGCCGACCTCGGCGATCTGCAGCACCGCGTGTGCCGTCTGGCCGGGCCGCAGGGTCACGGTCAGCTCGGGGTAGCCCCTGATACGCCCGGCCGCCGAACCGAGCTGCCTGCCGTTGGCACCGAGCGCTGAGACGCCAGGGAACCCGTACAGCGTGCAGGTCCGGTGGGAGATGTTGGAGATCTCAAGCGGGTAGTAGATGCTGCCCGCGGCTCCGCTGCCGGGGATACCGATCCACGCGGTCAGTCGCCGCTGCGCGCAGTGCGGCCGAGCGTTCGCTCGTGCGAGGGTCACCGAATGCGGCTTGGCCGCGGCGGCCTGCCCGGATCCGGCGGAGGACGCGAGGGCCACAGCAGGGAGCAAGACCGCGGCACTCGCGAAGGCGGCGGCAGTGATCATGCGCCGGGATGCTCTGGTGATCAGCTTCATGGTGTGCTCCTTAG
>JAJYUU010000065.1 GCA_021792405.1 Actinomycetes bacterium
TCACCACCGACGAGGAGATCCTGCACCGGCTGGGCTATGCGCAGGAACTGCGCCGCCGGATGTCTGGGTTCTCGAACTTCGCCGTCTCGTTCACGATCATCTCGATCCTGTCCGGCTGCCTGACCCTCTACGGGTACGGCATGGGTACCGGTGGCCCGGCCATCATCGTCTGGGGCTGGCCGATCGTCGGCGTCTTCACGCTGCTGGTCGGCCTGTCCATGGCCGAGGTCTGCTCCAGCTTTCCGACAGCAGGCGGGCTCTACTACTGGTCCGCCAAGTTGGCAAAGCGCAATGGCGCCGCCGCGTCATGGTTCACCGGCTGGTTCAACTTCCTTGGCCAGGTAGCGATCACCGCGGGCATTGACTTCGGGTGCGCGTTCTTCATCAACGCATTCCTCAGCCTGCAGTGGGGTGTCAGCACGGCGCACTGGGTGACGATCCTGATCTTCGCCTGCGTTCTGCTCGTGCACGGGATGCTGAACCAGTTCGGGATCAAGCTGGTGGCGCTGCTGAACGACGTCAGCGTGTGGTGGCACATCACCGGCGTGCTGATCATCGTCAGCGTGCTGACCTTCGTGCCATCCCACCATGCGTCAGCGAAGTACGTGTTCACCTCGACGTTCAACGACACCGGCTTCCACAGCATCTTCTACGTGCTGCTGCTCGGCCTGCTCCTGGCCCAGTACACCTTCACCGGCTACGACGCTTCGGCGCACATGACCGAGGAAACGCACGGCGCCGCCCGCAGCGGCCCTCGCGGAATCGTCATGTCGATCCTGGTGTCGCTATTCGCCGGGTGGATCCTCCTGATCGGGATAACGTTCGCGATTGGCAAGAGCCAGTACTCGGGTGACTTGAGCGCGCTCGTGCCGCCAGCCCAGGTGTTCACGAACGCGATCGGCGCGACCGGCGCCAAGCTGCTCCTGCTCGTGGCCATCGGGGCTCAACTGTTCTGCGGCATTTCCTCGGTTACCGCCAACTCGCGGATGATCTACGCGTTCTCAAGGGACGGCGCACTGCCCGGCTCACAGATGTGGCACCGGGTCAACAAGCGGACCAGGACGCCTACCAACGCCATCTGGCTCGCAGCGGTCGGCGCACTCATCCTGGGCCTGCCGTACCTGTGGAACAGCGCCGCCTACGCCGCAGTCACCTCGATCGCCACGATCGGCCTCTACATCGCCTACGTCGCACCCACCTTCCTGCGGCTCCGCCAGGGCCAGAGCTTCCAGCGCGGACCCTGGCACCTAGGCCAGTGGAGCTATCCGATCGGCATCATCGCGGTCATCTGGGTGGTCTTTATTACCATCCTGTTCATGCTGCCGACGGCGAGCCCGATCCACTGGTCCAACTTCAACTACACGATCGTTGCTGTGCTGGTAGTGATCGGCTTCGCCGGAATCTACTGGCTCGTGTCAGCCCGGAACTGGTTTACCGGACCGCGGGTTCAGGGCACGCCAGAGGAGCTGGCCGCGATCGAGCGCGAACTGGCATCCTGATCATGACTAACCAGCATCAGCGCGCCGCTCGTCCGGGGATGCTCTCCCTGGACGAGCTCCGCTCGCTCACCGCGTCCGGCGAGATCGACACCGTGGTACTCGCCCTGACGGACATGCAAGGGCGGCTGCAAGGCAAGCGGCTGTCCGCCGAGTTCTTCCTGGCCGAGGTAGCCCGCGAGTTCTCCGAGGGCTGCAACTACCTTCTCGCCGTTGACGTCGACATGAACACCGTCGATGGCTACCAGATCTCATCCTGGGATCGCGGTTACGGCGACTTCGTGTTGCGCCCGGACATGGACACGCTGCGGCTGATCCCCTGGCATCCCGCGACCGCCCTGGTGCTCGCCGACCTGACCTGGCTCGACGGGACCCCGGTCACCGAGTCGCCGCGGCAGATCCTGCGCCGCCAGGTAGCCAGGCTGGCAGAGCGCGGCCTGGTGGCGCTGGCCGGGACTGAGCTCGAGTTCATCGTCTTCACCGACAGCTACGAGCAGGCGGCGGCCAAGAACTACCAGGACCTGGTCCCGGCCAACGGCTACAACGTGGACTACTCGATTCTCGGTACCGCCCGGATCGAGCCGCTGCTGCGCCGTATCCGCAACGGCATGTCCGGGGCGGGCCTGTACGTCGAGTCGGCCAAGGGTGAATGCAACCTCGGCCAGCACGAGATCGCCTTCCGCTACGCCGATGCGCTGACCACCTGCGACAACCACTCGATCTACAAGACCGGCGCGAAGGAGATCGCCGCGCAGGACGGGATGAGCATCACGTTCATGGCCAAGCCGAACAGCCGGGAGGGCAACTCCTGTCACATCCACCTGTCCCTGCGCGGTACCGATGGCACCCCCGTGCTCGCCGGCAGCGGCCAGCACGGGCTCTCCGCCCTGGGCGAGCACTTCCTGGCCGGCCAGCTCGCCGCGCTCCGCGAGCTGACCCTGCTCTACGCGCCGAACATCAACTCCTACAAGCGCTACGTGCCGGGCAGCTTCGCGCCGACGGCGGTGCGCTGGGGCGTGGACAACCGCACCTGCGCGCTGCGGCTAGTCGGGCACGGGCACTCGCTGCGGGCGGAGAATCGCACGCCAGGCGGAGATGTGAACCCCTACCTCGCCGTTGCCGCCATGATCGCGGCCGGGTTGCACGGCATCGACAATGAACTCCCGCTGGAGCCCGCATTCGCTGGCAACGCCTA
Organism: Actinomycetes bacterium; assembly: GCA_021792405.1. Classification (GTDB taxonomy): domain Bacteria; phylum Actinomycetota; class Actinomycetes; order Streptosporangiales; family Streptosporangiaceae; genus JAJYUU01. Next base: position 2,692 of record JAJYUU010000065.1, read on the forward strand.
CGCCGACGACCGCGGCGGAAGGGTCCCGGATACGCTGCGGAGCGCGCTCGAGCTGTGGCAGCAAAGCAAGATCGCGAACGCCGCGTTCGGCCCCGAGGTCATCGAGCATTATGCGAACTATGCCAGGGTTGAGCTGGCCGCCTATGACGCCGCTGTCACCGACTGGGAGCTGCGGCGCGGCTTCGAGCGCCTTTAGCCGCTCGAACTGTCCTGACCGCGGCACCCGGCCCTGACAGCAGCTACCTGACCCCTGACAGCAGCTACCCGCCCCCGACAACGAGGATCTGACACTGACGCCATGACCAGCTATACCGTCATCAACCCGGCCACCGAGCAGCCCGTCCGCGACGTCGAGCTCAGCACGGCCGAACAGGCCGACGCGGCCATCACCCGCGCCGCCGACAGCCTGGAGTCCTGGCGCGCGGTCGCACCCGCAGACCGTGCCAGGCTGTTGCGGCGGTTTGCCGAGCAGATCGACTCCCACCTCGGTGAGCTTGCCGCGCTCGAGACAGCCGGCTCCGGGCACCCGGCAGGCGCCGCGGCCTGGGAAGCCGGGCAGGTCCGCGATGTTCTCACCTACTACGCCGCGGCCCCGGAGCGGATGACCGGCCGGCAAATCCCCGTTCCCGGCGGCATTGACGTGACCTTCTCCGAGCCTGTCGGCGTAGTCGGGCTGATCGTGCCGTGGAATTTCCCGATGCCGATCTTGTCCTGGGGCATGGCGCCCGCGCTGGCGGCGGGCTGCACGGTCGTCGCCAAGCCGGCCGAGATGACCCCGCTGACCGCAATCAGGATCGGCGAGCTCGCCCTAGCCGCCGGGATCCCGCCGGGCGTGTTCCAGGTGGTGCCTGGCAAGGGCGGCGTCGTCGGCCAGCGCCTGGTCGACCACCCGCAGGTGCGCAAGATCGTGTTCACCGGGTCGACCGAGGTCGGCCAGCGGATCATGGCCGGCTGCGCGCGGCACGTCAAGCGGCTCACCCTCGAGCTCGGCGGCAAGAGCGCGAACATCGTCTTCGCCGACGCCGACATCGAGCGGGCGGCGGCCACCGCGCCGTACGCCGTGTTCGACAACGCGGGCCAGGACTGTTGTGCCCGGTCTCGGATCCTGGTCGAGGCCAGCGTGCTGGAGAAGTTCATGGCACTGCTCGAGCCGGCGGTGAAGGCCGTCAGGGTCGGCGATCCGCGGTCCGCCGAGACCGAGATGGGACCGCTGATCTCCGCGGCTCATCGCGCGCACGTGGCGAGCTTCGTGCCCGACGGTGCGCCCGTCGCGTTCCGCGGCAGCGTCCCGGACGGCCCTGGCTTCTGGTACCCGCCGACCGTGCTCGCCCCGGTCGCCGCCGGCGACCTGGCCTGGACCGAGGAGATCTTCGGCCCGGTCGTGACGGTCACCCCGTTCGCCGACGAGGCCGAGGCGATCGCGCTGGCCAACGACAGCCCGTATGGCCTGTCCGGCTCGATCTGGACCAGCAACGTCGGCCGTGCGATCCGGGTCGCCCGCGGCGTGGACACCGGGAATCTCTCGGTGAACTCGCACTCTTCGGTCCGGTACTGGACGCCGTTCGGCGGCTTCAAGCAGTCCGGGCTGGGGCGCGAGCTCGGGCCGGACGCCGTCGACGCCTTCACCGAGACCAAGAACGTCTTCATTTCAACGGAATAAGGGAACGGGGTCGTCTCATAATGCAACGCCTGCAGGATCGAGTTGTAGTAGTGACCGGGGCCGGCAGCGGTCTCGGCCTGGCCAGCGCCAGGCGCATGGCAGAGGAGGGTGCCAGGATTGTCGCGGTCGACATTGACGAGCACGCCGCCGCGATCGCGGCGAAGTCGACTGGCGGCGAGTTCGTGGTGGCCGATGTGTCCGACGAGGATCAGGTTCGCAGCCTGTTCGACGGCGTGGTCGCCCGGCACGGCCGGGTGGACGTGGCGTTCAACAACGCCGGCATCTCGCCGCCCGAGGATGACTCGATCTTGACCACCGGCATCGACGCCTGGCGCCGGGTGCAGGACATCAACCTGACGTCGGTCTACTTGTGCTGCAAGTACGTGCTGCCGCACATGCAGGCCGCCCGCCGGGGCTCAATCATCAACACAGCGTCGTTCGTCGCCATCCTGGGCGCGGCCACCTCGCAGATCTCTTACACCGCGTCCAAGGGCGGCGTACTGGCGCTGAGCAGGGAGCTAGGAGTGCAGTTCGCCCGTGATGGCATCCGGGTGAACGCGCTGTGCCCCGGGCCGATCAACACCCCGCTGTTGCAAGAGCTTTTTGCCGCCGATCCGGAGCGGGCCGCCCGCCGCCTTGTGCACGTGCCGATGGGGCGGTTCGGCGAGCCGGAGGAGATCGCGGCCGCTGTCGCCTTCCTGGCCAGTGACGATGCCTCGTTCATCACAGCGGCTCAGTTCGTGGTCGACGGCGGTATCACCGGCGCGTATGTGACACCGTTGTAGTCATGTCCGCGATCACTATCCCCCCGTCGCAGGTGCCGCCCGGCCCTGACCGCACCATGCCCGTCATCGGTATCAGCGCGTACTCGCAGAACGCGCGCTGGAGCCAGTGGGACCTGCCCGCCGTCCTGCTGCCCGGCAGGTACACCGCCATGATCCGTCAGGCCGGCGGCCTGCCGGTGCTGCTGCCGCCCATGGACGGCATCGCCGGGGTGCTGCCCCGGCTGGACGGCCTGGTGCTGTCCGGGGGCGGCGACCTGGACCCGGCCCTGTACGGCGCGCAGCGCGCCGCCGCCAGCGGGCCGGCCAACCCGGCGCGAGACAGCGCGGAGCTAGAGCTCTGCCGGCAGGCGCTGGCCAGCGGGCTGCCAGTGCTCGGCATCTGCCGGGGACTGCAGGTGATCAACGTCGCGCTCGGCGGCACCTTGCACCAGCACCTGCCAGACCTGGTCGGCAACGACAGCCACTCGCCGCAGCCGGACGGTTACGGCAGCCACAAGGTCAGCATCGCGTCCGGCTCGCAGCTGGCCGCCATCCTCGGCCGCAGCGAGGCGGCGGTGCCGACGCACCATCATCAGGCCGTCGACCGGCTCGCCGCCGGGCTCGTCGCCACCGCCTGGACCGACGACGGTGTCATCGAGGCGGCGGAACTCGGCCAGCCGGACGGGGTTTCCCGGCCGTTCATGGTGGCCGTCCAGTGGCATCCGGAAGCCGGCGACGACCCGAGCCTGTTCGCTGCCCTGATCGCCGCAGCGAGCGCAGCGCCCTAGCGCCCCGCAAGAGCTGCTCACTGGCCGAGCGGATCCAGCCAGGTCAGGCCGGGGAACCGGGAGAAGTCGGTGTCGCATGAGCAGAGCACGCCGCCGTGCTCGATCGCGAGGGCGGCAAGATGAGCGTCGCTCGTGAGGTTCCCGCCGGTGCCAAGCGGAGTCAGCAATCCTCGCAAGATGGCCGGATGCCTGCTGGTCGGCTGGATGACGGAGGCACATGGCTGCGCCAGCCAGCCATCGATGATGTCGAGCGCTTCCTCCGGCCGCAGCGGATCGGCGAACATGGCCGCCCTTGTGGTGAGGCGGAGCACGGCGAGCAGGACAATCCACGCGAAGCCCACCTCTTCAGTTGCCGACAGCGTTGAGTCGAGCCACGTGCGAGCGGCCTCGTGGCGCACCGAAGTAGTGTCGAGTGCGTAGATCAGAAGATTGACATCCGGGACTTTCACTTGCGCAGTTCGAGCTTGCGCAGGATCTCGGTGTCTTCGATGCTGTCAGCGAGATGCAGAGCCTTGTCCAGGTCAAGGCCGGGCCTGAGGCCGAGTGCCCTGGATGGGGTGTGGTACGGCTGCGCGCCCCGGCCCGCCGCCAGCCCGGCGCGGACCGCGCTATTCAACGCCTCCTTGAAAGACACGCCGCGGGCTCGCGCGGTTTCCTTCAGGCGTGCCGCCACGTCGGCATCGAGCGTTACGGTCGTCCGCATGCGAGCATCATACCATCAGAGCTGCTGCTGTCATGATGCCTTGGCGTGCTGGCGGGCCCTCCCAGGGGTACCGCTGGATCGCCGCTACCAAGCGACAATTTCGGCGGCGGCAACCGGCCGGGACTGGCTACTGTTCCAGCCATGACCCAGCCCCCCCGGAATGACCAGCCAGCAGAGAACGACCAGCCGCCGTCAGCTGACCAGCAAAAGTCAGCGGCGGCCACGGAACCTGTGGACGACCTGATCACCACGAATCACTCAGTCACTATCGACGGTGAGCAACTGAGTTACACCGCCACCGCCGGGCGCATCGTGCTGCGACGCGAGGTGCATACCGACGACAAGTTCGACGGGCCGCTGCCCAAGGCGGAGGTGTTCGTTACCGCCTACACCGTCCCGTCCGCCGATCCGGCCAGGCGGCCGGTCACGTTCGCGTTCAACGGCGGACCCGGATCGTCCAGCGTGTGGCTGCACCTCGGCCTGCTCGGCCCGCGCCGGGTAGTGATGGGCGACGTCGGCGATCTGCTGCCGCCGCCCTACCAGCTGGCCGACAATCCGCAGACCCTGCTGCGCCACAGCGACCTGGTGTTCATCGATCCGGTGTCGACCGGATACTCGCGCGCGACCAAGGGCGAGAAGTCGAAGGACTTCCACGGCTACGGCGCCGATATCGAGTCGGTCGGCGAGGTCATCAGGCTGTGGACGACCCGCAACGGCCGGTGGATGTCACCCAAGTACCTGTGCGGCGAGTCCTACGGGACCACCAGGGCCGCGGGGATGGCCAGGCACCTGCAGCAGCGGTACGGGCTGTACCTCAACGGGCTGATGCTCGTCTCGGCCGTGCTCGACTTCGGTACTCACGAGTTCGCCGGCGGCAACGACGACCCCTACGCGCTGTACCTGCCGACCTATGCCGCGGTCGCGCATTACCACGGCAAGCACGGCGACCGGCCGTTGCGCGAGGTGCTGGCCGAGGCCGAGGAGTACGCCGGGCGCGACTACCTCTGGGCGCTCGCTCGCGGCTCCCGGCTGACCGCGGACGAGCGAGCCGCGGCGGCAGCTACGGTGGCGGACCTCTCCGGCCTGTCCGCCGACTACGTCGACCGGGTCAACCTGCGGCCGGAGCACATCCGGTTCCTGACCGAGCTGCTGCGCGACCGGCGGCTGGTAGTGGGCCGGATCGACGGCCGGTTCACCGGCTCGGACTCCGACTACGGCCGGGAGAAGTGGTCGTCAGACCCGTCCATCGACGCGATCACCGGCCCGTACGCCGCGGCGTTCAATCACTATGTGCGCGCCGAGCTCGGCTACGCAAACGACCTGCCGTACGAGGTGCTGACCGACCGGGTGCGGCCGTGGTCGTATGCCGAGTTCGAGAACCAGCACGTGTACGTGCTGGAGGCGCTCGCTGCCGCCCTGCGAACCAATCCGCACATGCGCGTCCACGTGGACTGCGGCTACTACGACCTCGCCACCCCGTATTTCGCCGCCGAGCACTCGTTCGCTCACCTGGCGATCCCCGCGGACCTGGCGGGATGCGTCGAGTTCAGCTATTACGAGGCTGGCCACATGATGTACCTGCACGAGCCGAGCCGCCTGGCGCAATCGGACGCGCTGGCCGCTTTCGTCGCGCCGGCCAGAAGCTAGGGCCCTTGGAGCGTCACCCAGTGGGCCGGCCCGCGGGCGGAAGTCAGCCCGCCGGCCGGCCTACTACGCAAAGACCCTAGACTCGCCACTGTGAGCAACCTGCCGGCCGTCCAGATCGACGGTCTGGTGAAGCGTTACCGGAGCGTGACAGCGGTCGCAGGGCTGTCGCTGCGGGCTGAACGCGCGCGGGTCACCGCCATCCTCGGGCCGAATGGCGCGGGCAAGACCACGACGATCGAGGTCTGCGAAGGCTACCGGAAGGCCGACGGCGGCACCGTCCGCGTGCTCGGGCTCGATCCGGTAGCGGACGCCCGCGAGCTGCGGACCAGAGTCGGTGTCATGCTGCAGGCCGGTGGCGTGCCCACCACCGCGCGGGCCGGCGAGTATCTGCGGGTGATGGCCGGCTTCTATGCGCATCCGCTTGATCCCTCCCAGCTGCTCGCGGCGGTAGGTCTGACCGGCTCGGCCCGCACGCCGTACAAGCAGCTGTCCGGCGGCCAGCAGCAGCGGCTGGCACTGGCCGCGGCCGTGGTCGGCAGGCCGGAACTGGTTTTCCTGGACGAGCCGACAGCCGGGCTTGATCCGCAAGCCAGGCATGCTACCTGGGAGCTCATCGAAGGCCTGCGCCGTGGCGGCACCTCAGTGATCCTCGCCACCCATTACATGGAAGAGGCCGAGCGGCTCGCTGACCGCGTCGTGATTGTCGACCACGGGCAGGTGGTGGCCAGCGGCGCGCCGGCCGAGCTGACCGGCTCCGACGGGCAGCTCCGGTTCCGCGCCGAACCAGGCCTCGACCTAGCCGGCCTCCTCGCGGCATTGCCGGCCGGCGCCATCGCCAAAGAGTCGCCGTCCGGGCACTACCTAGTCGAGGTGTCCGATCGTGTCGATCCGCAACTGATCGCGTCAGTCACGGCCTGGTGCGCCGAGCGCGGCGTCCTCGCCAGGGACCTGCAGATCGAGAGCCGCACCCTCGAAGACCTCTTCCTCGAACTGACCGGACGGGGGCTGCGGGCGTGACTGAGCCTGCCGTGACTGAGCCTGCCGTGGCCGAGTCTCCCGGGAGCGAGCCTGCCGTGACCGATATCGCGACGCCGGGTCTGCTGAGCGCCGGCTGGCCGGCTCCGGCGCCCGGAGCCGCGCCGCTGCCGCGGATGGTGCGCAGGCAGGCGGCCCTGGAGCTGCGAACGCTGGCCCGCAACGGCGAGCAGCTGCTCCTGACGCTGATCATCCCGATCCTGCTGTTGATTGCCTTCGGCCACGAGAACCTCGTCAGCGTCGGCACCAGCAACCGGATCGGTTTCGTAGTGCCGGGCATCCTTGCCCTCGCGGTGCTGTCCACCGCGTTCACCGGCCAGGCGATCGGTACCGGTTTCGAGCGCCGCTACGGCGTCCTGAAGCGGCTCGGCGCCACGCCGCTATCTCGCCGGGGCCTGATCGCCGCCAAGACCCTCACGGTGCTCACCGTGGAGCTTGGCCAGTTCGCGATAGTGCTACTCATCGGCGCGCTCATGGGCTGGCGACCAGCGGCCAGCCTGGCGGCAGCGGTGTCGGTGCCGCTGCTGCTGCTGGCCGGCACCGCGGCGTTCAGCGGCCTCGGACTGCTGCTGGCCGGCACGCTGCGAGCCGAAGCCACGCTAGCCGGGGCGAACCTGCTCTACCTGGTCATGCTCGGCCTCGGCGGCGTGCTGTTCCCGCTGACCAAGTTCCCGGCCGCAGCCCGGCCCGTACTGCGGCTGCTGCCAGCAGGCGCGCTGTCGGACGGGCTGCGCGCGGTGCTCGCGCATTCCGCCGGGCTGCCGGCCCGTGACCTGCTGGTGCTGTGCGCGTGGGCGGCCGTCGCGATTGCGCTGGCCGTCAGGACGTTCCGCTGGGAGTAGCAATTCCCGGCCGCTCCCCGCTTCGCGCAGCTCCCGCGTCCCTGCTCGTCCTCGCTGGAATCATCGCCGTTCAGCTGGGCGCGGGACTCGCCGCCCGGACGTTCAGCCAGGCCGGGCCGGCCGGAATGACGGGGCTGCGGCTGTGGTGGGCGGCGCTGATCCTGGCTGCAATCGGCGGCCGCGCGCTAGGCAGGACGCTGCGGGCGATCATCGCCGCCCGAGCCTGGGGCGACTTCGCGATCGCCGTCACGTTCGGACTGGTACTGGCCACGATGAATTTCTCCATCTACCAGTCCTTCGCCCGGATCCCGCTCGGCGTCGCCGTCACGATTGAGTTCCTGGGGCCGCTCGCCGTCGCCGTCGCGTCCTCGCGGCGACGCCTCGACCTGCTGTGGGTGGTACTTGCGGCCGCCGGCGTGCTGTTGCTGACCCAGGGCGGCGTCCGGCTGGCCGGCAGTGGCACCGCAGGGCCGTTGCTCGGGTTGAGCACGACTGCGACCGGCCTGGCCTTCGCTCTCGTCTCCGCCGCCTGCTGGGCCGCCTATATCCTGCTCAGCCGCGCCACCGGGCGCCGGTTCAGCGGCTCCGCCGGGCTGGTCATCGCCATGATCGTGGCCGCGCTGCTGGTGACAGGACCGGCGGTCGCGCAGGCAGGTCCGGCGCTGACGCGTCCGGGCACGATCGCCGAGGGCCTAGCCGTCGGGCTGCTCTCATCGGTAATCCCGTACCGGCTCGAACTTGAGGTGCTGCGCCGCGTTCCGGCAGGCGTCTTCGGCATCTGGATGAGCATGGAGCCCGCAGTGGCGGCGCTTGCCGGGCTCGTGCTTCTCGGGCAGGCCCTGGCAGCCCGGCAGTGGCTGGCGATCGTGCTGGTCATCATCGCCTCCGCTGGCGCGGCCAGGTCGTCGGCCAGCCACCACCAGCCGCGCGCAGGGCCGTCCGCCGGGCGGCCGGCCGGGGCGTCAGCCGAACTGCCGGACGCGACACCCGCCGAACTGCGAGCCGAACTGCCGCCGCCGGCAAGCTAACTGCCGCCGCCGGCAAGCTAACTAACGCCGCCGGCCAGTCCTACCGGCTGTAGTAGGTCGCTGCGCGGCATGCCGGGCCGCGCCCTACCATGGGATGCGTGCCAGCTCCCGTAGCCTCCCCGGACCAGCCCTCCGGCAGCACGGCCGCTACCGGCAGCACGGCCGCTTCGGGCAGCACGGCCGCTCCCGGCCGGACCACGATGCGATCGCCAGCCTGGGCTGCCCCGCTGCTGGCGCCGTCGCCGGCAGCAATGCGCCGCTGGGCGCTGGCTGGCGTCGTCGTCTCGGCCCTCATCATCCTCACCGGCGCAGCCGTCCGGCTCAGCCAGTCCGGCCTCGGCTGCCCGGACTGGCCAGCGTGCACCGCGCACAGCATCGGCGCTGCCGGCGCCACCGGGGACTCGCTTATCCACCGCTGGGTCGAGTTCGGCAACCGGCTGGTCACGGTAGCGATCTTCGTGGTGGCGACCGGGGTCTTCATCGCCGCCTGGCGCTTCCGGCCGTCCGGCGGCCGCCGCCGCGACCTGGTCTGGCTGGCCGCGGTGCAGCCAGCGGCGATAGTGCTGCAAGCGATCCTGGGCGGCCTGGTCGTGCTGACCAAGCTGAACCCGGCCATGGTGTCGGCGCATTTCATGGCATCCGTGGCGCTGATCGCCGCTACCGTGGCGCTGTACGTGCGATGCCAGGAGGGCGCTGGCCAGCCTGCGCCGTTCGTTCCGCGGGTAGTCCGGCTCGCTGCGGTCGGCATCGTCGGCACCGTCGCGCTGATGATGACGGCCGGCACGGTGGTTACCGGCACCGGGCCGCTGGCAGGCGCACGTGACGTGGCCCGCTATCACCTGCCGCTGGCGGGCGTCACCCAGTTGCACGCGGATATCGGCTGGCTGCTGGCCGGCCTGATGGTGGCGCTGCTGCTCGGCCTGCGGCTCACCGCGGCGCCACGGCGAGCGGTCCGGCTCGGCTGGCTGCTGCTGGCGCTGATCGGCCTGCAGGGCGTTGTCGGCTACACCCAGTACTTCACCCACCTGCCAGCCGGGCTCGTCTGGTGCCATGTGGCCGGCTCGGTGGCGATCTGGATCACCGCGCTGCTGCTGCCCTACGCGCTGCGCGACCGCGGTCGCGTCACCGATCCGCTCTCGCCCGCGGCGGCGCTTGCGCAGGCAGCGCCCGAGCGGGCCGCGGCAGTGGCGGACGCGGGCTGACCGCCCCAGATCGAGGCTATCCGGGCAGGTTCGCGCGCGGTAGCTTGGCCGCCATGGCGACTGCACTCGTGAACGGCATCACGATCTCCTACACCGACAGCGGCGGCGATAGGCCCGCCGTCGTACTCAGCCACGGCTACCTCATGGACTCGGCCATGTTCGACCCGCAGGTCGCGGCCCTGACGCCGGAATATCGCGTCATCACCTGGGACGAGCGCGGTTTCGGCGGTACCCGGGCCGGCCGCCCGTTCAGCTACTGGGATTCCGCTAGTGACGTCATCGGCCTGCTCGATCATCTCGCCATCGAGCAGGCGGTGCTCGGCGGCATGTCACAGGGCGGCTTCCTCAGCCTCCGTGCCGCGCTCAAGGCGCCCGGCCGGGTGCGCGCCCTCATCCTGATCGACAGCCAGGCCGGGCTGGAGAGCCCCGAGGCCGCGCCCGCCTACGAGCAGATGGAGCAGACCTGGCTTGAGCACGGGCCGCAGCCAGTCCAGGACATCGTCGCGGCCATCATCCTCGGTCCGCCGGACGGGCCAGTCGACTACAAGCCATGGTTCGCCAAATGGGCCGCCGCCGACCGCGAGGAACTCCGGCTCGCGTTCCGCTGTCTGATGGACCGCGACGACATCACCGGCCGGCTCGGCGATATCAGCTGCCCGGCGCTGATCCTGCACGGCACCGCCGACGCCGCGATCCCGATGGACCGCGCGCAGGCCACGGCATCCGGTCTGGCCGGGCCGGTCACCCTGGTCCCCGTCGAAGGCGGCTCGCACGCGTCCAACCTCAGCCATCCAGACCAGGTCAACCGCGCGATGCTGGAGTTCCTGCGGGCCCTGGAGTAGCCCGGCTGCGTGGTCACCACGCGAGCCCCGGCCCGTCACCCATTGTTAACCAGCGTCGGGCAGGGTCCCGCCTGCCGCCGGCGATAGGGTCGAAGTTGGGGCAGCGTCCGCCGGACCGAGGCGGCGCGGACGGCGAAAGGGGCCTGAGGCAGCGTGAGCGGCGAGGTACCAGCGGCACTTGACTGGTCGGAGAACGACGCGCGGACGGTGGATTTGATCCGCGTCCTGGCGATGGATGCGGTAGAACGCGCTGGCTCAGGCCATCCAGGCACGGCAATGAGCCTGGCGCCGGCCGCATACCTGCTGTACCAGAAGCTTCTCCGGCATGATCCGGCCGATCCTGCCTGGCCCGGCCGGGACCGGTTCGTACTGTCGTGCGGGCATTCCAGCCTGACCCTGTACATCCAGCTGTATCTGTCCGGATACGGGCTCACTCTCGAGGACCTCGAGCGCTACCGGACTTGGGGCAGCAAAACCCCCGGGCACCCTGAGAATCACCTCACTCGCGGGGTCGAGACCACGACCGGCCCGCTCGGGCAAGGTATCGGGAACGCGGTAGGCATGGCGATGGCCGCCCGGCGAGAGCGCGGATTGCTCGATCCCGATGCGGCGCCGGGTGCCAGCCTGTTCGACCACTTCATCTACGCCTTCGTCTCCGACGGCGACATGGAGGAGGGCATCAGCCATGAGGCCGCGGCGATTGCCGGCCATCAGCAGCTCGGCAACCTGATCGTGCTCTACGACGACAACAACATCTCGATCGAGGACGACACCAACATCGCCAAGTCCGAGGACATCGCCGCCAGGTACGAGGCGTACGGATGGCACGTGCAGCGGCTGAGCTGGCGCCAGGCCGACGGGTATCACGAGGACGTGCAAGCCCTGTACGACGCGCTGCAGACCGCTCGGCAGACCACGACGGCGCCCTCGTTCATCGCGCTGCGCACGATCATCGCCTGGCCCGCACCGCACGCGCAGAACACCGGCGCGGCGCATGGCGCCGCGCTGGGCGCCGAGGAGGTCGCCGCGACCAAGAAGGTTCTCGGCTTCGACCCGGCAGTCTCGTTCCCGGTGCAGGAAGAACTCCTCGAGCACGCACGCAAGGTCGCGGGCCGCGGCAAGCAGGCACATGCCGAGTGGGACGAGCAGTTCGCCGAGTGGTCGAAGAGTCATCCGGAGCAGCGCGCGCTGCTCGACAGGCTGTCCGGGCGGCGGCTGCCGCCCGGCTGGACCGGCGCGCTGCCGCAGTTCCCGGCCGACGCCAAGGGCGTGGCGACCAGGAAGGCCTCCGGCGCCGTCCTCAACGCGCTGGCGCCGGTGCTTCCCGAACTGTGGGGCGGCTCGGCGGACCTGGCCGGCAGCAACGACACCACGATGAAGGGCGAGCCATCGTTCATCCCGCACATTCATCAGACCGCGATGTTCCCGGGTAACGCCTATGGCCGGACGCTGCATTTCGGCATCCGGGAACATGCCATGGGCGCCATACTCAACGGAATCGCGCTCCACGGGCTGACCCGGCCCTATGGCGGCACGTTCCTGGTCTTCAGCGACTACATGCGGCCGGCTGTCCGGCTTGCCGCGCTGATGGGACTGCCCGTTACCTTCGTATGGACGCACGACTCCATCGGGCTGGGTGAGGACGGCCCGACGCACCAGCCCGTCGAGCATCTCTGGGCGCTGCGCGCGATCCCCGGCCTGGATGTCGTCAGGCCGGGCGACGCGAATGAGACAGTGGTCGTCTGGCGGACGATCCTGGAACGGACCACTCATCCGGCCGGCCTCTGCCTGAGCAGGCAGAACCTGCCGGTGCTCGATCGCGCCGCGGCCACCGGCCTGGCCAGTGCCGAAGGCGCCGCCAGGGGCGGCTACGTGCTCGCCGACCCCGGCGACGGCGTGCCCGACGTCATCGTGATCGCCACCGGAAGCGAGGTCCAGCTCGCGCTGGCCGCGCGGGAGCTACTCGCCGCTGACGGCGTCAGGGCACGCGTGGTTTCCATGCCCTGCGTCGAGTGGTTTTGCGAGCAGGACGCCGCCTATCGCGAACAGGTGCTGCCAGGTCGCATCCGGGCCAGGGTCAGCGTGGAGGCAGGCATCGCCCTCGGCTGGCGGCAGTTCACCGGCGACGCGGGCCGCAGCGTCAGCCTGGAGCATTTCGGCGCCTCGGCTGACTATCAGAAGCTGTACGCAGAGTTCGGCATCACCGCCGAGCGCGTGGCGCAGGCGGCGAGAGAGAGCCTGGCAGAGATTCGCGGAGCCAAGATAGATCAGTGACGCAGCATAAATCCGGTAACACGGCGCGGGAAGAGCCGATGGCAGCGGCGCCGCATGAGCCCGCGTAGACGTGAGCAAGGAGTCGATTGACATGACAGCACAGCAGGACACGCTGGCCCAACTCACCGAGATGGGCGTGTCCATATGGCTAGACGACATCAGCAGGGACCGGTTGTCGGGCGGCAACCTGACTTCGCTGATGCGGGACATGCACGTGCGCGGCGTGACCAGCAACCCCACGATCTTCGCCAAGGCGCTGGCCAGCGGTTCGGCATACGCCGAGCAGGTCGCCGACCTGGCGGTCCGCGGGGTGACCGTCGAAGAGGCATCGCGGGCGATCACGACCTATGACATCCGCTGGGCGTGCGACGTCCTGCGGCCGGTGTACGAGGCAACTGGCGGCCTCGACGGCCGCGTGTCCATCGAGGTCGACCCGCGGCTGGCCAGGGACACGGCCAAGACCATCGCCGAGGCGCGGGCATTGTGGTGGATGGTGGACCGGCCGAACCTGTTCATCAAGATCCCGGCAACGCTTGAGGGCCTGCCGGCCATCACCCAGTGCCTGTCCGAGGGCATCAGCATCAACGTAACGCTGATTTTCTCGCTGCAGCGCTACGCCCAGGTCATCGATGCCTATATGGCGGGCCTGGAGGCGGCCTCCGGCCGGGACGTGGCCAGCATCGCGTCAGTGGCCTCGTTCTTCGTCAGCCGGGTGGACACCGAAGTGGACGAACGGCTGGACAAGATCGGCACACCGGAGGCCAGAGCGCTTCGCGGCAAGTCTGCGATCGCGAACGCCCGGCTAGCGTACGAGCTGTTCGAGCAGCGGTTCGACGAGGCTACGCTGCGCTGGGCGGCGCTGCATGCCAGGGGCGCCCGCGTGCAGCGACCGCTGTGGGCATCGACCAGCGTCAAGGATCCGTCGTTCGCCGACACGATGTATGTCACCGAACTGGTCGCGCCGCACACCGTCAACACCATGCCCGAGTCGACCATGCATGCGACCGCCGAGCGCGGGCAACTGCACGGGGACACCATGCGCGGCAGCTACGGCGCCGCCCGTGAGGTATGGCGGCAGCTGGAAGAGCTGGGCGTGCCGTACGACGACGTCGTCAAGGTCCTTGAGGACCAGGGCGTGGAGAAGTTCGAGACATCCTGGGTGGAGCTGCTGGACACCATCGACCGTGAGATGACCGCGGGCGGCAGCACTAGATGAGGCCCAATCCGCTACGCGATCCGCGAGACCGGCGCATCCCGCGGCTCGCCGGACCGTGCGTGCTCGTGCTCTTCGGCGTTACCGGCGACCTGGCCAGCAAGAAACTGCTGCCGGCGATCTACGACCTGGCCAACCGCGGACTGCTGCCGCCGGGGTTCTCGCTGGTCGGCTTCGCCCGCCGGGAATGGGCGGATGCCGACTTCGCGCAGATTACGCACGATTCGGTCAAAACCCATGCCCGCACGCCGTTCCGCGAGGAGGTATGGCAGCAGCTGCGCGAGGGCATCCGGTTCGTGCAGGGCGACTTCTGTGACGACGGCGCCTTCGATACCCTGGCCCGCACGGTAGCGGAGCTGGACGCCGAGCGGGGCACCGGCGGCAACTACGCGTTCTACCTGTCCATCCCGCCGAACGCCTTCCCGGTCGTCATCGAGCAGCTCAAGAGGTCTGGCCTGTCGGGTACTTCGGAGGCCGGAGGCGGCGATCAGCGGCCCTGGCGGCGCGTGGTGATCGAGAAGCCGTTCGGCCACGACCTCGCCAGTGCCAGGGAGCTGAACTCGATGCTGGCCGCGGTGTTCCCGCCGCACGCCGTCTTCCGCATCGACCACTACCTGGGCAAGGAAACGGTTCAGAACCTGCTCGCCATGCGGTTCTCCAACACGCTGTTCGAGCCGATCTGGAACCGCGGCTACGTGGACCACGTGCAGATCACCATGGCCGAGGACATCGGGATCGGCGGCCGGGCCGGCTATTACGACGGCATCGGCGCCGCCCGTGACGTCATCCAGAATCACCTGCTCCAGTTGCTCGCGCTGACGGCCATGGAGGAGCCGCTGTCGTTCGCCGCCGAGTCGCTGCGGACGGAGAAGGAGAAGGTCCTGGCCGCTGTCCAGATCCCGGCCGACCTTTCGGCCGGGACCGCCAGGGGTCAGTACGCCAGAGGCTGGCAGGGCGGCATCGAGGTGCCTGGCTACCTGGAGGAAGATGGCATCCCGGCGCATTCGATGACCGAGACCTACGCGGCCATCCGGCTCACCCTTGACAACAGGCGCTGGGCAGGCGTGCCTTTCTACCTGCGTACCGGAAAGCGGCTGCCGACCAGGATGACCGAGATCGCTGTCATCTTCCAGCGCGCGCCGCACCTGCCGTTCGATGCCACCCAGACGAAGGAGCTCGGGCAGAACGCGCTCGTCATCCGGGTCCAGCCGGATGAGGGCGTGACCCTGCGGTTCGGTTCCAAGGTGCCAGGCTCGGCGATGGAGGTGCGCGACGTCAACATGGACTTCGCCTACGGCGAGTCCTTCACCGAGTCCAGCCCGGAAGCCTACGAGCGGCTTCTCCTTGACGTCCTGATCGGCGACCCGCCGCTCTTTCCGCGCCAGGAAGAGGTCGAGCTATCGTGGCGGATCCTCGACCCGGTCGAGGACTTCTGGGCGGACCGCTACAAGCCAGACCAGTATCCGGCCGGCACGGCCGGGCCAGCGAGCGCCGACGAGATGCTGGCCCGCGATGGCCGGGCCTGGCGGCGGCTGTGACTGTAGTGCCGCCGGCGACGCAGGAGGTGACGGGCGGATGCTGACCGACATGACCGACACTACGACCGCGGACATCCGCGCCGCCCTGGCCAGGACCAGGGACCAGATGGGCGGGCCGGCGACCGGGGTGGTACTGAACCTGATCATCATGACCGACGAGTCCGGGCAGCACGATGCCGTCCGCGCGGCTAGCCAGGCCGGCCGCGAGCACCCGTGCCGGGTGCTGGCAGTGATCACTCGCGACCCGCGAGCCGACTCCCGGCTGGACGCGGAGATCAGGTCCGGCGAGGGCACGCCGGGGCAGACGGTGCTGCTGCGGCTGTACGGTCCGATGAGCGAGCATGCTGACTCCGTCGTCATGCCGCTGCTGGTGCCCGACACACCGGTGGTTACCTGGTGGCACGGCCTGATCCCGGCTGTGCCGTCGGCGCAGCCGCTGGGCATGCTCGCGCAGCGGCGGGTGACCGATACGGCCAGGGCCAGGGCACCGGCCGAAGCCCTGGCGGCGCTGAGCGCGGGCTACCGGCCCGGCGACACCGACCTGAGCTGGACCAGGGCGACGCCCTGGAGATCGCTGCTCGCCGCGACGGCTGACCAGTTGACGGAGCCGATCCTGGGCGGCGTCGTCGGCGCCGAGGAGCATAACCCCACCGCTGACCTGCTCACCGTCTGGCTGACCTGCCGGCTGCGGGTGCCGTTCAACCGGGAGGTCTCCGAAGGGCCCGGCATCACCGAGATACGGCTCACGATGGCGGGTGGTGATGTCACCATCAGCCGGCCTGACGGGCGATTGGCAACGCTCTCCCGGCCCGGTCAGCCGGACCGCCATGTCGCCCTGCACCGGCGGGACATCGCCGACCTGCTGGCCGAGGAACTGCGCAGGCTGGACCCGGACGAGGTCTACGGTGAGTCACTGGCTGCGGTGGCCGGCATCCCGGCGGCGGCGGAGTAGGCGCGCGGGCGCTCTGCGGGTGTCCCGTCCGCATCCGCGCTCACCGTGATCCGCCGGGAGCGCCGCGATGCCCGCGGCGCTCCCGGCAAACGACTCGAAACGCCGGAAAAAGAGTCTCCCTAAAATGCTCAGTCAGCGTTACGCTCAGGGCAGGATTTTCCATCTGGTTCTGCTGTGCCAGGTGTGAAGACCCGGAAGGTCGGCGATGGCCATGCTCGCGGGAGTACCTGCGAATCGCGAGAAGCGCGCCACCGGGCCCGGTTGCCCGGCGGCTCTCGTCACGTGCGCCGAAAAGGCCGCCTTTCTACCATCCACCACGCCTGCCCTGCCCCAGCAGCGTGCTCGAGGCCGACAGGCAAGCCCCTCAGGAGGAAAGACTTGAGCACCACTGAAGATGCTCCCGCGGTCACTCCCGCCGCGGTCGCCGGCGGCGCGATCGCCGATCCCGGACCGCTCGGCCTGGCTGCCTTCGCGCTGACCACGTTCTTGCTGTCGGCCGTTAACGCCGGCTGGGCGAAGAACACCTCCGGCGCGGACTGGCTCGGTTACGCCTTCGCCTATGGCGGGCTTTGCCAGTTGCTGGCAGGCATGTGGGAGTTCAAGAACAAGAACGTTTTCGGCGCGACGGCGTTCTCCACCTACGGCGGATTCTGGATCGGCCTCGGCCTGTGGGCGGAGCTTGTGCACGCACCTGCCGCCGCCAAGGACGTCGGCTGGATCCTGCTGGCCTTCGCCATCTTCAACACCTACATGCTGATCTTCGCCACACAGCTCAACGTGGCCGTCTTCCTGGTGTTCCTGACGTTGGAGCTCACCGAGATCTTCCTGTTCTGGGGGATACTCGGCGGGAATTCAACCCTCGTTAAGGTCGGCGGCATCGTGGGCATCGTCACGGCACTCGTGGCGTGGTACACGTCCGCTGCCGGCGTGATCAACGGCATGAAGGGCAGGGCCGTCGTCCCGGTCGGCAAGCCGCTGTTCAACATGTAGCAGGTCGACATGTAGCAGGCAGTTCGGCGCGTGAGCCCGGGAACAGGATGTTCCGGGCTCACGGCTGTTCGCCGGGGCTCATGCACCCGGCGGACACCGCAGGTGCACAGGGTCACAGCGGCTGCGGCATGCTTTGCGGCCTGACCCGGATAGCGTAGACGCGTGGATCAACAGACAGGCCGTCAGGTTGCCATGCCCGCATCCATCGCGAAGGTGCGAGCCAGGGCCAGGCGGTGGCGCTCCGTCCTGGCACTGGTGATCGCCGTCGCCGGCGGCGTCGCTGCCGAAGTCTCCCGTGTCAACGGCCCGAGCAACCTGGGATCGCACACCCAGGCAGCCCGGCTCGCTTACATCTGCGGCGCGATCGCGTTCCTGGTATTCGGCCTGGCCGCGGCGATCGGGCTGTCGAGCCTGGCCCGGTCCACCTCGCAGCCGCTGATCGGCCAGGCGCACGCCGGGGTGCTGCGCTACCTGCTCGTGCTGATCGGCGTATTTGCGGTGCTCACGTTCTCGCTGGCGATCGCGCACGTTGACGTGAAGCAACTGCTGGTCAGCGGCGTCGTCGCCGGCGTCTTGCTGGGCATCGCGGCTCAGCAGGCGCTGTCGAACCTGTTCGCCGGGCTGGTGCTGTTGTTCGCCCGGCCGTTCCGGGTCGGCGACCACGTCAAGCTCCGGGCCGGCGCGCTGTCCGGGCAGGTCGAGGGAATCGTGGTCGACATAAGCCTGACCTACGTCCGGCTTGAGACGGATGAGGGCCATATGCTGCTGCCAAACTCGCAGGCGCTGGCCGCAGCCGTGATGCTCGTCCCTGACGCGCTCCCAGCCGAGCGGCCGGCGACGTCCGTGCCCGACAGTGCGCCAGACCCGGCGGCTGCCTCGGCGCCTGGCAGCCCGTCAGGCTGACCAGCGATCGCGAGCCGTGCCCGGCGCCAGGCCCCTGGCTGCCGCCCTGCTAGTGATTCACGTCGTACTTGGCGATCACGTTCGCCGGAATGCGGCCGCGATCACTGACCTCCATGCCGCTGCGCTTAGCCCAGGCCCGAATCTCGGCGCTACGCTGCCGGTGCGCGGTGGTCCGCCGTTTGGGCCTGCTGACGCGATTCGTCACCTTCCGGGCCTTCTCTTCGAACCGACTAAGCACCTCGTCAAACTTCTGACTGTGCTTCTCGCATAGATCGATCTCGTAATCCCGGCCGTCAAGGCTGAAAGCGCGCGTGAGGTGCTCGCCCTCCGGAATCTCTCGCGAGTCGTAGTCACAGGCAAATGTGACGGAGATCTTCTGAGCCACTTGTGTATCCCCCTCCCCCCGCGAAAACCTATTCCCAGCCTGATCACCGATCTAACGACGTGACCGTCCGGTTTCTTTCCATCCGATCGCGGCGCGGCCGGCAAATCGCCGGTTCCGGCGACGCCGAAGTCTGGGTGCCTGCGGGACGGTGCCGGTTAGGCCGCGGGACGGTGCCGGTTAGGCCGCGGATTGGCGGCCACGGCGTTAGCCGGAATGCCTGATGCTGCTACCTGGGCTTAGCGAGCCTGCCGGCGCCAGTATTCCCGCTCGGAAAGCGACTCGGCCGGCGTACCAGGCTCGGACTCGGTGAACTGCGGGGCCGGAGCGGAGTGCATCCGCTGCCCACTGTGCCGCCCGGTCTGATACTCCGCGGTAACGCCAGGATCAGCGGCCGGCCGATAACCGGGGCCGCCCGGATAGCCAGGGTCCGAGAGCGGTGACGGCAGGTAGTTGCCTAGCTCGGCCGAATCGCTCCGCCGACCGGAATGATAGGCGGGCATGCCAGCGCCGTGGCGGGGTGCCGGTCCGCCCGCGGGATTGTCGTTGGGGTAAGCCTCGCCGCCGGAGCCCGCATAGGGCCGCGCAAAGCGCTCGCGGGAGTACCCGCCGAGGTCACCGACCGCCTCGCGGTCAAGGCCGCCAGAGGCGCGCGGGTAACTGCGGTCTGGCGGGCGGACCGCCTGGGTCGGGAATTCGTAGCGCCCGGCGCCGTCAGGTGCGCCAGGGTCGGCCGGGGAATCGGCATACCGGCCCGGGCGCTCATAGGCGGCGGAATCGCGGCCGGCTGATGGCCGATTGGATCTGCGCCCGCCGGGGTAACGCTCCGTAAGCTCGCGCCCCGCAGGCCCGCGACCGCTAGCCTGGTCTCCCTCCTCGGCGAACCAGTCGTCGTCATACTGGCCCTCGTCAATGCTGGCGTCGTCGTACCTGTCGCCGTCATAGTCGGCCTCGCCGTAGCCGCGCTCGGGCCGGGAGCCAGTGCGCCGCCCCTGCGGACCCCGCTGCAATATCTCCGTCATCCTGGCCAGGTCGTCCATCGGCAGCCGGAACGTTCCTGTGCACCGGCCGCCCTGCCAGATGCTGAACACCGCGATGCCGGTGTCGGCGTACCAGCTCAGCCGCATGCTCCGGGAGTGACCCCTGACGTCGAAAAATACCTCGCCCAGGCGGGGCAGCGGGGCTGCGTCGGACGCGGACATGATGCCTATGGTGGCCTTAACAGATAAATCTGTCTAGTTAATGATCACTTAGTATGACCCGGGGAAGAGCCAGATTTTGCCGGTCCTGGCTGCGCGACCGGGGCTGCGGGTGGCATGATTGACCGGCGGTCCGCGCTGGCGGGCAGGCGTGCATACCAACAGTCGCGGGCACACAGCACCGCTCTGGGAACACCACGCCAGCGCAGTGCGTTGCACCATCCGACGGGGCAAATTGCCAAACCGCGCAAGGATTTCTTCGTCTAGGGCACCTTACCGCGCCTCGCGGGGTCCGCTGGACGAATGCAAGCCTGCACTACCGGATGTGCACCGCCCGGGCACGCCGTGCCCGGCCGCCCGAGACCGAACGACCGACGTGAACCGACCTGCACGAACTGAACCGACCTGCACGAACTGAACCGACCATAACCGCAACTGTGAGCACTGACACACCGTGGTCACCGGCGACCACGGTCCGCTGGCTGAGGAGAGCTATTCATGTCTGAGGTACGCCGCCAAGCCGCCCTTCTGCAACGGCCAAACTGGGGCTGGCAGGATGAGGCTGCGTGCCGCGGCAAGGAAGTTGTGCTCTTCTTTGGTCCCGACGGGGAGCGGCAGCCGGAGCGCGAGATCAGGGAGCGGAAGGCCAAGGCGGTCTGCAACGCCTGCCCCGTGCGTGCCGAGTGCCTGACATACGCCGTCAGCAGGCCAGAGAAGTACGGCACCTGGGGCGGCCTCAACGAGGACGAGCGCTCATCGGAGCGCCGGCGCCGGATGCGCCGGGCCAACGCGGCCTGAGGTTGCCGGGGCTGGCTGGCATGATCTGCCCCGATTGCCGGGCTCAGCGGCACGACAGATGCCCGCGGGGTACCTGGTGCGATTGCCAGCACAAGCGGCCGGCTCAGCCCACCGAGCCCCGCCTGGGCTGGCTCAGGCAGGGCTGACCTTGGCGCCCCCGCGTGGTCGTGGGTTTGCCCTAGCCAGCTATCGCAGTGGCACAAGCCAGTGGTCAGGTTGACTTAACCGACAAATATGGCTTAGCAGGCAAAGCGCTTCCACGGACTATGATAATTCTTACTGTGCCGGGAGCACATGTCGTGTTACTGGCGGACCTGCTGCCGGTCCGCGCGCCGACCCGCTAAGCTGCCTGGACCGGACGGACCCGCCGCAAGGAGGAGCCCAGCGAGATGGAGAGGCTAGCCGCAGAGGCCGCCGAGGCGCTGGCGGGCGCACCGGCCGACGAGGTTATCGCATGGGCGACACGGACGTTCGGCCGCCGGATCTGCATCACCTCGTCGATGACCGATGCCGTCCTAGTCAACCTGGTGTCGAGGCACCTCCCCGGCGTCGACGTGCTCTTCCTCGACACCGGTTATCACTTCCCCGAGACGGTAGGCACCAGGGATGCCGTCTCGGCCATGTACCCGGTCAACGTGATCAACGTGATGCCGCCGACCACGGTCGCAGAGCAGGACGCCGAGCTAGGCCCGCGACTCTACAGCCGGAACCCGGACCTGTGCTGCTACCTCCGCAAGGTGGTGCCGCTGGAGGATGCACTCGGCCCGTACGACGCCTGGTTCACCGGGGTGCGCCGGGAGGAGACCGAGGCCCGGACAGACACCAGGGTTGTCCAGTGGGACGCACGACGCGAGATGATCAAGGTCAATCCGATCGTCGAATGGACCCAGCAGCAGGTCGATGACTACATCGCCGCCAACAACATCCTGGTGAATCCGCTAGTTTATGACGGCTACCCGTCGATCGGTTGCCGTACCTGCACTTCCCGGGTGGCGGACGGCGCGGACCCGCGCAGCGGGCGGTGGGCTGGCACCGCCAAGACCGAATGCGGTATCCACACCTAGGCCGGCAGCAGTGACGCACTCCCGGCGGCACGTCACGCATCAGGTACTGAACCAGGTACCTCCGCTCGCCGGATATGACGTGGCTGAGGATCCGGCATTGCTGAGCGCCGTGCGCCGCGAAGGTGCCGGCTGGGCCGAGACCGAACTGCACGAGCTTGGCGCGCTGGCCGGCGCGGCGGTTACGCAGGAGCACGCCCGGCTGGCGAACGTCAGCAAGCCGGTGCTGCGCACCCATGACTCTCGGGGTTACCGGGTAGACGAGGTTGACTTCCACCCGTCCTGGCATCAGCTCATGACCACCGCGGTCAGCCACGGCCTGCACGCCGCTCCCTGGGCCGACAGCAGGCCAGCGGCGCACGTGGCCAGGGCTGCCAAGTTCATGGTCTGGACCCAGGCCGAGGCCGGCCATGGCTGCCCGATCTCCATGACTTACGCCTGCGTGCCCGCGCTGCGGCACAGCCCGGAGCTAGCGGCCCGCTACGAGCCCCTGCTGACCTCGGCCAGCTACGATCCGGGCCTGCGGCCGCCCGAGGGCAAGGCCGGGCTGCTCGCCGGGATGGCCATGACGGAAAAGCAGGGCGGTTCGGACGTCCGCGCGAACACCACGACGGCGGTGCCGGCGGGCGACGGCAGCTACCTGCTGACCGGACACAAGTGGTTCTGCTCGGCGCCCATGTCCGATCTGTTCCTGGTGCTGGCGCAGGCGCCGGAGGGCCTGACCTGCTTCCTGTTGCCGCGGGTGCTGCCCGACGGCAGCCGGAACGCGATGTACCTCCAGCGGCTCAAGGACAAGCTCGGCAACTCCTCCAACGCATCCAGCGAAGTCGAGTATGACCAGGCCATAGCCTGGCCGGTCGGCGAGCCGGGCCGGGGGGTGGCGACCATCCTCAGCATGGTCAGTGCTACGAGACTGGACTGCGTGCTCGGCAGCGCGGCGGCCATCCGCCAGGCCACCGTCATCGCTTCGAGGTACGCAGGCCTGCGCGAATCCTTCGGTGCCCCGTTGCTTGACCACCCGGCCATGACCGAGGTGATCGCGGATCTGACCGTCGAGTCGGAAGCCGCGACGACGCTGGCCATCCGGCTGGCCGGAGCAGCCGACCGGGCGGCCGCTGGCGATGCGGCCGAGGCGGCGCTGCTCCGCGTTGCCCTGCCAGCCGCCAAGTACTGGATCTGCAAGCGCACGCCGATGATCACCGCCGAAGCGCTCGAGTGCCTTGGCGGGAACGGCTACGTCGAGGATTACTCACCGCTGCCCCGGCTGCTCCGCGATTCGCCGCTCAACTCCATCTGGGAAGGGTCCGGCAACGTCGCGGCCCTGGACTTGCTCCGCGCACTGACCCGCACTCCGGACTGCGCCGAAGCGCTGATCGCCGAGATTGACCTGGCACACGGCGACGAGCGGGTCATGGCGGCCGCAGCGAGCCTGCGCGCGCTGCTGAGACGGGCACAGGGCCCGGACGCCGAGCGGCATGCGCGCCGCCTTGCCGGGCAGATTGCCGTCACGCTCCAGGCATCGCTGCTGGCCCGGCATGCGCCGGCCGCGATCTGCGACGCTTTCGGCAGCACCCGCCTGCACGACGGCCCCCCCGGCGATGCAGTCAGCTCGCGCGGCCTGAGTGCGGGGCCTGGCACTCCGTTCGGCAGCCTGCCGGACGGGCTCGACCTTGCGGCCATCGTGGCGCGCTCTGCTGTTACCAGCGGGTAAGGTCAGCGGATGCAGATCTGGCCGGGCGCTGCTTACCCGCTTGGCGCTACCTGGGATGGATCGGGCACGAACTTCGCCTTGTTTTCCGAGGTCGCAGAGCGGGTCCAACTGTGCCTGTTCGGTCCCGACGACACGCAAACGCGGCTGGACCTGACCGAGGTGGACGGCTTCGTCTGGCACTGCTACCTGCCTGCCATCGGGCCGGGCCAGCGCTATGCCTACCGGGTCCACGGCCCCTACGAACCCAAGCAGGGTCATCGGTGCAACCCGGCGAAGCTGTTGCTCGACCCGTACGGCAAGGCGGTCGACGGCCAGGTGCGCTGGGATCCCGCGCTGTTCGACTACCAGCTCGGGAATCCCGCTCAGCGAAGTGACGCTGACAGCGCTCCGTTCATGCCGCGCAGCGTGGTGATTAACCCGTACTTCGACTGGACCGGCGACCGGCGGCCGATGACCCCCTACCACCAGACCGTGATCTACGAGGCGCACGTCCGCGGCCTGACCATGCGCCATCCGCAGGTGCCGCGCGAGCTGCGGGGCACCTACTCCGGATTGGCCTCACCGCCCGTGATCGAGCACCTCACCAGGCTCGGCATCACCGCGATCGAGCTCATGCCGGTGCACCAGTCGGTACCCGAGCATGAGCTAGCCGAGCGGGGGCTGACCAACTACTGGGGCTACAACACGATCGGATTCCTTGCGCCGCACAACGGCTATTCAAGCTCCACGGAGCCGCACGGCCAGGCTGCCGAGTTCAAGTCGATGGTGAAGGTACTGCACCAGGCAGGCATCGAGGTCATACTCGACGTCGTCTACAACCACACCGCCGAATCCGGCGCGCTCGGCCCCACGCTGTCGTTCCGCGGCATCGACAACGCGGCGTACTACCGGCTTGACGATGCCGACCCGTCCCATTACCTCGACTACACCGGCTGCGGCAACAGCCTGAATGTCCGACATCCGCACGCACTGCAGCTGATCATGGACTCGCTGCGCTACTGGGTACTGGAGATGCACGTCGACGGTTTCCGGTTCGACCTGGCCGCAGCCCTGGCCCGCGAGCTGCACGAAGTGGACCGGCTGTCGTCGTTCTTCGAGCTAGTGCAGCAGGATCCGGTGGTCTCCCAGGTGAAGCTGATCGCCGAGCCATGGGACGTCGGCGCCGGCGGCTATCAGGTCGGAAAGTTCCCGCCGCTGTGGACGGAGTGGAACGGCAAGTACCGGGATACGGTCCGCGACTTCTGGCGCGGCCAGCCGGCCACGATCGGCGAGTTCGCCTCGAGGCTGAGCGGCTCGGCCGACCTGTACGAGACCAGCGCGCGGCGCCCGGTCGCCTCGGTCAACTTCGTCACCTGCCATGACGGATTCACCTTGGCAGACCTGGTCAGCTACAACAGCAAGCACAACGAGGCCAACAAGGACAACAACACCGACGGTACCGACGACAACCGGTCCTGGAACTGCGGTGCGGAGGGCGCGACCGACGACCCGGCCATCACCGCGCTGCGTGCCCGGCAGGTACGCAACTTCCTGGTCACCCTGTTCTGCTCGCAAGGCGTGCCGATGCTGCTGGCCGGCGACGAGCTCGGGCGCACCCAACTGGGCAACAACAACGCCTACTGCCAGGACAACGAGATCTCCTTCGTGGACTGGGAGGCAGCAGGCCAGCACACGGATCTGCTCGAGTTCACCTGCGCGCTGATCGCGATGCGCCGTGAGCACCCGGTCTTCCGCCGGCGCCGTTTCTTCAGCGGCGAACTTGCCGATGCCAGCGGAGCGGAGCTGCGCGACATAAGCTGGCTGACTGCGGCCGGCGCCGATATGACACTGGACGACTGGCGCAGCGGCTATGCCCGGTCACTCGCGGTGCTGCTGAACGGCAACGCGATCACCGAGCCGGGCAGCCGTGGCGAGGCCATTACTGACCACAGCTTCCTGCTTCTCTTCAACGCCGGCGACGAGCCGGTAGCCTTCACCCTGCCTCGCGCCGACCTCGCGCCAGGCTGGCAGCTAGTAGCGGACACCGCTGAGGCCGGCGGCCAGATTCCGCCGGGCGGAGACGGACGCCCGCTAGTCCTGCGCCCGCTCACCACGCGCGAGGTCGCAGCCCGGTCGGTCGTGATCCTGCGCGCCGCTGACAGTTAGCCTCGATTCTCGGTGCGGAAATTGAGTTGAGGTTCTCTGGCCGCGGATCATCGGGGCGGGAAGCGGAACCGCAGGGTCCGGTTGTCCCACCAGGGGATCTGGGTTTCGAGTTCGGCGTAGCC
>JAJYUU010000066.1 GCA_021792405.1 Actinomycetes bacterium
CGCCCCCCCGTTCCGTCGCCCGCTAGGTGGAGATTGTGCCGTGACCCCCTCGCTCGCACAGCTGCGAGCGCGCTTGCCCGCGCTCATGCTGGCCGACCAGCGCAGGCTGGCCAGGCACGCGGACCGGGCGGCGTCGGCGCGGCAGCCGGCCGCTCGCGAGCAGGCGCTCGGCCAGCTCGCAGCCGAGGTCGCGGCGGCCGAGCAGCGCATCGAGACGCGGCGCGGCATGGTCCCGGTCATCACCTATCCGGCCGAGCTGCCGGTGAGCCAGCGCAAGGCGGAACTGGCGGCGGCCATCAAGGAACATCAGGTCGTGATCATCGCGGGTGAGACCGGCTCCGGCAAGACAACGCAGCTGCCCAAGATCTGCCTGGAGCTCGGTCGCGGTATCAGCGGGCAGATCGGGCACACGCAACCGCGGCGCATCGCGGCCCGCACCGTCGCTGACCGGATCGCCGCCGAGCTCGCTACCGAGCCCGGCACCGTGGTCGGCTACAAGGTCAGGTTCGCCGATACCACCAGCGACAGCACCCTGATCAAGGTGATGACCGACGGCATCCTGCTCACCGAGATGCAACGAGACCGGTTGCTGCTTCGCTACGACACGCTGATCATCGACGAGGCGCACGAGCGCAGCCTCAACATCGACTTCATCCTCGGCTACCTGAAGCAACTGCTCCCGCGCCGCCCGGACCTGAAGGTGATCATCACCTCGGCCACCATCGATCCGGAGCGGTTTGCCAGGCACTTCGCTCCCGGCGGCCAGCAGGCGGCCGGCTCGGCAGCCGGGCCGGCGGGTGCGGTCACCGGGCCGGCCGGCGTGCCGGTCATCGAGGTGTCCGGCCGCACTTACCCGGTCGAGGTGCGATACCGGCCGCTCGCCAGCGCTGATGCTGCCAGCGCTGATGCTGCCAGCGCTGATGCTGCCGGCTCTGATGCTGCAGGCAGTGGCGCGGAGCCGCGCGACCAGGTTCAGGCCATCGTGGACGCGGTCGCCGAACTCCGCCGCGAGGGCCCTGGCGACATCCTGATCTTTCTCAGCGGCGAGCGCGAGATCCGGGACACCGCCGACGCGCTGGCCGACGAGCCGGACCTGGAGATCTTGCCGCTGTACTCCCGGCTGTCGGCCGCCGAGCAGTACCGAGTGTTCAAGCCGCACAGCGGCCGCAGGGCGGTTCTTGCCACCAACGTCGCCGAGACCTCCCTCACGGTGCCGGGCATCAAGTACGTCATCGACCCCGGCACCGCCCGCATCTCCCGCTACAGCCAGCGCACCAAGGTGCAGCGGCTGCCGATCGAGCCGATCTCCCGTGCCTCGGCCAGTCAGCGGACGGGCCGCTGCGGCCGCACCAGCGACGGCATCTGCATCCGGCTGTACAGCGAGCAGGACTTCGAATCCCGGCCGCAGTTTACCGAGCCGGAGATCCTCCGCACCAGCCTGGCGTCGGTCATCCTCCGGATGGCCGCGCTCGACCTGGGCCAGGTTGCCGACTTCCCGTTCGTCGACCCGCCCGACTCGCGGCACGTTGCCGACGGCCTGCGCCTGCTGGAAGAACTCGGCGCGATCAGGCCCGGCAGTGGCGGCCGCGCACCGGGTACGCCGGGACTGACGGAGACCGGGCGGAAGCTCGCCGAGCTTCCGGTCGACCCGCAGCTCGGCCGGATGATCCTGGAAGCCGGCCGGAATGGCTGCGCTCGAGAGGTGCTCATCATCACCGCCGCGCTGTCGATCCAGGACCCGCGCGAGCGGCCGGCCGACGAGCGGGACGCGGCAGATGCGATGCACCGCCGGTTCGCCGAGCCGGGGTCGGACTTCCTGGCGTTCCTGACGCTGTGGGACTACCTGCGGGAGCAGCAGCGCCAGCTGTCGTCGTCGGCGTTCCGCCGGCTCTGCCGCCGGGAGTACCTGCACTTCCTGCGCGTACGCGAATGGCAGGACCTGTACAGCCAGCTGCAGCAGGCAGCCAGGGACGTCGGCGTGGTGATCGGCCGGGATCAGGGAGCGCGTGACGGGCCTGCCAGCGCCCGCCGGACCGGCGGCGCGAAGGCGGCTCGGCAGTCGCGCGGGGCCGGGTCGCGCCGGCCGGCAGCGCAGGCCAGCACCGCGAGCGATGGCGGCAGCTTTGCGGCCGTCGGCCCTGCGGGCGGCGACCGGGCCGGCCGGCCAGCGCAGGCAGGCGGCAAGGCTGAGGGCCGGTACAGCGCCGACCTCGCCGACCGGGTGCACCAGTCACTGCTGGCCGGCTTGCTCTCGCATATCGGCATGCAGGACGCGGCCCGCCAGCCGGCCGACCGCGGCGCGGCCGACCGCACGGCAGCTGGCAGCCGCCGCCGCGGCCCGGCCGAATTTCTCGGCGCCCGCGGTGCGAAATTCGCGATCTTCCCCGACTCGGCCCTGGCGCGCAAGCCCCCGCACTGGGTCATGGCGGCCGAGCTCGTCGAGACTTCCAGGCTGTGGGCAAGGACCGTGGCACGCATCGAGCCCGAGTGGGCCGAGGCGCTGGCCGGCGACCTGGTCCGGCGCAGTTACAGCGAGCCGCGCTGGGATGCGCGCCGCGGCGCGGTGCTCGCGACCGAGAAGGTCACCCTGTACGGGCTGCCGATTGTCGCGGCCCGTCAGGTCAACTACGGCTCCATCGACCCGGCAGCGGCGCGCGCGGAGTTCATCCAGCACGCGCTGGTCGAGGGTGACTGGCAGACCCACCACACGTTCTTCGCCCGCAACCGGCGCGCCCGCCAGGAAGCCGCCGAACTGGAGCGCAAGGCACGCCGTCGCGGCCTGGTCGCTGACGACGCGGCCATCTTCGACTTCTACGACCAGCGCGTCCCGAAGTCCGTCACCTCTGCTCGCCACTTCGACAGCTGGTGGAAGCGAGCCCGTGCCGCTGACCCGGCGCTGCTCGACCTCAGCCCAGCTGATCTGGCCGGACCGGCCGCCGACGAGATCAGCCTGGTGGATTACCCGGAGCGGTTGGGCCCGTTCCCGTTGTCATATGAGTTCGCGCCGGGAGAGCCGGACGACGGGGTGACAGCGGACATCTCGCTCCAGGATCTTTTCGCCGCTGACGGGACAGGGCTGAGCTGGCAGGTTCCGGGCTTGCGCAGGGAGCTGGTCACCGAGCTCATCCGCGGGCTGCCGAAGGACCTGCGCCGCCACTTCATCCCGGCCCCGGACACGGCCGCGGCCGTGCTGACCGGACTCGGCGAGCCGCGCGGCGACCTGCTGGACGCGCTGGGTGCCGAGCTAACCCGGCGCAGCGGCGTGCGCGTCCCGCGATCGGCCTGGAACATCGCGGCGTTGCCCGGCTACCTGCGCGTGACCTACCGGGTGCTGGACGGCGTGCAGGTGCTGGCGACCGGCAAAGACCTGGACAGGCTGCGCGGCGAACTGCGTCCGCGGCTGGCGGCCACGCTCACCGCGGCAGCCGCGAGCATCACCAGGACCGGCCTGCGCAGCTGGGACTTCGGTACGTTGCCGCGGGAGTTCAGCGCTGGCCGGGTGCGTGGTTACCCGGCGCTGGCTGACACTGGCAGCGCCGTGGACGTGCGGGTGTTTGACACCCAGGCCGAGGCGGAGGCGTCCATGCGGCTTGGCGTTCGCCGCCTGCTGCTGATCGCGGTTCCGTCCGGCGTGCGCTCCATCGCCGGCCGGCTGCCGGTCAACCTCAAGATGGCCCTGAGCCGGCATCCGTATCCAGGCGCGGCCGCGCTGCTGGACGACTGTGCCGCCGCCGCCGCCGATCAGGTCATCGCCGACGCGGGCGGCCCGGTGCGGGACGCGGAGGGGTTCACCGGCCTCGTCGCCGCCGCGCGTGCGGCGCTGGCCCCGAACACGGCGCGGGTGGTCGAGCAGGCTGCCCGGATCCTGAGCGAGGCGCACGAGGTCGAGATCAGGCTGGCAGCCGCGGGCGCCGGGGTTCCCGCGCTGGCCGGGTCGCTCGACGACGTGCGGGCGCAGTTCGCCGGGCTCATCTATCCCGGATTCATCGCCGAGACCGGCAGTTCCCGGCTGCCGGACCTCATCCGGTATCTGAAGGCCATCGTCCGGCGGCTGGACAAGCTGGCGGGAGAGCAGGCAAGGGATGCCGAGCGGATGGCCGCCGTCCATCGGGTGACAAGTGAATACGAGGCCGCCCTCAGGCAGTTGCCGCCTAGCGCCCGTTCCCGTACCGATGTGCAGTCGATCCGGTGGCTGATCGAGGAGTTGCGGGTGAGCTTGTTCGCGCAGGTGCTCGGCACGCCGGGGCCGGTGTCGGAGAAGCGGATCCGGGCTGCGGTGGATGCCCTGCTGCCCGGCTGACCCGGGCCGCGGATCCGGCTTGCCCGGCTTGTCGAGCTTGCCGAGCTTGCCGAGCTTGCCGAGCTTGGCCGGCTTGCCCGGCGCCTGCACCAGCCGGCGCAACGGCTCGCGATGGTCCGGCGGCGTTCCGGGCGCCGCGGTCGAATGCCTTCCTTATCGAGGCCGCCACCTGCTCCGGCGCCCGGGTGATCTGCTGCCAGGTGAAGTGAACGACCTCGAAGCCGTCGTCGCGAAGCGCGGCGTCGCGCCGCAGTTGGGCCCTGGCCCGGTCAGGGTCGGCATACTTGGCGGCGCCGTCGACCTCCGCAATCGTCCGGTACGGCCGCCAGTAGAAATCAACCCGGCCGACCGGCTCGACTGTGCCGCCGAGCCACACCTGCAAGTCCGGCGGCGGGAGGTTGCACTCGGCAAACGCCACCCTGGCGATGGACTCCAGCGGCGACTCGGCCCGCCCATCGGCGAAGCCGATCACCTCTACCGCCCGTCGCGCGCCCGGCCAGCGAGCGCAGGCGGTGAGCACGGCTGTCAGCTCGGGCTTGGTGACGAGCTTGCGGTGCAGCGCGGAGTCGGCGGCGACGACACCGGCCCGGAAGCTGAGCGTGCGCGCCAGGTCTGCGACGGTCCTGGCCGGGGTTGTCACCGGCAGCCGGGCCACCGTGGTCAGGTGGTCGGCTGGCAGGTCCGCCACATGTAGCCGGACCGCCGCCGACTTTGAGCTCCAGCCGCGCTGCGGCGGACCCGTCAGCGTCGCCGCATCCGGCGTGGCGAGCAGGTCGATCGAGTACAGGTAAGCGGCCGATTCGTGACTGACCACGGTGCCAGGGCTCCGGACAGCGACGGCGGCGGCTAGCTGGAGTAGCCGCGCGCCGTCTGCTAACGCAAGGATGTCCCGGGCGCGACCGCCGGGCGCGTAAACGCCGCGTCCGACGCGGTACAGATCGCCACGGCGGGTCAGAACCCGGATTCTGTCGCAGGAGAACCCCGCTGCGGCCAGCTCCGCGGTAGTGACAATCCCGGCAATCCGGTCTTTACGTGGCATTATCGGCGTGCTCATGGAGTCCAGATTGGCGCCTGGCTCTGACACCGCTGGGCGCGCGAGAACTCCCTAGTCCGTAGCTGGCTGCTGCGGGGCGATTTATGCCTTATATGACCAGCAACGGACTAGGGAGTCGATTTCGCGGTGATCAGGGCAGGTGCTCAGGCTCATCGCGCGCGGTTACACCTACCGCGAGGTAGCCAAGGAGCTGTTCATCTCGGTGAAGACGGTCGAGAGTCATGTCTCGTCGGTGCTGCGCAAGCTCCAGCTGTCCACCCGGCACCAGCTCACCAGATGGGCAGCTGAGCGTCCGCTGACGTGACAGCCGGTCTGGCTAGCGCAGGCGAGCCTCTGCCCGCAGCAGGCCGGCTAGCTCACCGGGACCCGGCGTGCCGGGGCTGACCGCGGCCAGACCGCGAGCCGAGAACCAGTTGCCGACATTCTCGGCGTCGCGGTCGAGGAACTCGCCGCCGCGCGGATTGGCGATCACGTCCACCACCTGCGGCAGGTCGATCATGATCAGCTGCTCCCGGTGGACCAGCAGGTTGTAGGCCGACAGGTCGCCGTGCGCGAAGCCGAGCCTGGCCAGCGCGCACATGGACGCGGCAAGCTGATGCCACAAGTCGGCCAGGCCGGCCCCGCGGAGGCGGGTGTCGGCCAGCCGCGGAGCGGCCGTGCCGTCGGGCTCGCCGATGAATTCCAGCAGCACCTCGGTGCCGAGTACCTGCACCGGATAGGGCACCGGGATGCCAGCGAGGTAGAACCGGCGCAGCGCGGCGAACTCGGCACTGGCCCACTGGACCGCGATCATCTTGCGGCCGACGGTGGTCCGATTGGCCATCGCCCGGCTGTCCCGCGACTCGCGGACCCGCCGTCCTTCCAGGTACTCGCTGTCGCGGTGAAACAGCCGGTGCTCGGCCGAGCGGTAGCGCTTGGCAGCGAGCAGGCAGGACCGGTCGGCCTCCTGAATGCCCCGGCGCAGCAGGAAGACGTCGGCCTCCTTGCCGGTCTTCAGGATTCCGAGTTCGGTGTCGGTGGCAGCGAGGTCAGTGACCAGCCATTGCGGATGCGGCAGCGGACCTCGCTCGGACGGCGTTGACTGATCCCAGGTCGACCAGCGATCCCCGGCGATCAGGCCGTCGGCAGCATCGAAACTGGCAAGCGACTGCAGGGCACGGCGGCCCCGGCCGCGCTTGACGAACAACGGCTCGTCGTCATCGAACCGCGGCTTAGCACGCCGGTATGAGTGCTCCGAATCGGGCACGAGACAGACTCCTCAGGCAGCAGCTAGGAAGGGGCAGCATGAACTTCGAGACCTTGGTCATCTGCGTCCTCCCTTCTGCCTGAGCTGTCTACCGGACCGCCGTTGCAACTGCCAGCAGCGGGCTCCGGCGGCAAACTCATCCAGTGGGCAAGGCTCGCACGAAGCTGGCGGCTGTCGCAACGGGATTTTGCGGGCCGGCACATCTGCGGCCGCTCAGCTTCGGATGCGCGGTCTGTCCAGCTGCGTTCGCTGTTGCGTCCGGCCGCCTGGATGCAGCAAGATCATCGTGTGCGCATGGAGGAGCTGCAGCGGGCCGCTACCGACCGCCTGCCGCCGCCGGTGAGTGAGTACTTCAATCAGGGTTCCGCTGACGAAATCAGCGTGTGTGCTCCAGTCGGTGCCCGGGACCGGGTCCCGGTTCCGGCCACGAGTCCTGCGTGACGTGTCAGTCGTCTCGACGACAACCGCCGTGCTCGGGCAACGGCTAGCGACGCCGGTCTGCGTCGCGCCGACCGCGCTGCACCGCGCTGCACCGCGCTGCACCGCGCTGCACCGCGCTGCACCGCGCTACTCACAGCGATGGCGAGGTCGCTATGGCCCGCGGCGCAGCCGCGGCCGGAGCGCTGATGGCGGTATCTACGAATGCCGGGATGACCTTCGAGCAGATCGGCGCGACCGGCGCGGCTTGGATGGAGCCATCAGCCGCGTCCGCGACGTTTCCGCGGAAACGCGTTGTGCAAATTTTCACAAGCCGCTGGTGGCTGCAGTGCTAAGTAAGGCGAGACCGGGGCCTGACCAGTGCACTAGTCCAGCGAGCCAGGGCGGCCGGCGCGTCTGCCGTGGTGCTGACCGCCGATACGCCGGTTGTCGGCCGTGAGCGCAACGCCGGGCCGAGCGTGTGGGAGGTGGTGCCGGCCGAGTACTGGCTGGCCAATGTGGATCAGCAGGGCCTGCCGGACGAGGCGCTGTACCAGGCTGACGACCTGACTCCCGACACGATTGGCTGGCTCGGCGCTGTATCCGGGCTGCCGGTAGTGGCCAAGGGCGTACTGCGGGCCGACGGCGCGCCATCCTAGGCGGCTAGTTCGCCGTGCCGTGAGCTGCGACGATGGCTGTGTCAGACCGTCTGGCGTGGTGCGGTTACGGAGGCTCTGTCCAGTCCTTTCGAGGGCTGAAGGGGTGTGCTGTCACGCGGAGGTGATCTCTGCCCTGGCCGATGGCCGCAGCGAGTGCAGGCCCACCGCATCTGGCGGATTCCACCGTCTCTCTTCGCTTACCGTAGGTGACATGAAAGCGCCAGCGGCCGGGTCAGGCACTGAACCCGACGATCTAGGCACATGCGTGCTGATCGTGGAGGATGATGCCAGCATTGCGGCGCAGCTTGTACGTGGTCTGACCAGGGGCGGGTACCAGGTCGATCACGTGACGACTGGCAACGAGGCACTTGCGTGGGGTCAGCCGGACGTCGTCCTGCTCGATCTCGAGCTACCGGACCTGGACGGCGTGCAGGTCTGTCGCAAGCTGCGCGAGCGCAGTGATGCCGCCATCATCGTGGTGACCGCGCACGGTGAGGAGCCGGACCGGGTGATGGCGCTCGACGCGGGCGCCGACGACTACCTGGTCAAGCCGTTCGGCCTGGCTGAACTGCAGGCACGGATCCGGGCAGTGCTGCGGCGCATGCGGCCGGGAGGCGACGTGGTGCGGTACGGACCGCTCACGGTCGACATCCGCACGCACCGGGTCAGCGTGTCGGGCACTGAGATATTCCTGACGCCTAAAGAATTCGACATCTTGGAGTGCCTGGCTTCTGATCCGGGCCGGGTGGTCAGCCGCCATGAGATCCTGGAAAGCGCCTGGGATGCGCACTGGTATGGCCCGACGAAGGTCCTCGACGTGCACGTGGCTTCACTGCGCCGAAAGCTTGGCGTGCCGGGCCTGATAGAGACCGTCTACGGCCGGGGGTTCCGGCTCGGCGAGGCGTGAGTGGCCCGGCGGATCGTGTTCGCCGTCCTGGCGCTGGTCGTAGCTGTCCTCGGGCTCGTCGTCGTGCCGCTCGGCCTGGTCACGGCGAGACAGGACACGCACGACTTCCGTGATGAGGCGGCAGCGT
The DNA here is from genome assembly GCA_021792405.1 of Actinomycetes bacterium. Classification (GTDB taxonomy): domain Bacteria; phylum Actinomycetota; class Actinomycetes; order Streptosporangiales; family Streptosporangiaceae; genus JAJYUU01. Next base: position 8,711 of record JAJYUU010000066.1, read on the forward strand.
CGGCGACGACGCTCGGCAACACCGCAGAGGAATGGCTAGACGACGGCAACCACGGCCCGGCGCTTGACCGCACCGTGCGCCAGCTCTCTGTCGCTGGTGACCGGGTGAGTGTCGTGAACGCGGCGGGACGGACGGTTGCGAGTACCCGGCTCGCACCGGCGCTGGCGCAGGCCCGGCTCAGGCCCGCGATGGCGACCGGCAGAATGTCGGCCTACTCGGTCGATGACTACTACGTGGTGATCGAGCCAGTTAAAGGCGACCGGCGTGTGGGCAGCGCCGGCGCGGTCGTGCTGGCCCGGCCCACCGCCGGGGTCAACGGCCGGATCGCGGTGCTGTGGGGCATCATCGCGACGATCGCCAGCGTCGGCCTGGTTGCTGCCGCGCTAGTCGCGATCGGCCTGGCAAGGTGGGTGAGCAGGCCGCTGCGAGAACTCGAGCGCGCGGCCCAGGCGCTCGGCGACGGAGAACTCGGCACCCGGTCGCCGGACGGTACCGGCCCGAGCGAAGTCAGACAGCTGGCCGTCAACTTCAACCTGATGGCCGCGCGGCTGGAGGCGCTGGTGCGAGGCCATCAGGCAACGATCGCCGATGTGTCGCATCAGCTGAGAACGCCCCTGGCCGCACTCAGGCTGCGTCTCGACCTGCTTGCCCAGGACAGCGATGCGGCGGCCGCCGCCGAGCTCGCAGGTGCGCAGGATGAGATCGCCCGGCTGTCCAGGCTGGTCAACGGGTTGCTCGCGGTGGCAAGGGCGGAGAATGCAGGTACCAAGCCTGTCACGCTGTCGGTCGACGCGCTGATCCGGACCAGGGTGGCTGCGTGGCGCCCGGCGGCCGAGGAACGCGACGTCGCCCTGCTCGCGGACCTCGAGCCGGTCACCGCGCGGATGGGGGAGGGGCAACTCGAGCAGATCCTGGACAACCTGATCGCGAATGCCCTTGATGCCCTGCCGCCTAGCGGTAGCATCCGCATCGCCGCCTGGGCCGCGGGGGAGAAGGCCAGGATCGCCGTCGCCGACAATGGGCCAGGCATGAGCCACCAGCAGCAGGAGGTCGCCTTCCGCCGATTTGCCACGAGTAACGGCGGCGGAACTGGCCTCGGACTTGCGATCGTTGACCGGCTGACGGTCGCGAGCGGCGGCAGGGCCTGGCTGTCCGATACGCCGGGCGGCGGACTGACCGTGAGCGTTGAGCTGCCGCTGGCTCGGCAGGACCGGGGCCAGCGGCGCCATTCGGCTATGGGCCGCGCAAGAACTGTCTGAGGCCTGACCGGCCACGATGTATCTTCGAACCGACTGGGTGCCCTCGCCAGCCGACCGTAAAGCCCGGATCAAATGATCATGGCTAACCAGTTCTGAAGGTTTCCTGAACTGCTCATCAGGATCTGCCCGGGCATGCTGGGTACCGGTTGATGTATCTGCAGTGCCGCTGGCGGGCGGTCGCCAGCTAGGTGAGCGCGTCGATGACCGGGACTTGCCTGTGCCTGGCCCGGCCACTGGCCAGCCGCGGATCGCCGGGCCCGCAAGGCAGGGACGCGACCACGACAAGGAGCGAATGCTGCATGCGAGAGCACGTCCATCAGGCATCCCGCCGCCGTGACGAGCGGCTCGGCCGGGTCAGGAAGCTCTCGCTATTGATCACCGGAGGGGCTGCGGCTCCCGTCGTCAGCTCGGGCGGTTCGTGATCCCGATGGCGGCCCACGCTGACGGTCAGTTCTCGCTCGCGGCCGGTCACCTCCTGGCCGCGGGTAGCTCAGCTCTCAGCCCACTCTGGTACATGGCCCGGGCAACAGGGGCCGTCCCAGCGCGCTTTTCCGTGATGCAGGTGCAGCGCCACCGCCTGCTCGGTCACCGTGGCACGCAGCCGCTCCAGCTCGGCCTGAGTATCCGCCAGGGCCGCTGCCCCGGCAGTCATCCCGGGGCTGCCCGCCACCGCTGCCGACGGAGCATCCAGCGCGCCGCGCTCGGCAGTCGCGCAGATCTGCCGCACGGTCGAGCGGCCCACCTTCCACTTGTCGGCGGCCTCCCGCTCGGCGGCCTGGCCGGTCAGCACCGACACGAACACTTCGTACACCAAGATAGGACAGTGAGGCTAGCCAGCAACCACAGGGGAAGTGCCGCGGCACCGGCGGCGGGCGAGATAGGACGGGATAGGTGACCCAGTCAGTAACCACGCGGAACGTGCCGCGGCACCGGCGGACCTCCGGCTCAGCCGGGGTAGCGGGCAACGAGCGCCTGACCGCGATGACCGGCACGCTGCTGCTGTTCGGGTTCGCCGTCGAGGGTGTCACCGTTCTCGAGATTCGCCAGCTACTGGTCTTGCACGTGATTGTCGGCGGGTTGCTGATCGGGCCGGTGCTGCTGAAGATAGCGTCGACCGGATACCGGTTCATCAGGTACTACACCGGCTCGAAGGCCTACGTGCGGAAGGGCCCGCCCGCTCCGCTCCTGCGGCTGCTCGGGCCGCTGGTGATCACGACATCGGTCGCGGTGCTGAGTACCGGAATCCTGGCGGCCGTGGCCGGGCCGAGGAGCGGGCCCTGGCTCTTCCTCCACAAGGCATCGTTCGTCCTCTGGTTCGGCGTGATGACGATCCACGTACTGAACTACGCGCCGCGCCTGCCGCGGTTGCTCTCCGAGCGGTGGGATTACCGCGACACCGCGCCGGTGCGCGGTGTTCCGATGCCGGGTATTCCGGTGCGCCGTGCTCCGGTGCGTGATGCTCCGGTGCGGGGAGGAGCGGTATCGGGCGGTCAGATGCGCGGCGGTCAGATGCGCGGCGGTCAGATGCGCGGCGGGCCGGTAGCAGGCGGGCCGGTGCGCGGCGGGCCGGTGCGCGGCGGGCCGGTGCGCGGCGGGCCGGTAGCAGGTGGCCCGATGCGTGATGCTCCGCTGCGGGGCAGCCCGCTACGCGGTCCGATGCGTGACGGTCCGATGCGTGATGCTCCGCTGCGGGGCAGCCCGGTCCGCTTCGGTCCGGGAGCAGGCGGCCCGATGCGTGACGGTCCGATGCGTGATGCTCCGCTGCGGGACGGCCCGGTCCGCTTCGGTCCGGGAGCAGGCGGTCCGATGCGTGACGGTCCGATGCGTGACGGTCCGATGCGTGACGGTCCGATGCGAGGCAGTCCGATGCGTAATGTTCCGGTGCCCGGCGGGCCGGTAGCAGGCGGCCCGATACCAGGCGGCCCTGCTCGCTGGCTGGGCCTGGCTATCTCGCTCGCCATTGGCATCGCCGTCGCGGCTGTCGCCATGCAGCTCTCCGCAAAGTGGGGCATCAGCCTCTGACTCGGGCACGGCCCAGCGGTAGAGCCCGCCGTCGGCCCGGTTCGTGCACAGCTGCTCAATTGATTTCCAGCCTGCGAGTTCTGCAGTGCCTGGCTGCGTTGCGGCTGGATGCGGTACCGCTGCGAGTCATGTGGTGCGGCCCGGATGGCGGCTCTGGCAGCGGTCGGCACCCTTACACCTGCGAATACTGCCGGGCTGTGACGCGACCGCCCGGCCAGCATATGATCACAGCGTTCATCGATTCCGCCGGAGCGCCCGTGAGCACCCGCAGATCCCCGTCGCTGCCTACCCTGCGGCTCGACGACTTGCTCGCCGAACTGCAAGTCCGGCTCGACGCTGTGCTAGCAACGCGAGACCGGGTCAATGCGCTGTTTGAGGCGGTTGTGGCGGTTGGCGGCAATCTCGACATAGAAGAGGTGCTGCGCGGCATCGTCGAGTCGGCCGTCAACCTGGTCGACGCGAAGTACGGGGCTATGGGGGTCATCGGCGAGGGCGGGCGGCTTGCCGAGTTCATCCCGGTCGGCCTGACCGAGGAGGAGATCCGCCGGATCCATCACTGGCCCGAGGGCCGCGGACTGCTCGGCGTGCTGATCACCGACCCTAAGCCGCTCCGCCTGGCTGACCTCGGAGCTCATCCCCGTTCGTCGGGCTTCCCGTCGGGCCATCCGCCGATGACGTCGTTCCTGGGCGTGCCGATCCGCATCAGGGAGGAGGTCTACGGAAACCTGTACCTGACCGAGAAGCGCGGCGGCAGCGAGTTCGACGAGGAAGACGAGGCTGTCCTGGTCGCGCTGGCGGCTGCCGCGGGCGTGGCCATCGAGAACGCGCGGCTCTATGACGAGGCGCGCCGACAGCAGCGCTGGCTGTCCGCGAGCGCGGAAGTGACCAGGTCGCTGCTGTCCGGCGCGGACGTGAGCGACGCGCTGGAACTGATCACTACCAGGGCGCTGGAGATGTCCGGCGCCGACCTGGTTGCGCTGGCGCTGCCGAACGCCGACCGAAGCCAGTTGCGGTACGAGCACGCGGCCGGGGCGGGTGCCGCGCAATCGCTGGGTGTGACCGTTCCGACCAGGGGATCGGCTTCCGGTGATGTGCTGCGCACCGGCGAGCTCCTGCAGGTCGACAACTTCTCCGACGACGACCGGGTCGCTGATGTGGCCAGGACGAAGATGAACCTGGGCCCGACGCTTCTCGTCCCGCTCGGCGCGACCGGTAACGTCCGCGGCGTGCTGACCGCGGGACGCCGTCCTGGTGCTATGCCGCTGGCGCCCGCGGCCGCGGACATGCTGGTTACTTTCGCTAGCCAGGCCGGGATCGCGCTGGAACTGGCCGAGCACCGTCGCCAGGCCGAGCGGGTCGCGGTCTTCGAGGACCGCGACCGGATTGCCCGCGACCTGCACGACCTGGTGATCCAGCGGCTGTATGCGACCGGGATGTCGCTGCAGGGCACGGTCGGGCTCATCGGCGCGCCGGAAGCGGCGCGGCGGGTCAGCGTCGCCGTGGACGCGCTGGACGAGACGATCAGGGAGATCCGGTCGTCGATATTCGCGCTCCAGGCACGGCACCAGGAGCGGCCAGGGTTGCGCTCGCGGATCCTGGAGATTGCCGACGAGATGGCTGGTCCGCTGGGCTTCGCGCCGGCGCTCGAGCTGGACGGCCGGCTCGATGACGTACCGGATCCGCTCGGCGACCAGTTGCTGAGCGCACTGCGCGAGGCCCTGTCCAATGCGGCCAGGCACTCTGGCGCCAGCAAGGTGGAGGTACAAGTACGTGCCGGGGACGAGCTGGCGCTGACCGTCCGTGATAACGGGTCCGGCATCAAGGCAGGTGGCCGCCGCAGCGGCCTGAGCAACCTGGAGGAGCGGGCCGTCAAGATCGGCGGGACGTTCCGGGTCGCGTCCGCAGCCGACGGTGGTACCGAGGTGGCCTGGCGGGTGCCGCTGGCCGCCCGAACCTAGCCAGGGACGGAGGTCTGACCGCATCGCGCCAGACTGCCGGCGACCGCAGCTAATGCTGGTCGAAGATCCGGGAGGCGTACGCCGCTGCCTGGGTTCGTCGCTCCATCCCGAGCTTGGCGAATAGCGCTGACACGTAATTCTTGACGGTCTTCTCGGCCAGGTACATCCGCTGGCCGATCTGCCGGTTGGTCAGGCCCTCACCGATGAGCTCGAGGATCTTGCGCTCCTGGGCGGTCAGCCCGGCCAGCGGGTCAGATTTGCTCGCCTGGTCGCGCATCCGGGCCAGCACCTTGCTGGCCGCCTCCGGGTCGAGCATCGACTCGCCGGAGGCAACGGTCCGCACCGCGCCCACCAGGTCGGTGCCCTTGATCTGCTTCAGGACGTACCCCGCCGCACCCGCCATGATCGCGTCGAACAGCGCCTCGTCGTCGCCGAACGATGTCAGCATCAGGCACGCGACCTGCGGGTGGCGGGAGCGGATCTCACGGCAGACGGTCACGCCGTCGCCGTCGGGCAGCCGCACGTCCAGGACCGCGACGTCCGGCATCAGCGCAGGGATCCGGGCCAGCGCGGACTCGGCCGTGCCCGCCTCGCCGATCACGGTGATGTCCGGCTCGGCCTCCAGCATGTCCTTGACGCCGCGGCGGACAATCTCGTGGTCGTCCAGCAGGAAGACTCTAATGCCTGCGGTTGCCTGCCCCTGGTCCGCCATCAGCGGTCGCCTTTCGCCCGGTGACAAAATCATTACCCACGGGAACGCGGCCCTGCCGGCCGGTCACCCTACTTTATCTGGGGCGTCCAGGGCCGGTGCAGGACCAACGTCCCGTGACCGGTTGCCGAAGGGCTCAGATCTGCTCCGGGATCATGTCGACGTTGATGAACTGGCACGGCGCGAGTTCGCCGGACTTCACCTTGGCGGCGAGCGCCTCGACGATGTGGGTCTAGCGGCGGGCGTCCTGGCAGGCGCCTCAGGTTGGCTTGATGTGCTGGTCCTCGCGGACTGGGATCTTGCGGCCGCCGGCGCCGATGGCCTTGTCGGCCAGCTTGACCGTCACTTCCAGGACGCCGTGGCTGCAGATGGCCTCGATGTGGTCCTCATCGGCAGAGGGCGGCAGCGTCACGCTCCGGCTGAAGGTTCCGTAGCGGAACTCGGAGTGGTGCTTCCCCGCCGGCCCCTCGCGCCGTTTCGCCGTGATCGTCAGGATCCCGGTGTCAACGGTGACTGTCAGGTCCTTCTCCGGGTCGACGCCGGGAAGCTCCACCCGGACGACGTAGCTGCCATCCTGGAGGTAGTCCTCCAATCGCAGCGGGTGACCGGTCATCGGCCGGAGCACCGCCCATGGCGCTTCGAGCCAGTCGACCACCTCGCCGACCGAACCGCGGTAATCCCTGCGCGTCAGCGGGCCCATCGATCGCGCCCCCTCTCTTTGAAATCGCACGGGTGTTAATTTCAGCGCGGCGGGCACTTGGTGGCCAGGGCCGGATGTGCCAGCTTGCCGGGACCTTAGGGCCTTCCTTTCGGCAGACGTCCCAGCGCGCGGCGCGGCCAAGGTGATCGAAGGCGAGCCGTGACCGGGCTTAACCCGAGGGTCGTCAAGATCGCTGCGCTGCCCGCGCCGAGCGAGCCCGGGAGCGCAGCTCCTGGTACTTCCAGCCGTGGTACGTAGTGGCGAGCACGGACAAGCGTCGGGCCACAGCCGGTCAGGCGCCCGTGGTGAGCGGCTGGCTGTCCGGGCTGGGCGGACCGGACGGGACAACGCGGGCGAAGTCACCAGGCCAGACCATGGCGATGTGGCCGTCAGACAGCCACTTGACGATGTATGGCGGCGAGCCGTCCTCGTGCGGGACTCCGATGATAAGTCCGGCCCTGGCGGCGTCGCCCTCGGCTATGAGCCGGTCGCCCACATGTGCGTACATGACGGCTCTCCTTGCCTGTGCATCGTCTGGTTATCCAGAGTGCCCGGCGAGCAGGCTGCGGACAGCGGGCGTTCGGCCCCAACCGGCTGGGACGTTCGCCACACACCCCGTGCCGCCGGGACCTTAGTCCTGGCGGACTGGGCCTAGTGCAGCACACCGTAAGTCCTTGACTGGTTCTTGATCACCGATCGTTACGGTCACGCGGCTTCCTGGAGGATGGGCGCGGGTTCGGCCCGGGGGTGGCGTTCGAGGTAGCGGGCGTGATCGGCGTCGGCGTCGTAGCTCCACTTGTACGGGCGGGCGTGCTTGTTGTGCCGGATGGTGAACGCGGTGATCTTGGCGTCGAGGTCGTCGCGGGAGCTGAAGTCGCCGCGGCGCAGCAGCCGGCGGGTCAGCACCCCGAACCACTGCTCGATCATGTTGAGCCAGGAGGCGTGCTTCGGCGTGTACGTCACCGCGAACCGCGGCCGGGCAGCCAGCCAGGCCCTGGTGGCGCTGGAGGTATGCGACGAGCCGTTGTCCATGATCAGGTGAATGCGCAGGCGGGGCGGGGTCATCTGGTCCAGCATGGCCAGGAACCGGGTGAACGTCGCCGAGTCGTTGCGGGTGATCGGCTCGGCGATCACTTCGCCGGTGGCCACGTTCATCGCGGCGAGGAGGGAGACGGTGCCGTGCCGGACGTACTCGAACTCCCGCCGGGCGTCCCGGCCCGGCCGGCCGGGAATCGCCGGGTGCTTGCGGGACTTGGCCTGGATGCCGGTTTTCTCGTCGATGCTGATCAGCACGGTGCCGGGCGGCGGGTCCAGGTACAGGCGGCACACCTGCCCGGCGCGGATCCAGAACGCCGGGTCGCCGGCGCGGTTGAGCCAGCCGCGGACCTTGTGCGGGCGGACCCTGGCCTCGCCCAGCACCCGGCCCACGGTGGACGGTGAGATCGCCAGCCCGCGTTCGCGCAGGTGGCCGGCGATCAGCGGCCTCGACCACTGCGACTCGCCGTCGGGCGGGATCGAGGTGGCAACGGCGATGACTGCCAGCCGGGCGCTGGGGCCGTGCACTTCGGGCCGCCCGGACCGGGGCTTATCGAACAGGCCCGCGATCCCGCGCACGGCGAACCGGCCCCGCCAGGTCCGCGCCGTCGCCACGCTGCAGCCCAGCTTCGCGGCGATACCGGCGTTGGTCATGCCGCCGGCCGCCGCCTGCACGATCTTTGCCCGCAGCACCAGCCGCTGCGGGCTGGTGCCCGCGGCGATGATCTGCTCCAGCCTCCGGCACCGCTTGATAGTCAGCCTGACAGCACCGGCCCGCCCGCTCATACCGGGTTCCCCTTTCCGCGATCATGATGATCACGGAAGAATGCACCCCGAACCGCGCGGGACGGCCGATACCAGCCCCGCCGGCGTGTCGCGCACCTGGCCCGGCGCCGCCATCACCGCAGGAAGGCGACACTGGAGGAATGCCAGTACCGCCCAGGCGCCTGAAGGACCTGATCGAAGGCACCGTGGACCATCACGCCTCCCTCACCCACCCGGACCTGCAGGAAATCACCATCCGCTGGCGCGGCTCGTTCGGCTACCTGACCGCCTGGGCCGGCGAAGGCGACGACAACGACGAGCAGATCCCCCTGTGCCGCATCGAATACCTCGGCGACGACGACCACTGGGGCTTCGCCGTCTACGACCCCGCCACCCAGACCTACACCGACGCGATCCTGCGCACCGGCGAACGAACCGGGCACCCCACCGACGCTTACGACACCGCAGCCATCATCCACCTCGCCGACTACCAGAAGTAACCATCACCCACGTCGGCAACCGGTAAGGAACTTACGGTGCGCTGCACTAGTGGTACTGCGCCGGCGGATTCGCTGCTACTGAGCATGAACTCATCCACTACCCGGCGTGGAGGAGAAACCGTGACCGAGGAGGGGTCGCTGAGCGAGCTGCCCCGTGCCGAAGCACTGGAGTTGCTCTCGAGCTTGCCAGTCGGGCGGCTCGTGTTCACGCATCAGGCGCTGCCCGCTATCAGGCCGGTGAACCACCTGGTCGAGGATGACAAGATCGTGATCGGGCTGACGGCCGGTTCGGCTATCGCTACGTCATCCCGGGGCGGCGGAACCGTCGTCGCTTATGAGGCGGACTGCCTGGACATCGCCGAGCGGTCCGGCTGGACCGTGATCGTGGTCGGGCTCGCGCAGCTCCAGACCGACACCGAGGCGGTGCTGCACTACCGTGCCCGGCTGCGGCCGTGGCTGGGCGGCGCGGCAGCGGACGTACTCACGGTCAGCATGGAGATCGTGACCGGCTACCGGCTCCCGCCAGCCCGCCCGGCCAGCGAGATCGTCCGGATCGCCCAGTAGCGATCCAGACGATCCCTGGCCGTCCGGCTGGCCGGGGCCGACCAGCCGGACGGCGAGCCTCGTCACGAGGCGGTCCGCTGCCCGTGCTCCTGGCCCTGGCCGCCTTGGACCGGGGCTCCGCCGGGGCCCGTGGCGGGCTGCTGCCAGTTCCCCCGCCAGACCAGCCGGTGCACCGGGATCAGCCGCGGGATGTCGCGTAGGCCGGGGATGAACGGGACGAGCAGCAGCAGGATCGTGGCAACGCCGGTGAGGTACACCGCCCAGATGTCAGCACTGTGCGAGTCCCCGAACGGGTTCACGTGGTACCACATCTGATACAGCCACAGCCACGGCTGGCCCGGGTAGCTGCCGGTCTCGTTCATGACTCCCCACTGATCACCGGTGAGGTGCATTCTCGTCGCCAGCGTGGCGTAATACCCGCCGTCGGCGATGAACAGCAGTGGCTTGGTGAAGTCGGTGCCGTAGAACTGGCGCTGCGCGAGCAGGTCGGTGTCGAGCGCGCCGCTCCTGGCCATGGTCAGCTCTGACGCCATCATCAGCGGCACCGGCCCGGCCGCTGGCAGGCTCAGGTCCCCGCCCCGGAACGGCACTTTCTTGGCGCCCGGCGCGGTCGCCTGGGCGTAGGCGGTTGCCCAGCGCAGCTGCTGCGCCGGGGTGGCGCTTGTGTAGCTGTGCAGGGCCGTGGCCAGGGCCGGATCTGTCTTGGCGGCGACCGTCAGCGGAACGAGCACGAATAGCTTGGCGGAATCGACTGGCTGGGTGATCCCGAACAGTTTCTGCCAGCTCACCGGGCCAACCTGCTGCAGGGATCCGGTGCCGTTGTTGTACGGCGGCCCGTAGTTGGCGGACACGCTGGTGCCATTCAGTTCGGTGGCCGCCGTGTTGACGAAGCCGATCTGATCCACGGTCGCCCAGGTCTTGATGGTCAGCGGCGGCACGTCGGGCGAGGACAACAGCACTGCGGCCAGCAGCACCACGATGGTGGCGATAAGCCCGGCGATCGTGCCTTCCTTCAGGATGTCGTAGCGGCGGGTCGGACCGCGCCAGGGAGCGGCGTCGGCGGTGGCGGCAGCCTTGCGTGCGGTGCGGTCCCGCCATGGGATGCGCTTGGCCGGCAGCGGGTGGCTGACGCCGCGGATGCGCACCAGCAGCACATGGGCGCCCACGATCGCGATCAAGATGATCGGCAGGAGGACGATGTGCCACATCAGCATCTGGCCGAAGTTCAAGACGTTCCAGAACGATCCGAGGCCGACCGCGTTGAAGGCATCCTTGCCGTTGGTGGCGATCCATTGTGAGTCGAAGTTCTGCTGCGACAGGTAGCCGGTGAAGCACTCCACGACCGCTGCCATGAAGGCCACCACGCCGGTCATCCAGGTCAGCGCCCGGCGGCCGCGCCACGCGGCCATCCAGAACTTCCCCCACAGGTGGATGACCATGAACGCCATGAACAGCTCGACGCTCCACAGGTGAATGCTGTTGAAGAAGTGGCCGACCGAGTTGTAATGCCACCAGTCAGGGCCGCCCAGCGCCAGCGCGAAGCCCGACACGATCGCCAGCCCCAGCGCGGCCAGCGTTGCGACGCCGAATATGTAGACCCAGGACGCGACGTAGGCCGGCTGCCGGTCGGGGAGAAGCTTGCCCGGCGGCAGCAGCCGGAGCGCGAGCCGCCGCACCCTGGCCGTCCACATGTCGGCATCCGGATCGGCTGGCGCTGCCCCTGCTGTGCTGTCAGTTGTGACGGTGTCCGTGGCCCCGGCCAAGGTGCCGGTGCCGGGAATCGGCCGCTGCGAAGCGTGCCTGCTGGGAAACGGGACCAGCAGGGCGAGGCCGAAGATGAACACCATCACGGCGATGACGGCCAGGTTCGCTACCGAGATGTCGATGAACGACCAGGTGAGAAACGTGCCCGGGTGGTTCAGATTGATGACCGAGGCAGGATCAGCCACCACATAAGGGTTCATCTTTTGGGCTCCTTGAAACCTAAACGTAGAACCTGAACGTATCGAAAGAGCACCTGGAGTTTGTCCCGGCCTGGCCGGTCGCAGCAGTGAAGACCGTCACCAGGCGGCGGGACGTTGGTCCTGGACGGCTAGTGACGAACAAAATAGCTTCCCGCCCGCGGTGGCCGCGGGGCGGGAAGCTGGTTTGCCGGGCTCGCGATACCGGGACCGCCGTCTGGTCAGCTAGCGCTCACCTCGACCCGGGTAGCGAGCTTCGGCAGGATCTCGGTGTCCGGCGCGGTGCGCCGCAGGTGCACGAACCCGAGGATGGACAGGAGCAGCATGAGGCCGGCCCCGATGTAGGCGGCGATGGCCGCGATCATCGCGATCTGACCGAAGGTCCAGAAGCCGTAGGCCTCAAGGAGCATGCTGCGCAGCGTGGTGCCCTGGAACACGGTCTGGACCTCGCCAGCAAGCGCGGCGTTCGTCGGGTTGGCGCGGGACAGGGCGGACAGTTGCGAGTAGGTCTTGCCACCGCCGATCAGCGACAGGTGGTAGGCGATGAAGTTGTCCGCGTACACGTGGGCCTGCGCGCCGCTGGTCATCAGCTGCCCGGCATACGGGGCCATCGCGGCCTGGTCGGCCTTGGGCAGGGCCTTGAACTCGGGGTTGCTTGTGGTCGGGAATACGATCTTCTGAGCGGATAGCTGGCTGGTCACCTGGTTGCTTGCGTATGACTGTCCCCAGGTCAGCAGCACACCGGCGACGACGAGAATGGCCGCCAGCAGCAGGCCGGCCGATATGGCCAGCGCATCGAATGTCCTCCTGCGCATCTGTGCATTCCTCCTTGGTATCCCGGGTTTCGGCACCCGGCCATTTCTCCTTTGGTGTCGTCAAGAGCATCTCCCTGCGCGCGAACGAGGCGCAGGGCCATCCGGCCCCAGGTCAGCGGGACCTCGGTCACCGGCTCGCGGTCGGCCTGGACTCGTCGTAATCAGCACGTGACAGAATGTGACGGCATGACCCACAAACGTGAGCGGACATTGGTCACCGCGGGCATAGCGCGGGTGGAGGGCGAGGGCTCGCTCTATCTGCGGGTGTCAGGCGACCAGGTCGACGAAGTCAGGCTCGACATCTACGAGCCACCGCGGTTCTTCGAGGCATTTCTGCGAGGGCGCTCTTACCGCGAGCCGCCGGACATCACCGCGCGCATCTGCGGCATCTGCCCGGTCGCCTATCAGACCAGCGCCGCACTGGCCATCGAGGCCGCCTGTGGCGTCCGGATCGATGGCCCGATCGCCGATCTGCGCAGGCTGCTGTACTGCGGGGAGTGGATTGCCAGCCATGCGCTGCATATCTACTTCCTTCATGCGCCGGACTTCCTTGGCTACCCTGGCGCGATCGAGCTTGCCCGCGACCAGCGCGCGATCGTGGAGCGCGGGCTGAAGTTGCGGCGCGCCGGTAACGCGATCATGGAGACGATCGGCGGCCGGGCAGTGCATCCGGTCAACTTCCAGGTCGGCGGGTTCTACTCGGTGCCCGCCCGGGCGGACCTGAGCGGCCTTGCTGATCAGCTGCGCGCGGCGCTGGACGAGGCGCTGGAAACCGTGACGTGGGTGGCGGGTTTTGACTTCCCCGAGCTGACCGTGGAACACGAGATGCTCGCGCTGAGCCAGCCCGGCAGCTATCCGATCGAGAGCGGCAGCGTGGTCAGCTCCGGTGGCCGGGAGTTTGCCGCCGCCGAGTTCGAGCGGAACGTCATCGAGATGCAGGTGCCGCATTCCACCGCACTGCATGCGCGGCTGGCCGGCAGCGAAGGCACTTATCTCACCGGCCCGCTCGCCCGCTACACGCTCAACTCCCGCTGGCTCCCGCCCGCGGCCGCCGCGGCCGCTGCCGCTGCCGGTCTTGGTGACAGCTGCCGCAATCCGTTCCGCAGCATCGTCGTCCGCGCGGTCGAGGTAGTCTGCGCGATCGAGGAAGCGATCCGCATTATCGAGGCATACCGGCCACCGTCACGTCCGAGCGTCGAGGTAGCGGCGCAGGCGGCCACCGGTCACGGCGTGTCGGAAGCGCCCAGGGGCGTGCTGTACCACCGGTACGAGCTCGACTCAGCGGGGTCGGTTGTCAGCGCTCGCATCATCCCTCCGACGTCGCAGAACCAGGCGGCAATCGAGCGTGATCTTCGGCAGTTCGTGCAGGCACGCCTGGAGCTGACCGACGAGCAGCTGGCCGGCCAGTGCGAGCAGGCGATCCGCAATTACGACCCATGCATTTCCTGCGCCACGCATTTCCTTGACCTGCAGGTAGACCGGACGTGACCAGCGGAAGCCGCCGGCCGGTCATGGCGATCGGCATAGGCGCCGAGTTCCGCTGCGACGACGGCGCCGGCCCGGCGGTCATCGGGCGGCTGCGCGGAACCGTACCGCCGGGTGTCGAGCTGCTGTGCAGCGACGGAGAGCCGACCCGGCTGATGGAGGCGTGGACGGGCGCTGCCGCGGCGATCGTGATCGACGCGGTGTGCGGCGGCGATGCGGCGCCAGGGACGCTGCACCGGGTCGTCGTGCCAGCGCCGGCGCCGGGTCAGGCCGGCCGGCCGACGCCGGGTCAGCCGGGCCCGGCGCGCGCGCCGGCCAGCTCGCATGGCTTGGGCCTGGGCGCGGCTATCGAGCTGAGCCGCGCGCTCTCGCGGCTGCCGGCTCTGCTGATCGTGCATGCGGTGCAGGGCGAAGCCTTCGGCTACGGGCAGGCCTTCAGCCCCGCGGTCGCGGCTGCCATTGACGAGCTGACGGCAAGGGTACGCGCCGACTTGCTGCGCCTGTCAGGCGCCTGATCCGGGGTGCCGCCGACCGGGTTCAGGCCGGGCCGCTGCCGCGGCGGACCCGCCAGCGAGACGGTCGAAGGCGGCGACGTTGAAGGTGGCGAACACCCGGCGGATGTCGGAGTCCGGCATCCCGAGCCGGCCTAGCCACGGGACCAGCGCGCCGACGTTGGGCGCGGTCATCGGGCCGAAGCAGCCGTAGCAGCCGCGCCCGAACGCCGGGCAGATCGCCCCGCAGCCAGCCTGCGTGACCGGGCCCAGGCACGGTGTGCCCCGCGCCACCATGACGCAGGCCGTGCCGCGCAGCTTGCATTGCTCGCACACGCTGTGGCCGGGAATGCGCGGCTCGCGGCCAGCCAGCAGTGCTGACAGCAAGCCAATCAGCTCGTGCTTGTCGATCGGGCAGCCGGGCAGTTCGAAGTCGACCGGGACATGGCTGGAGACCGGGGTGGAGGTCGCCAGCGCGGCGATGTAGTCCGGCCGGGCGTACACGGTCGAGGCGAACTCCGCGACGTCGCCGAAGTTCCGCAGCGCCTGGATGCCACCGGCTGTCGCGCACGCCCCGATCGTGACCAGCGTCCGGGAATCCGCCCTGATCTGCTTGATCCGGGCGGCGTCCGCAGGCGTGCTGACCGAGCCCTCGACCAGGGAGACGTCGAATGGTCCTGGCCCCGGCAGCTCGGCACTGGTCGCCTCGGTGAAGTGAGCGATATCCATCTCACCCGCCAGCGCGAGGAGCTCATCCTGGCAGTCGAGTACCGTCAGCTGGCAGCCGTCGCACGACGCGAGCTTCCAGACCGCTAGCCGTGGGCGCGCAGAGTCCGCTGGCATCTACAGCTCCCTTACGGTGAGAAGTGGCTCGGCCAGCCCGAAGTTCACGACCGGGCCGTCCCGGCACAGCAGCAGCGGGCCGAGCTGGCAGTGGCCGCACTCGGCCGTGCCGCACTGCATATTCCGCTCCAGCGAGATCCAGATGCTCGCCGGCGGCAAGCCGGCCGCCGTCAGCGTGCGGGCAGTGATGCGCATCATGACCTCGGGACCGCAGATCAGGGCCGTCGTCCGGGCCGGGTCGAGGTGCGCCCGCCCGATCAGCTGGGTGACCACGCCCACCTGTCCGGGCCAGCTGGCGTCAGCCTTGTCCACGGTGATGGCCACCTCGGCGCCGCGCTCGCGCCACCGGCCGTACTCGGCGGCGAAGACCAGTTCAGCCGCAGAGCGCGCGCCAGCCAGCATGATGATCCTGCGGTATCGGCCAGGCTGTGCCAGTGCCTCCAGCAGAGCGGGACGCAGCGGCGCCAGCCCGATCCCGCCCGCGACCAGCAGCAAGTCGCGATTCGCCGCAGCCTCCGCGTGATCCCAGCTCGTGCCGAACGGGCCGCGCACCCCGATGACCTGGCCAGGCTGCGCCGCGCAGAGCGCGGCGCTCACTGCGCCGACCGCGCGGATCGTGTGCGTGAGCGTGGGCACACCGGGCGGCCCGCTGACCGAGATCGGGATCTCGCCGACGCCGAACGAGTACAGCATCGTGAACTGCCCTGGACGGAATGCGGCAATCGGTTCCCCGGCCGGCTCCAGCGTGATGGTGACGGTGTCGTGCGTCTCCTCCTGGCGCGAGCTGACGCGGTAGCTGACGGGGTACCGGAAGCCGGTCACGGTGAACCGCCGGGCAGAGCCGGGCCGCCCCTGGCCGGGCCGCCCCTGGCCGGAGCGCCGCTTGACGGCGTCGCGCGCGGGGGCGCCGCATACAGGTCAAGTATCCGGATCCGGGCAGCTTGCAGCCTGCCGATAGCAGTGTCGAGCAGCCGCCTGGTCACCTGGTAGCCGAGTTCGTGATCGCTCTCGCACAAGCTGGTCACCGCGGCGGCCGTCAGCTCGAACGCAGACGCGGCGAGCTGGACCACGGCCCCGAATTGCCATCGCGGCGGGGAGACCAGCCAGGACAGGCCCAGTTCGTCGCCGGGCCCGAGTGTCTCGACGATCAGCCTGTCGCGTCCGGGCACGTGCAGGTCAAGCGCGATCCGGCCAGACCTGATCAGCCACAGCGAAGCGGCCTGGCCGCCCTCGTCGAACAGCCGGGTGTCAGCCGCCAGCTCCACGCTGGCGGCAATCGCGGCAAGCCGGTCAAGCTGAGGTGCCGTCAGGCCGGCCGCGAACCGATGGCTGGCCAGTTCCGTGCTGGTGACGCTCATCCTCGCTCCCCGCGCTCCGGTCCCTCAGACCCGGCCGTCGGCCCGCCGGCCGCGTTGCGCTCTGCCCACAGCGCTGCCACCTCTTCAGTCAGGTCGATGCCGACCGGGCACCACACGATGCAGCGGCCGCAGCCCACGCAGCCGGACGAGCCAAACTGGTCGTGCCAGGTACCCAGCTTGTGGGTCAGCCACTGGCGGTACCGGCTGACCCCCGACGATCGCACCGGCCCGCCGTGCAGGTACGAGAAATCGAGCTCGAAGCAGGACGACCAGTTCTGCCACCGCTCCGCATGCTCCCCGCTCAGATCGGTCACGTCCTCGACCGTGGTGCAGAAGCAGGTGGGGCAAGCCATCGTGCAGTTACCGCAGGTCAGGCACCGGGACGCGACGTCCTCCCAGCGCTGCGCATGACGACTTGCGGCCAGCATTCCCGGCAGCCCGTCCGTCTGCATGGACCGGCCCATCCGGTCGGCCGCCCCGGCCACGGCAGTGTCGGCGCGCTCCGTGACGCCAGGGTCAGCAGGCCGGACCGGCAGCCTGGTCAGGATCTCCTGCCCGCCGGGCGATCCGGCCTCGATCACGAAACTGTGGTCGGGCCCGGCGGTGAGTTCGGTCATCAGCAGGTCATATCCCGGTCCGGATTCAGGTCCGGTAGCCATCGAGGCGCAAAAGCACGTTTCGCCAGGTTCGGTGCAGTTGACAACGATGATGAACACTGCTGCCCTGCGCCGGGAGTAGGCGCAGTCGCGGCCTGCTGCACCGCGAAGGACGCGATCCAGGACCTGGATCGCCCGCAAGTCGCACGGGCGGACGCCGAGGAAGGCGAGCTTGCGCGGCTCCTGCACTGCCCCAGGGCCGACAGCGAGCCCGTCCGTGCCGCGGGTGGCGGACCAGAGTTGCTCGCGCGGCGGGTGCAGGAACTGCTTCCAGGAGCCAGGGCCGGCCGAGTGACCGAAGGCCGCGGCGTCGTCGCGCTTGCGCAGGCGGTAACCGCCCGGCGAGAGCGACACGCCCCAGCCGAACGGCAGTTCGCTGGCCGACGTCAGCTCGCCAAGGGTGATCGCGTCGCCGGTCACCCGCGGTCCGATTACCTGGTAACCCGCCGACACAAGGGCCCGGTGCAGGTCCTCCAGGCCCGCAGCCGGCAGCTCGAACCGGCGCCGCTGCCCGGCTACGCCCGCGCCGCCGTTCCCGGCCGCGCCGCCGTTCCCGGCCGCGCCGCCGTTCCCAGTTAGAACTGTCATGACTGCTCCATCCCCCAACGCAACAGCATCACCGCCTGGGCGCGGCTCAGTAGGGCCGCAAGTCGGTAATCCCCGCTTCCGCGTGCCAGGCGATAGGTCCCGGTCCGAAGCGGACTTAGGACCCTAGATACCCAGCGGCGAGGACGGTGTGATCGAAGTGGCGGGAGGGACCAGCCATCGGAAGCCGCGGGGTTACCGGCAGCAATGCCGGCACACCGCGGAATCTGGATCCGCGAGAAGCGGGTATGGTCCCTCCCGCTAGCTGCCTGTCGTGAGTCCCTGGCCAGCGGGCCTTTCGCCCCTATTGAGCCGCAAACCGCGCTGGCAGCGTGATCTTGGGCGAGAGGAGAGCACGGTGCCCGGTGCGAAGCTCGAGATGCTCGATGAGGCGCAGTGCCTCGCGCTGATCGCGCCGGGGGGCATCGGCAGGCTCGCATTCCCCGGACGCTTCGACCTCACCGTGCTCCCAGTGAACTACGTGCTGCATGACGGCGCGATCTTGTTCCGGACGACGGCGGCCGGCTCGACGGATGAGGATCTGCGCACCGGTATCGAGCACGCCGAGTACCGCGTGGCATTCGAGATCGACAACTTCGACGCGGAGGCCCGCGAGGGCTGGAGCGTCCTGATCCAGGGGCCCGCACACCATCTGGATGACCCGCGCGAACAGGCCGACGCCCAGAAGGCTGGCGTTGTGCCGTGGCCGGAGGGGGAGCGCGAGCACTTCATCAGGATCACCCCGGCCAGGATTACCGGGCGGCGAATCCGGCACGACCCGGCGCCAGCCGGATCAGCTGACCACAGGGGAGAGGACGGCTAGCAATGCGTGCGGTTGTCTATCAGGGCCAGGGACAGCGGGCCTTCACCGAAGTGCCAGACCCCCAGATCACCGATGACGGTGATGTCATCGTGCGGGTCGACATGACCACGATCTGCGGGACCGATCTGCACATCCTCCGCGGTGACGTGCCCACCGTCCGGCCTGGCCGGATACTCGGGCACGAGGCGGTCGGCACCATTGAGGATGCCGGCGCCGCAGTTCGCACCATCGGCGAGGGCGACCGCGTGCTGGTGTCGTGCATCTCCGCCTGCGGCGCCTGCCAGTACTGCCGCCAGGGCAGGTACGGGCAGTGCCTGGGCGGCGGCGGCTGGGTGCTCGGTCACACCTATGACGGCGCGCAGGCGGAGTTCGTCCGGGTGCCCTTCGCGGATACCTCTACCTACCGGCTGCCCTCCGGCGTCCCGGACGAGCAGGCACTCATGCTCGCCGACATCTTGCCGACCGGCTACGAGGTCGGCGTGCTGACGGCTGGGGTGCGTCCTGGTGATGTCGTCGCAGTCGTCGGCTCCGGGCCGGTCGGGCTGACCGCCGTCATGACAGCCAGGCTGTTCAGCCCGAGTCACATCGTCGCCATCGACGTCGCGGACCGGCGCCTGGAGGCAGCCAAGGAGTTCGGCGCTGACGTGACGGTGAACAGTCAGATCAGCGACCCGCTGCAGGCGGTGCGGTCGCTGACGGATGGCCTGGGCGCGGACGTGACCATCGAAGCGGTCGGCCGGCCGGAAACTTTCGAGCTGGCGGTCCGGCTGACCCGGCCGGGTGCGAGGGTCGCGAACATCGGCGTGCACGGCAAGTCGGCCGCCCTGCACCTGGAAGATCAGTGGATCCGCGACATCACGATCAGCACCGGCCTGGTGGATACCTATTCGACGCCGACGCTGCTTCGACTGCTGGCAAGCGGCCAGCTTGACGCTGCCCGGCTCGTCACGCACCGGTTCGATTTCGATGATTTCGATGAGGCTTACGACGTCTTCAGCCGTTCCGCCGACACCGGTGCGCTGAAGGTGGTGCTGGCCCGGTAAAGGCCCGTTTCCTGATGGAGGGCGCCGTCGGGAAACAGTGCCCTAGGGAAACAGGCCGCGCAGCGGGAAGACCGCCTCCCTGGTCGCGATGATGGCCTGGTCGACCGGGTCAGCCGGGTCGTAGCCGGCCTCGAACTCCGGGTAGGCGCCGTCGGCGCCGTCGGTCATCAGCTCGGGAGCCGGCTCGGCGGC
>JAJYUU010000222.1 GCA_021792405.1 Actinomycetes bacterium
CCGGGACGATTCGGTCGGGTCCCGTGATCTTGACCTGGGCGATGAATGCATCGATGAGGGCCTTGCGCTGGGTGAGCCGGCCAGCGAGGTCTTCGGGGTCGAGAGTGCCGTTCTCGAATGCGGTCAGATACCGGTCGATGGCCGCGCCCGTCCTGGCCAGTTCGTGCTCAAGCGGCCGGCCAGGGCACGGCATGTCCGGTACAGCAGCTACGTGCGCTCGATCCTGGAACGCGCCGCCCGCGGCGAAGCGCTACCCGAGATCGCCGACATCACCGAACGGCTAGAGCGGATCGAGCGCGCGGTGACGCGCGGCCAGGACGCAGACGACCAGAAACCAGCCTGAGAAAGCCGAATGCCGTTTCTCGCCAACCCGGCCCAGGACGCCACTCGCACACGAACAGGCCGCGCAGCCTGATCCAGTTCGACTCGCCACGCCAGAGCCTGGGTGGGCACCGCTCCAGGGTCACTGATGATCGCCAGGAACACTGATGATCGCCAGGAACAGGTGTTGTCGCTCGCGACGACCACGACCCCGGAGCGGATGAAACCTGATCCCTACCGAGTCCGCTCGAGTCGCCGGATCACTGCCGGACTGAGGCTTACTGAGATAGAGCGGCGCCGGGATCGCTACATACCGGGCACCCTCCACCGTCGACCAGCTACCTTGACGCTGCAGTGGTACCGGCATTCATACGTCGAGAAACTCGCGCACGGCGCGCTTGGACCGGAGCACGTACATCGCCACATGCTTTCCGTGCTGCGAGAGGATCTTCAGCTCTCTCTCGCGCTCAGAGCGGCGGACTCGCCAGATGCGCCAAACCAGCCACCATTCATCGCGAAGCCGGCGCAAACGGGACTCATCACAGCCGTCCGGCAGCTCGAAGTCAACCGGGCGCGTTCGAACCCCCCGCACGAGCGCGCGCCAGGCGCAGATCCACCACCGCATGTCGAGGAACACGACCGTGTCTGCTCGCTCGAGTCGAAGATCGAGCGTCGCGGTGTAATTGCCGTCGGCGATCCAGCCGTCGCCGGCGAGCAGTCCCTTCTGCTTCTCCCGCCACTCGGCCTCGGTCGGCTCGGCCCAGCCCGGCATCCAGAAGTGGACGTCGAGAACAATAACGGGGAGGCCGGTCTTCGCCGAAAGCGCTCGCGAGAACGTACTCTTCCCCGCCCCGGCCATGCCGGTCACCACGACCCGGCGTCCGACGGAGATCGCTCGTGGGATGTCGCTCATTCAGACCAAGGGTCCCTGAAGCGGCTATTCGACGCCAGCTCATAATGTCGGCCACCGCGTCTAACCACGGAGTATGCTTTCTTATGAAGAAGCGCATCACTCTGAGCCTGGACGAAGACCTCGTGGAGGCGCTGCAGGCCCGCGGGGCCCGGAGCCTCTCCGCGGCGGCAAATGACGCGCTGCGGGAAGCAATTGCGGAAGATGCCCACCGTGCTGCCCTACTCGCATGGCTGGATGAGCTCGACGCGGTGCGTGGTGCACCATCCGCCGAACAGCTGGCCGCTGCGGACGCGTTGCTCGATGCAATCGAGCGTGGGGAGCCGCTCCCAGCAGGTGGCGGCGGTAAAGTCAGCGCGGCGTGAGTCCCTTCATCGTGCTAGACGCCGCAGCGTTCGACATCCTCGGCACCCTCCCGCGACACCGATATGCGCGCCCTGCTGCGGCGTGCAGCCGAGCGCGGAAGCAGGGTCTGCTGCGCGGCGGTAACACTAGCGGCGGTCTGCCGGGGAATGGCGCGGACACGCCATGTCGAGGCGGCTCTCGCGCGAAGCCACGGGGCCAGCGCATCCGGGTGGTGGCCACGGACGAACGGCTTGGCAAGCTGGTGGGGGCCATATTGCACCAGGCGGGCTTGGCAGTGATCGGATCGCTGATGCGCATGTGGTTGCTGTCTGCGCGCCATCTGATGCCGCACTGGTGCTGCCAGAGGACCCCGGTGACATCGCGGAACTGGCCGCCGCTCTGCCCGGCTGCCGGATTGTCACGCGCCGTCCTGACGCGCGCTTGTGAGATGCCGGCTGCTTGACGCAGTCCCCGCGAACGCCAGTTGGGCACTCAGCGCCCGCATCTACAGCTTGTTCCAGCGGCTCGCGCCGAGCAGCAAGATCGCGGTTCGCATCGTGATGCGTTCGGCTCACCATGCGGTTGACCTGCATGTTTGCAGAGCCGGGTCGGGCATTGCGCGAACCGCGCGAGCACCTGCTCCACGCTGTCATCCGCAACGTGATCGCTGGTCTCATAGGCCTAGGACCTGCTCCAGGCCGGAGAACGCATAGAACGCCGCCGTGGTGCCGTTGACGGCCAGGCCGATCCGGCGCCGCGAGCCGGCCTCCAGGTTGGGCAGTTCAGCCACGGCAGCGAGCGGGTACCAGCTCACCTCGACGGACTCGGTGTCGTTCACCCGCGCTGAGCCGCCGACCACGCGGCAGCGGAACAGCAACTCCAGGTACCGGACCACATCGCCGTTGTCATACGTGATCAGGCCGGAAACCGTGACTGCCGCCAGCGCCTCCGGGACCACGATCACGCCGGTCTCCTCGAAGACTTCCCTGACAGCGGCGTCGGCAGGCTCTTCGCCCGGCTCGATGATGCCGCCCGGCAAGGCCCAGTTCCCGGTGTCCGCCCGCCGGCCCAGCAGTACCCGGCCGTCGTCATCCAGGACCAGGCCGGCCGCGGTCGAGAGCCACAGCAATTCGTGGCCGACGTGTTTGCGCAGGTCAGTAACGAAGTCGGGAGTCGGCATGGCCCGACACTACCGGCAGGCCGGCGCTAAGCGGGGTAGCAGGCGCTAAGCGGGGTAACGGACAAGCCTCCACGGCACGGTGCTGGCCGCGGCCTGGCGCAAGCGCCCCACCTACGGCCGCGTTCCGAATGACGGGCGGCCAGGCGCGACGGGCAGCACCGCATAGGCGTCCCTGACCCAGTCGCACAGCAGCGGCCGGGTATCGCGGGGATCGATGATCTCCTCGATGCCGAACCGCTCCGCGGTCCTGAAGGGACTGCGCACAGCGTCCAGCCGGGCCCGGATGTCGGCCAGCAGTGCGGCCGGGTCCTCCGCTGCCTCCAGATCAGCCCGGTACGCGGCCTCGATCCCGCCCTCGACCGGCAGCGAGCCCCAGTCAGTCGACGGCCAGGCCCAGCGCCGGACCAGGCCATGCCGGTTCACCAGGCCGGCGCCACCCACGCCGAAGACCCGTCGCACGATGATCTCGGCTGCCGGCACGCTGGCGTGATACACCGCGCTAATCGCCCGCACCCCGTGCCGGATGGTCGCCCGCTGCTCAGCCCTGGTGCCGATGAGCAATCCGGGCTGGTCGGTGAACGTGACCACCGGCAGGTGGAAGGTCGAGCACAGGTCGGCAAACCGGATCAGCGCGTCGGCGCCCTCGGCGGTCATGCAGCCGCCGGCGATGTAAGGATCGCCCGCGACGACGCCCACCGGATGCCCGTCGAGCCTTGCCAGCGCGGTCAGGATCGAACCGCCGTAGCGCTGCACCTCGAACAGCGACCCGGCGTCGAGCACCGCGGCTAGGATCTCGCGGATGCGATACGGCTTGCGCCGGTCGCGGGGCACCGCCGAGAGCAGGGCCTCGTCGCGGCGGGTCACCGGGTCCGCCGACTCGGTCACCGGCGGCAGGCAGTAGGCGCTTCGCGGCAGGTAGGACAGGAACCGCCGGATCAGCCCGAAAGCGGCGGCCTCCGAGGCAGCGATGAGGTCGATTGCCCCGTTCCCGGCATGTACCCGGTGACCACCCAGGGCCTCCTTGTCGACGTCCTCGCCGACGCCGCTCTTGACCACCGGCGGGCCGGCCACGAACAGCTGCGCCGTCCCGGAGACCATGATCGACAGGTGGGCGGCGCACAGCCGCGCCGCGCCGAGTCCGGCCACGGGCCCGAGCCCGGCGGCCACCACGGGAACGACGGACAGGTTGTCAACCACGTAGTCCCAGCCCGGATTGACCGGGACATAGGTATGCCCAGTCTGCTCGAGGGACTTGACGCTGCCGCCACCGCCGGTTCCCTCTACCAGCCGGACGATGGGCAGCCGCAGCTGGTTGGCGAGTTGCTCGGCGTAGATCTGCTTGCCGGCGATGGCCGCGTCCGCGGCACCGCCGCGGATCGTGAAGTCGTCGGCGCCGACGACGACCTTGCGGCCGTCGATGCGCCCGGTGCCGGTGACGAAGTTGGCCGCCATGAAGCTTGTCAGCTCGCCGCCGGAGTCGTACTCGGCTTTCCCGGCCAGCGCGCCGATCTCGGCGAACGAGCCGTCGTCGAGCAGCGCGGCAATCCGCTCCCTGACGGTCAGCCGACCGGCGTCATGCTGCCGGCGGACTTTCTCGGGCCCGCCCATCTGCCCGGCGAGTTCGCGGCGCCTGCGCAGCTCGTCTAGTTCCGGTTGCCACGTCATGCCGGTACAAGCTAACCCATCGCGGTGAGTTCCGGCCAGAGTCGCAGCGCCACTCCGCGACCGCCATCGCGAGCAGGTTCGGCACCAGGTCGGTCGACCGGCGCGCTACCCATGCCGTTCCCTTGGTGGCCATCCAGGCAAACTGCTCCGCCCTGGTCGGCGGCTGGTTAAGCGGCTCGGCGCCGGGCGGCTCGGCAACTGGCAGGCCGGCCGCGGCGAGCAGGGCGTGAAAAGTGCACCGACCGAGTGGGTGGCGTACACCGCGACCATCGGCACCTGCAGTCGCAGGGCCGCCGCGCAGGCACTGGCGCCGAGCACGAACGGGCCCTGCAGGTGCACCAGATCCGCCCGGTGAGCGGCGATGGCCTCGCGCACGCGGCTGCCCGGCAACCCTACCCGGAATCCCCGGTACACCGGGAGGCCGACGGACCGAACCCGGACGACGGGAAAGCCGAAGCCCCGATCCGGGAGCGGCACGCCGCTAGCCGGCTCGGGCGCGATCACCAGCGGCTCATGACCCCTGCCGAGAAGGTGCTCCGCCACCCGGACCGCGGTGTGCGCGACGCCGTTGACATCGGGCGGAAAGGACTCTGTGACATAGGCAAGTCGCACGTTCACACCGTGCGGCATGGTCATGCCGGGAAGGTGAGCGAGGCCGTGACGCTGCGGCGAACTATGAGTGACATCTCGGTGAGTCGCCGCGGGCGCGCGCCGAAGGTCGCGATCTAGCTCGCCACGCCGGGAACGGGCGGGTTCCGCCCCCGGATTGAATCCGGGGGCGAGCGACGAGACCTGCGGGGCTTTTGCGGCTTACCCGGCAGCCCGGCACATCACGTCAGCCGCTGGTCACCAGCGGCTGACGGTCACGCCGAACGCCGCCGGTCGCCGGCCTGATGGCGACGGGCGCCCGCGCCGGGATATCCAGGCCCACGACGCCGTCGCGGCGGCGCGCCAGCCGGCCGGGGCTGCGCCTCGCGGGCGGGCGGCGGCGGCGGCACTGGCGTGCCGGTGGTCGCGATCTCGCGGACTACCGGATGACCAGCGGTCACCCGATGGCTGGCCGGGTCCACGCCTGCCGCCGAGTGCAGCCGGCGGAGTTCGCCGACCTGCTCGCGCAGCGCGAGCGTCACCACCAGCCCGGTGGCACCAGCCCTGGCGGTGCGGCCGGAGCGGTGCAGGTAGTCCTTGTGATCGTTGGGCGGATCGAAATGCACAACGAGCTCGACCCCGTCCACGTGGATGCCCCTCGCTGCGACATCGGTGGCGACCAGTACTCGCGGGTGACCGGCCGTGAACGCGTCCAGCGCCCGCTGCCGCTGGTTCTGGTTCCGGTCGCCATGGATTGCCGCCGCGGGCACGCCCGCCTGGCCGAGTTGCCGCGCCAGCCGGTCGGCCCCGTGCTTGGTGCGGACGAAGAACAGGGTACGGGCCGGGCGGCTGGCGATTTCGGCCGCGACCGCGACCTTGTCGTCGCCATCGAGCACCAGCACCGAGTGCTCGGCAGCGCCGCCCGCCACGACTTCAGGCGTGACCGCGTGCAGCGCGGGATCGGCCAG
>JAJYUU010000223.1 GCA_021792405.1 Actinomycetes bacterium
TCTTGATCACGCCGCCGCGCCGAGGCCAGGCCCCGAAACCGGCTGCCGTGAACCTCTCAGGCCGCCCGCACGAGGTCACGCACTGTCATCAGACCGCAACATGATCCCGGTTAACTTCGAAGAGCCCCTTAAGGATCTCATCGCCGGCTTTCAGTTGCTGATCTTGACCTTACTCAGTGGCCCAGGGTCGGCCGCATCAGCGACCAGTGGTGATGGACGGCGCGGTGGGCCACTGGAGTCGTAAGTGAGGACGCCGAGTTCGAGATTGTGGGCAAGAGCTTGGCAAGAGCTCTATTGGCGAGGCTGGCGCTGCTGAGCAGAGCCACACTAATCGGCGACCAGTTCTGCGTGCCGTGCGGCCCGGGACGTCCCTACGGCTGGTTAGCGCTGGCCATGCCCGGAAGGTTGCGTCCCTGCGGAGCGCGCCGTGCTGGCGAAACTCAGCTCAAGGTGGTCCCATGCTGCTGGCGAGCGACAGCGAGAGCGGCGCGGATCGCGTATTCCTGCCAGGCACATTGCGTGTCACGCCAGCGTTTCAATGAGCTGAACTGCCACGCACTCCGTTCATGCCATGTCACAGCGAACTATGGGCGCATTTCGCGTTGGAATTGCCAGATCGCGTGATCCATTCCACGCTTCGTTAGCCCCTTGTGCGACGGCAGGAGCACTTCGAAGGCATTGGAAAGCATTGCGTCGGTCTCTGCTGGCCCGACGTTCCGGTTGAGCGTTTGCGAGACGAAGCGCATCAGCATGACATCTGGCTTAAGGTGATCGATGCCGACTAGGGAGCAAAAGTACTGCCAGGTGACCCAGCCCAGGCCGTTAACGCCGGTCCAAGCACGCCGGATTTCGGCATTGCCTGCGCGCTGGCGAAGATCTTCGATACTGGTCACCGATACGGCCTGTAGGCGACTCGCTACCGTCGTGCATAGATCTGCCTTGAGGTGGCCCGCGCTGCGCGAACGGTTCCCCCCGAAGAACTGATCTGCCAGGTCTATTCCGCTCAGAGCTCCAACTTTGCGCAGCAGATCATCAACGCCGTGCTCGGAGAACTCCAGATTGGCGCGCGCGGCCAATGGGTCACATGTTGTCCCTGTCGCTGTGCAATACGCAGCGACAGCGCGCTCTACGGCTGAGTAGTGCGATCGGATCGAGAAGACCGCATCTATCAGGGCGAGTGGCAAGTGCGCATAACCGGGCGGGACAGCAAACCCTCCGGGCGCCACATCTGACATGATCCGGTCAACAATCAGGTCGAGATCAGCACTCGATATGGACGGTATCCCGGTGCCAATCAACTCAGCCACCCTGGCGACCACGTCATCGCTGTAGGCCGTGCGTACCCCGGAGACGGACATGCCAGCAGCCCGGGCAAGGTCCTCGAGCTTATACGGACGAGGGCGGGTGAACTCGCGGCCGTAGGCGACCAGCAAGCGCATCCGTGCCTCCGCGGCCAGCATCCTCTTGCGCGCGCTAGCAATCTGAGCCAGCAAAGGGTCGTGGTCATCTTCATCGCCGTACAGCGCTGACCAGTCGCCCAGCTCACGCTCCTCGCCGTTGCCATTAGGTTGCTCTAGCTGCGCATCGATCAACTTCACCAGGTCCGCGCTAGTGTCTCGTATCGCCATGGCCAGCAGTGTGCACTACGAAATGCGATGATCGCAACTCATGACGATCAGCGCTGCATAGCTTCCTGCAGCATCTCATAACCGCGACTTCGCAGGTCTGACTCGACGTGATGGTTCAGACGGGACAGTGTCATGCCTGGTGCGTGGCTTTGGGCGCGTGGGCTTTGATAGTCCAGCACGCGTATTCACTAAATGAGCCAGGTCGGGTCTGAGCAACGGCAGCGGCACCGCGTCGAGTGCCGAGCGCACGAGGCCGTGCAGCGGGTGGTGGCCGAGGATGTCAGAGCCAGTCTTCGCCGTCGGCGAGGTCTGCCTCGCCGGGGTAGCGGGCGAGTTTTGCATCGAGCGCGGCGATGATTCGCCCGGTGTCGGCTTTGGTCCGCCGGTAGCTGCCTGGCAGGAAGATGATGCCGAAGTGGCCGGGGCCGCTGGGGATGATCGCCTCGTTGTGGAGGGGGCGGAGGTCGCGCACGTTGCTGGTGACGACGGCCCGGTGGCTGGTTCGGGCGACGGCCAGCACTTCAGGGTCGGGCAGCGCCTGGCGGTGGGGGTGCCCGGCGACCGCTTCGACGTCGTGGCCGCGGGCGCGCAGGTCGCGGGCGATCGCGGGGGAGTGCATCTGGTCCAGGAGCAGCTTCATGAGCCGGTGGCGGCCTGCCCGGCGGTGAAGGCGCCGTGGGCCCGGGCGGTGTCTTGCTCGTTGAGGGTGATCCACTCGTCGATCTCGGCGGGGTAGGCGCCGTAGTAGGAGACCGCGGCCTGGACCAGGCCCAGGGGGACTTCCAGGTAGCGTGCGGCGACGGCGGCGTCGCCGCCATTGTCGCGGACGGTGGCGATGACCTCCCACACGTCCTTGCCCGTTCCGGTCAGGCGGGCGCGGCGCCCGGCCGGCCCGTCGGCGAACCGGACCAGCGGATGCTCGTCCATCCGCAGGCCCTCCTCGACGTAGCGCTGAGCGAGGGTGCGCGGGGGTAGGTGGGCCCGGCGGGCTCGCGCTCCGAGGCGGGTGAGGGTCGCGTCGTTCAACCGGATGCTCAGCGGCTGACTCATGTAACACAGTGTTCTACAGAGCGCCACAGGCTGGGTCGCCAGCCAGACTAGCGACCAGGATCGCTAGGACCGCGCGGCTGATCTGGGTCGGCGTGCGCGGCAAGGTCCCTATTGAGCAGCCAGGAGTCAAGTCAGCCACGGATCGTCATGTCCGCGAGGTTGTCCTCAGTGAGCATGCTCATGGCTCGGCCCTGGGAGTGCCAGAGGATCTCGAGGCGGAGGTCCGCACGGGTCGGCCATCGGGTGACTGGCCGCGGCTTCTCCCAGAGCCGATAAGGGAGGCGAGCCAGCCAGTCGCCACAGCACGTTGCCCGGCCAGTAGTCGCCGAGAGGACAAGTGTTGGCTGTCCCGCTTGGGGTGCCGGCCAGCCCGTCTGGACGGTACCGCGGATAGTGGTCTCCGGCATGCTGTCATCGAGCGTGTGCTCGCCAACCTCAGATTCCGGCGCAGCTCGTTCGCACCCACGCCGCGACATCCAGCTTCCCTGGCCGACAGCCCAGACCGGTTCGGCCGCTTGCGTACGCAGGTCGGCAGCACACTCGGCCCACCACCTACAAGGACGTTTGGCTGCAGCTTCATCTGACGAGCGAGGTGAGGAACTGCCGAGTCTCGGCGTCGGGGGAGTAGATGATGGTGCCGATCATGCCGCGGGTGAGCAGGACTTTGTAGACGTTGCGGATGAGCCGGCCGAACTCCAGGTCGGTGACCTTGGTCCGGTTGCGGAAGTCGGGATCCTTGTTGGCCGACCGGATCTCGGTCCAGCCGGTGCCGCGCCAGACGAGGTCAGGTCCGATGATGACGCCGTTCCAGTCGTATTCGAAGCCCTGGGCGGTGTAGACGCAGCCGACCTGGCCGAACCCGGCCGGATCGGTGGCCCAGAGGGTGGCGGGCGGCGCGCCGCCGGTGGCGCGCTCGCCTTTGAGGTTCCACGGCCGGGACCAGTCGCCGATCACGACGTCGCCTTCCAGCGTGCCGTCGGGGCGTGGGTCGGACCAGGGCCAGCAGTACCCGGCGGCCATGCGGGCCCCGTACCCGGCGTCCATCTTGGACCGGAGGAACTGCTCCATCTCTTGTGGCCGGTCGGCTACCTGGACGTCGAACGCCGGGTCCCCAGTCCACCGGATCGGCCCTCCGGGTGTCAGGCCGAGCAGGCGCAGAACCCAGCGGAGATATTCCTCGCTGCCGCCGCACCGGAACTGGGCGTCCAGGCTGACTTTGACGACCGGGAGGCTAGCCTGCCTGGCGTGGGCTTCGATGTCCTCGACGGTGCCCATCTCGCCGGGGCGCACCACCTGGTGCTCGTCGAGCAGGAATACCGGGACGCGGGCGGCGGCGATCAGCTCGTCTACCTGCCGGCGGTCGGTGCGGAGCCGGGCAGGGGTCCATCGGTTCGCCGAGGTTTCCCTGATGCGGTGGGCCTCGTCGAGGATGAGTACTTCCAGGCCGTTGCGCTCGGCGTCGGTGAAGCTGTTGAAGTACTTGAACAGGCTCTGCGTGCGGCGCGAGCCTCGCCCGGCTATCTTCCGCAGCGTTTGGGTGAAGGACCGGGACCCGGTCGCGTGCACCACGGTGCGGCCCCGCCGGGCGAGTTCGCCCACCAGCGACAAGGCGATGACGCTCTTGCCGCTGCCTGGGCCGCCGGTCACGATGACGACGGTCTTGGCGTCGCCCGCTCTCGCAGCCTCGGTCGCGTGCAGAACGAGCTTGAACGCGAGTTTCTGCTGGTCCAGGAGCACGAACTGCTCGCGCTGGCGGATCTCCTCGGCGGCGACGGCAAGCAGCTGCCGGCTGGGGGCGGCTCGTGAGCTGAGGAACTGGTCGGCGTACGGCGCGCCCGGCACGTCGTCGGCCAGCCGAGAGCGCAGGAAGTCGAGGAAATCAGCGCGGCGCTCGCCGGTGAACATCTGCGCCTGCTTGCTGTCGGGGTAGTACCGCAGCGGCGCGATGCCGTGTTCGGTGGCGTTGTGCAGGTAGGCCACTCCCGCGATCAGATCGGCATTGCCGCCGAGGGCCGGAAGGAAATCCACGATGTAGTCGCAGTAACCGCTGACCTGGTCCAGTGGGTGGAGCAGGGGCCGGTGACCATAGGCGTTCACCGTGACCAGAGCCGGGTCATCTTCGTACAGGCTGGCGTCGCTCCACTGCTTCAGCTCGACCACAACATAGGAAGGTGCGCCGGTTGCCGGGTGGGCTCCTGCCAGGATCGCGTCGACGCGGCGGCTGCTCAGCGGAAGGCGGTGCTCCAGCAGGACCTCGACGTTCCCCAGGCCCGCTTCGACCAGATCGTGGGCGAGGACGGGGATGCTGCGCTCCCACGAGCGCGCCTCACTGGGCGAAGGCCGGACCCCGAGCGCATGCAGCATCTGCTCGAACATCACCTCGGCCAGGCTGTTCTGGTCGGCCAGCGCGGCCAGACTTGCGGCCGAGCGGCGGATCAAGGGCAACGGACATGCTCCCGCGCAGCACGAAAATATCGCGCGGGTAAGGGCATGTCCCGAACATCGGATGCGCCTCAGCGCACCGTCGTGGAAGCCCGTCGGGCCGCAGTGCGGCCAATATTAGCCCGATCTCACGCATTGCCGGTGCGATGCGCTCTTCAGATTCCGATGCCGGCTCGGGTTCTTGATTGCGGAACCGCTGCGCGGTTTGTCGCCGCCGCGACCTCCGTGCATCACTGCGGTGGACCTAGGGACGCGGAGCACGACGGAGCTGTCATGCCCCCGGCGTCCCGAGGCCGATGACGCCAGGGAACACCCTGTGTGGCTAGACGGCGCCATCTAGAAGAAGGGCGGCGCAACGAGGTCGATCAGGTTTCACGCTAGCGGGTGGGCTCCCCGATGACGGCGCCATTCCCAGTAGCAGGAGATCCGCTGCAGCATCGGGTGCCTACCAGGGTCCGTGCGAGACGCAATCTTGGCAGCGTCCGGTGGCTATGCGGTCAGGGCGAGAGCCACCGGTGGCCTTGATGCTCTCGCCGTTACCAAGCCGCTGCCAGGCATTCGGTGTCTCAAGCTTCCCCCAGTCGCTGTAGTTGGCGTCGTCGCCTTTGTGCGGGCAGCCGGGGAAGTGCGCCAGACCACTCGGCGCAATCAGCAGCTTCGTTGCCGTCCCGGCCGCGTCGGCCCGGCGTTCACTAAGCGCGCGTCCAAAAATAACTGCTACAGTTCTTCTGTGGGCGCCTACGCTTGTGCTATGGCCACCGCCGCTGACCGCGAGGCCGAGGTCGCACGCAAGTGGGAGCTTCTCTCGCCTTTCCTGGATGA
>JAJYUU010000067.1:0-4931 GCA_021792405.1 Actinomycetes bacterium
GCAACGACATGCCCTACTGCTATCAGCCGCTGCTCAGATTGTCAACCTGTGTGCATCAGGCCAGGCCATAGGCCTGATCACGAGACTTTGGCCACAGCCCTGCGGCAGAACTCGCCTCCGGCCGCCTCGGTCGCGTCGGCCAGCCTTAGCGAGTCGGCAAGGACGGAGCACGTGAGCATTCGAGGTGGGAGAGTTCCGGCGGCGACCTTGGCTGAAAGTTCCTGCCGCAAGAGCGAGCCGGTGTTCGATAAGTGAATCTGATTTCCTTGCTCGCTTGGTCGGGGGCCCCAATTTGGGGAGCCAAAGTGGGAGCCAACGTGCACAGTCACCAAGCCACGTCACGCGACGTGCAGCGATCGTTGTCCCAGGTGGCCGCCACACCAAGCGACATAGGGCTACGCCTGGCCGCTGGCGGGCGCTGATTTGGGAGCAGGTCAGTGAAGAGTGCCCGGTAGTGGATGAGCGCCTGGCGCAGATCCTCGGTAGCCGCGTTGCCGGCGGCGGCGTTCCTGGTGATTTCCTGGGCGGCACGGAAATGCCCGACGGTCTGGGCATGTTCGACAGACAAGTCCGCGAGCGCCTGCTCATCGTCGCCCGCCGGGTAGCCGCGATCGGTCATCACGGAGGTGACAAGCGCGTAGGCATCGGCCACCGCCGCATCCGGCTAGTCCACGAACGCCCTGCCGCTCACCGGTGAGGACAGCGTGCACCGCGTGGTGGAAATCATCGCTCCATTGCGCGCTCAGCCCGTAGCCTCCAGCCTGGCTCGGGGTGACCAGCCGCGGGTCGTTCGCGTCTGACTCGGCGATCAGCACAAGCTCGCGGTTCACTGACGGCGACAGCGCGTGCACGGCGGAAGCCAACTGCTCGAGCAGTTGCACCGCGCGGTTGTCGGCCAGTGCGTGCACCACGTCCAGCCGCAGCCCGTCGAGGTGATAGTCGCGCAGCCACATCAGCGCGTTGTCCACGATGAACGCACGCACTTCGTCGGAACCCGGCTGGTTGAGGTTGACCGCGTCGCCCCAGGGCGTGCTGTGCGCAGTTGTGAAGTACGGGCCGAATTCTGCCAGCCGGTTGCCGATGCCGACATGGTTGTAGACGACATCAAGCACGACCCCCGGGTCGCGAGCGTGGCAGGCGTCAACGAAGCCGTCGACCTCGGTCAGCGCGACCCGCTCCTGGCCGGCCGCGCGGGTGCTGCCAAACAGGCGCCTCGAGCCGTCCGCGGGTGCGCGCACCTCGCGGCTATCTGCTCGGTCGTGGCACCGTGCAGTGAACCTTCGGGTTCGCGCCGACGTAATTGAGCGGGCCAGCCGCAACGGTCGCGGCCACCGTGCCGGCCTTTGCGCAGCTGACATTCCCGCTGTAATAGTGCCGCTGGAACCCGGCAAACAGGCCGATGACCAGCCAGACAACAACCAGTACTCCGACAATCCGCATTGCTTTCCTCCGGTTTTCGCGGTGATGCCGGAACCGGAGCTACCTCAGTAGTCCGCATCTAAACGGCCCGCCACGAGCCGGCTGCGCGGCGTCGGTCAGGGTCCTGGCTTGGGCCGGCGTGCCTGCGAGAGGACGGCGTTAGTCCGCCGTTTCGCGGCAGACTTCCGCCTGGTGCGCGCGGCCAGATCGGCTTTGCGTACGGTCGCCTGGTGCCCGATCGCGCCGACCAGAATGTTGGTCATCCAGGTGAGCATTGGCGGCACCTCGGCGTGCCAGGTAGCCATGGTGTGCCCGCTGTCGGGTGTCAGGGCGAGCGGAATCAGGTAAACGGAGTTCGCGTCGAAGGTCGGCCTGTGATCGCCGACCAGCAGGCTGCCTGCAGATATCCGTGGTCCGGAGTTAGGGCTCTGGTTCGAAAAGTCAGCGATCGCTGCGCCCCAGGTCTGGCCAGGCATGCCGCGACGATGCGGAACGCGATCCGGCGGGCGCTGACCAGCCACCAGGCCAGGCCGCCGAAGATCAAGATCAGCAGCGCGAACAGGAACGTGCTCTGCGGCTCAAGCATTCACGCATCCTGATCGCACCGGCCGAGCGTCCGTCTACTCGCGCCGCAATCGGCCCCGGCGAGCCTGCCCGAGGGTGCCGCGGGCCCAGCCGGACTCTACCTGGACTGCGTGCCTTGTCCGGTCGGGGCGGTTGACCCTTTGCCGTGCCAAGACCGTAATGAGGCGCACGACCGTAGCGAGGCCCAGGACCGTTCTCGGGCATCGCACATGCCCGGGTTGTCATCAAGGCCGGATGTTTGAGTCCTGCACAGCGGGCACAACGAAACGCGGGCGGGCTCCCCTCACCCGCCGCAAAGGAGTGGACATGAAGACGGTAGCGGCGCCAGTGATTGCGGCGCAGCCGCGCGAACTCGCCGACCTGCGGGACGCGGAGCTGCTGAGCATCATCCAGTCAGCGCCCCGAGACAGCGCCATGCGTGATACCGCGTGCGAGGTGCTTGTCACCAGGTACCGCCCGCTGGTCAGGTCATGCGTGCTGCGGTACAAGAACAGCACCGAATCACACGAAGAGCTGATGCAGGTCGGCTACGTGGGCTTGCTGAAAGCAATCAACAACTTCGACCCGGCCGTCGGCACCAGCCTGGCTGGCTACGCTCAGCCCTGCGTGAGCGGGGAGATCAAGCGGCACTTCCGCGACAAGCGCTGGCAGGTACACGTCAAGCGCTCGCTCCAGGAGTTGCGTCTCGAGCTGCGCAACGTGGCTGCTGAGCTGACCGCGGAGCTAGGCCGGACGCCGTCCGATACCGAGCTGGCCAGGCAGCTTCAGGTGAGCGAGGACGACGTACGCGCGGCCAGGCAGGCCGACCTGGCCTTCCAGGCAGCTTCGCTGGACTCGCCGGTCACCACCCAGGACGGCTCGGCCAGCCTGGGCGAGCTGCTCGGGGACGACGACCCCCGGCTCGAGCACGTGATCGACATGCAGGCGGTATGGGCACACTGGAGCGGTCTGCCTGACCGTGAGCAGCAGCTGCTGCTGATGCGCTTCTACGGCAACATGACCCAGTCTGAGATCGGCGAGCAGCTCGGCATCTCCCAGATGCATGTGTCCAGGCTCCTCGCCGAGGCGCTGTGCTACCTGCGGGCCCATCTCGTCGAGCCGGTGCCAGCATGAGCGGGCAGCCGGGGCCGGGCATGTTAGCGAAGGGACCCAGGGGATGAAGACCGCGACGGCGCTCACGATTGCCGCGATCGGAGCCATCCTTGCGTTCGCCGTAACCGCGGAGCCATCTTTCTTCAACTTCCACGCGGCCGGGTGGGTGCTGATGCTGACCGGCGTAGCGGGCTCGGTCATCCCGAGACGCAGCTATAGCTGGCTGCGCCGTCGGCTGGTGCTGAACGCCGGGAGCACGCGGCCCAAGGAGATCGAGCTCCGGCAGCGGCACTTCTCTAAGTTGCTGGTCCCCGGCGGCTTGGTCACCGAGGTCGCCGAGGGCCGGGATACCGCAGACCCTGGCTTGCCGGTGGAGAGCGACACGATCGAGCAGTTCATCGAGGAGTAGGACGGTCGGGCCCGGCAGGGCGGGCGCACAGGCTGTAGGTTTGTGCGTCCGCCTTGGGGGGAATAATGGTAGCAGTGTCTATGAAGCAGGCACGCCCTCGCGTCAGTCATGGCGCATCGCACTTCACGGTGCAGCACGAGGGTGTGCCATTCTTCTGTCTGGCCCCTGGTGCGTGCGCTGTGACCCCGGCGACAATCCCAGGAGGCAACTCATATGCGAATCGCGATGATTACCGCGGACAGCCCGCTTGCAAGCACCGGCTGCCACGGCCAGTTGCCGCAGCCCATCATGCTTGCTCGCGCGCTTGCCAGCCACGGGCACCGCGTCACGCTGTATACCCGAGCTCAGGACCAGGGCTCGCCCCGCACCGCGATCATGGGCGCGGGCGTATCAGTGGAGCACATCGAGGCCGGACCGGTCCGGCCGCTGCGCCCGGAGGCAGCCGCTAGGTACATGCCGGCGGTTGCCGCCGGGCTTGCGGACCGCTGGCGGGCCAAGGCACCGGATGTGGTGCACGCCTTCACCTGGACCGCGGGGCTGGCTGCCATCGGCGCCGTCCGCGGTACCGGCATCCCGGTCGTGCAGAGCTTCGGCTCACTGGCTTCGATCGAGCAACGGCAGGCCGGTGTCGACGTGTCGGGCGCCAGGGTCCGGCTCGAGGCTTCGATCGGCCGCACCGTAGCTGCCGTGCTGGCCAGTTCCGCGGAAGAGGGAGCCGAGCTCGCCCGGCTCGCGGTGCCGAGGACCGCAGTCCGGGTACTTCCGCCGGGCACGGATACGGCCCACTTCAGCCCGGCCGACGTGCGCGCCAAGACCAACGACCGGCCGACGCTGATAGCGGTAGCCGATGACCAGGCGCGCGGGCTGGCGACGGCGATCCGCGCCGTGTCTCAGCTTCCGGGCGTCCGGCTGGTTATCGTCGGCGGCCCGGCCGCCCGGCGGCTGCCGAGGTCGGGGCCGTTCCGCGAGCTCGCCCAGCTCGCCACCGAGCTTCGCGTCCGGAGCCGGGTTACGTTCGCCGGCCAGGTTGCCGAGGCTGACCTGCCGGGTCTGCTGTGCTCGGCTGACGTCATGGTCAGCGCGACTAGTTACGACCCTACGGGCCTGTCCGTCATCCAGGGGATGGCTTGCGGCCTGCCGGTCGTCGCCTCGGCTGTCGGCGGGCAGCAGGACGCGGTCATCGACGGCATCACCGGCCTGCTGGTCTCCCCTGACCACCCGGCCATGCTGGCGCAGCGGCTGCGCGCGCTGCTGGCCCGGCCAGCGTTGCTGCAGGCATACGGGATCGCCGCCGCAGACCGGGCCCGGTCGCGCTACTGCATCGACCGGATCGGCCAGGAGGCGGCGACGGCCTATCAGGGCTGCGTGCGGCAGCCTGCCCGGCCGTCCGGCGAAACCGCCGTGGCACCCGAGACGGCGGACTTGC
>JAJYUU010000067.1:5031-28191 GCA_021792405.1 Actinomycetes bacterium
CGTGAAGATTTTGATCGTGATCATTACCGAGCAGGTCCGGCTCGCCGACTACACGACGCTGCGGCTGGGCGGCCCGGCGGCCCGGTTCGTCGAGGCGGCCACCGGCGACGAGCTCGTCGCGGCGGCCCAGGCGGCAGATGCCAGGGCTGAGCCGGTCTTGTGCTCGGCGGGGGCAGCCCCCGGCCCTACTACGTCTGGCGGGTTCGGGGTGGGCTCTTGGTTGCGGAGCCGTCAAGTTCGCACCTTCGCTGAGCACGTGCGCAGGTCACGGACCGCCAGGAACTCGGTCACGCCGGCGATGGTGCCTCGCCGGATGGTGCAACCGCTCCAGAGCTGCCTGCCGCAGATGCAGCTCCCGGAAGACCGGTGCCCTGGCCACCAGGATGACGCCGCCGACCATTGCCGCGATGGCGGCGAGCTGGAGCGCCAGCAATACCGGGGTGACGTGCACGACGTCACCGAAGACCACGACGCCGAGCACTATCCCGGCCGCTGGCTCGGCAGCGGTGACGGCCGGAAGCGAGGCATGCAGCTGCGCCGCGGTAAACGCGTTCTGCATGAGCCACAAGCCGATGATGCTGGCGAGCACGGTCGCGTATCCGGGCCAGTGGACGAGCAGGCTCATCGGGTGCTTGCCGTCAATCTCCAGCACGCTCAGCCGCGTGAAGGCATCCGCGATACCGAGAAACAAGCCGGCCGCCGCGCCGATGAGGGTAGCCCGTGCGGTACCCGATCGACGGCGGCCGAGCTGGACCAGCATCAGCGCGATCAGCGCGATGAGGCCCGCGGCCGGCCAGTGTGAGAACGAGCCGAACGACTCGCCTGGCGCGCGTACCGAGCGAGTCAGCGAAAGAGCGGCCACGCCGGCGGTCAGCAGGATGGCGCCGGCGATCTCGGTCCGGCGGAGCGCCTGGCCGGATAGCGGTACCGCAAGGACCAGCGCGAAAATGAGGCTAGTAGTCAGCAGCGGCTCGCTCACGGTCAGGTCGAGATGGCCGAGCGTCCATGCGGACAGCACGTCGCCAGCGGCCAGCACCGCGATTCCGGCCAGCCACCGGCGATTGTGGATGAGCCGGGCAATCAGCCCTAGCCGCAGGAACTGGCTACTGCGGACCTGCTCAGCCGCGTGCTGCTGGAGGACGAAACCGAACCCCGACAGCATGGCCGCCACCAGGGTGACCGCAATGTACACCGAGGGTTCCTATCGTCTCGGCGCGGCAAGACCGCGGTGAGGGCTGGGATCTGCCGACTGCATGCCTGTCCAACGAGCTTGGTACAGCCGGCGTTCGCCGACGTGCGGCTATTTGGCAAAACTGTGCCAGGAAACACGCCCGCGCGTGCGCCCAGGCGCTACTGCGCCGGTTTCCGGTGGACGTTATTCGTCAGGCCTGCGCTAGCCAGCTTCTTCCGGCTGGCCTTGCGCCGGGTATGTCCGGCCAGCACGGCCTTGCGGGAGTTCGACTGCTGCCCGATCGCGCCGACCAGGGTGTTGGTCATCCAGACGAGCATGGGCGGTACCTCGGCATGCCAGGTAGCCATGGTGTGCCCGCTGCCAGGAGTCAGGATGAGCGGCACATTGGCCTGGTGGAGCTGCAGTTCCTGCCAGAAGTACTCAGCGTTCGCGACGTCCAGGTTGTCGCTCTTGCCTGCGCCAAGCCAGAACGCCGGCAGTCTGGCGCCCGGCGCCAGCTTCCGGACCTCATCGATCGGGGTATTCTCCGCCTGCAGTTGCTTGTTGTTGCCGAACGGGCTTACCTCTCTGGCCGGGTTCGCCAGCTTGTTCTTGTACGGCGCGAAGTAGCCGCTCAGCGAAGCCGCGGCGCCGTATCGGTACCTGTAGCGCAGGGCCATGTTCGCGGCGCAGAACCCGCCTTCGGAATAGCCAGCCACGCCCCAGCCGACGCCCGGCGGCTGGACCCGCAGCAACCGCGAGATGGCCGTCGGCACATCCTGGGCCAGGTAGGTCAGGTCCTGCGGGCCGCCGACCTGGTTGAGGCACTGCAGCGAGATCGTGTTACCGCCGTTGGCGTCCGGCATGACCAGCACGGCGGGCTTGGCCCGCCCGCTGTTGACCAGGTTGTCGAGGGTGACCTGGACGCCGACGACGTTGATCCAGTCCTGTGGTTCACCTGGCTGGCCGTGTATGAGCTCGATCACCGGGAACTTGTAGTTCTTGTACTGCGGCTCGAAGTACTGCGGCGGCAGGTAGATGTACACCGATCGGGTGATATGGCTCAGCTTCCCGGACAGATCCAGGTGGAGTGTGTAGCCCTGCTGCAGCGCTAGCTTCAGGTAAACGGTGTTCGCGTCGAACACCGGGGTGTGATCCCCGACCAGCAGGCTGCCTACGGAAACCCGCGGGCCGGAGTTCGGGCTGGAGTTCGACAGGTCGGCGATGGCCGAGCCCCACGTCTGATAGTAGCTGAAGTACCTGTTCACCAGCAGGATGCCGAATTGAGTGGCGACCACGAAGGCCAGGCAGGCCGCGACGATGCGGAAGGCGATCCGCCGGGCGATGACCAGCCACCAGATCAGGCCGGCGAAGATCAAGATCAGCAGCGCAAACAAGAACGTGCTCTGCGGCTCTAGCATTCACGCATCCTGATCCCGTGCTCCCAGCCCTCGCGAACCGCTGAACTCAGCCAGACCCGGCGAGCCTTGCCCGAGGGCGCCGCGGCCACAGCCGGACTCTACCTGGGCGCCATGACTGGTCCTGCCCCGGCGACAGACCCTTTGCCGAGCTAAGACCGTAGTGATGCATTGCCGGGTGCGGGCCGGGTGACCGCCCAGCACCCGGCGGCATGGTTGACTAGCACACCACAGGGCGGATCCGCCCCCGCCCGAGTTGCGTTCGGATCGCGTGGGCTAGCCAGAGCCCGTTCCCGCCGTGGAGATTGTCGCCGTGATAACGACCGAGCAGGTCCGGCTAGCCGACTACACGACGCTGCGGCTTGGCGGCCCGGCGGCCCGGTTCGTCGACGCGGCCAGCGAAGCCGAGCTCATCGCGGCGGTGCAGGCGGCAGATGCCGAGGCTGAGCCGGTGCTCGTGCTCGGCGGTGGCAGCAACCTGGTCATCGCCGATGAGGGCTTCCCCGGCGTAGTGGTGCTGACCGGCGCCGGCGGCATCCAGTTCGCCGCCGCCGGCGACGCGGTAGAGGTGACCGTGGCCGCCGGGCATGACTGGGACGAGTTCGTGCGAAGCTGCCTGGCTGAGGGCCTGTCCGGGGTTGAGTGCCTGTCCGGCATTCCGGGCCGGGCCGGCGCCACGCCGATCCAGAACGTGAATGCCTACGGTCAGGACGTGGCCGACACGATCACTTCGGTGCGGGCCTATGACCGGCTTACTGGCGAGGTCATCCTGATGGCCGCCGCTGACTGCGAATTCGGCTACCGGACCAGCGCGTTCAAGCGGCAGGCGGCCGCGGCCGGGCGCGGTGGCGCGCTGAACCCGGCGTCGGCAACCGGCCGTTTCGTGATACTCGCGGTGACCTTCCGGCTAACGGCCAGCCCGCTGTCGGCGCCGGTCCGGTACGGCGAGCTGAGCCGGGTGCTCGGCATTGCCGACGGCGGCCGGGTTCCGCTGGCGGAAGCCCGCGCCGCCGTGCTCGAGCTGCGCCGGTCCAAGGGCATGGTGCTGGCCGAGGCCGACCCCGACACCCGCAGTGCCGGCTCGTTCTTCACCAATCCGGTCCTGAGCGCGGCCCAGTATGGCGAGCTTGCCGCCCGGCTGGCGGCGGCCGGCGGCGCTGGAGGGGCTGCGGACGCTGGCGCAGCGGACGGCGGCGGAGTGCCACACTGGCCAACCCCGGACGGGCAGGTCAAGCTGTCGGCGGCCTGGCTGATCGAGCACGCGGGGTTCAGCAAGGGCTGGCAGCTGCCGGGCGATCCGGACGGTGCGCGGATCTCGGCCAAGCATGCACTGGCGCTGACCAATCCGGGCCAGGCCAGCACGGCCGGCCTGATGCGGCTCGCCAGGCACATCAGGGCTGGCGTTCTCGCCGCGTTCGGCGTGACGCTGATGAACGAGCCGGTCCTGGTCGGGGTCGAGCTGTGATTCAGCTGGCGCGGACCTGGCCGACCATCACGCCTCGCTCACCCATCCTGACCTGCCGTCAGCGGCAGCAGGACGACCGTCTCGCCGCGGCCGGTCTGTTGTCGAGGCCGCCGCGGGGCTGGTCAGCCAGGCATCGATGCTGGCCAGCAACGAGCCCTTGACGTCTGCCGGGGCGGCCGAGCCCAGCACGGACATCCGCGCCAGGCCAGCCAATTCCTCGTCGGACAGCCCGTGCACACTCCGCGCCAGTTCGTACTGCTCGGCCAGCCGCGGCCCGAACAGCAGCGGATCGTCAGCCGCGAGGGCCACGCGGACGCCGGCCTCGAGTAGTCGCAGCAGCGGGACGTCGCGCGCGGTCGCCGCCACCCCGAGTGCCACGTTCGAGGTCGGGCAGACCTCCAGCGTGATCTGGCTGATCGCGAGCCGGCGCAGCAACTCCGGATCGGCGGCGGCGGCGACGCCGTGCCCGATGCGATCGGCATGCAACTCGTCCAGGCAGGCCCGCACGCTGCCGGGGCCGGCCAGTTCACCGCCGTGCGGCAGCAGCCGCAGGCCGGCCCGCGCGGCGATCCGGAAGGCCGGGGCGAAGTCCGAGATCGTGCCACGGCGTTCGTCGTTACTGAGCCCGAAGCCGATGACGCCATGGTCGGCGTATCGGGCCGCCAGCCTGGCCAGAGTGCGGGCATCCAGCGGGTGCCTGGTCCGGTTCGCCGCGACGATGATGGCAATGCCAACGCCAGTGTGCCGGGCGGCATCCTCCGCGGCGTCGAGGACAAGCTCCAGCAGCGGCGTCAGGCCGCCGAACCGGGCGGCATAACCGGACGGATCTATCTGCAGTTCCAGCCAGCCAGACCCCTCGGCGTGCTCGTCCGTGGCGGCCTCGAGCAGCAGCCGGCGAACGTCGTGCTCGGTCCGCACGACCGACCTGGCGATGTCGTACAACCGCTGGAAGCGGAACCAGCCACGCTCGTCGGCCCCGCTGAGCTGAGGCGGCCAGTCTGAGGCGAGCGCTTCCGGCAGGTGCACGCCGTGCTGCGCGGCCAGTTCGACCAGCGTCGCATGCCGCATCGAGCCGGTCAGGTGCAAATGCAGATGCGCCTTGGGCAGGGCGGCAATCGGCCGGAACATCTGGCAAGTCTGCCAGCCCCGGCGAGCTGGCGCGGCCGTACGCTTGCGACCCGCGCCCGTCGTATCAGCCCGCGGCTAGCGCGCAGAGCTCAGCAACTTGGCCAGCCGCGAGATACCTTCCTCGAGGTCAGCGTCGCCGAGCGCGCAGGACAGCCGGAAATAGCCGTCGGTGCCGAACGCCTCGCCAGGCACTACGGCTACGTCCGCCTCGTCGAGCAGCAATTCGGCGAGCTGAGCCGAGGTAGCTGGCCGCTGGCCGGCGATCTCCTTGTGCAGGACGCCCTTGACCGACGGGTAGCAGTAGAACGCTCCCTCCGGCAGCGGGCAGACAACGCCAGGCACCTCGTTGAGCATCGCGGTCATAACCTGCCGCCGCCGGTCGAACGCCGCTCGCATCTTCGCCACTGCCGACAGGTCGCCAGAGACTGCGGTCAGCGCGGCCGCCTGCGCGACGTTGCAGACATTCGACGTGGCATGCGATTGCAGGTTGATCGCAGCCTTGATGACGTCAGCGGGGCCGGCCATCCAGCCCACTCGCCAGCCGGTCATCGCGTACGTCTTGGCGACGCCATTCAGCACGAGGCAGCGGTCCGCTATCTCCGGCGCAACCACGGGCATCGACGCGAACCGCGCATCGCCGTAGACCAGGTGCTCGTAAATCTCGTCGGTGACGACCCAGATCCCTCGCTCGGCCGCCCACCTGCCGATCTCGGTCACCTGCTCAGGCGGGTAAACCGCGCCGGTCGGGTTCGATGGCGACACGAACAGCAGCAACTTGGTGCGGTCGGTGAGCTTCGCTTCGAGTTGCTCGACGCTGACCCGATAGCCGTTCGTCTCGTCGGTGTGCACGCCCACGGGAACGCCGCCTGCCAGGGCAATCGACTCCGGATAGCTGGTCCAGTACGGGGTTGGCAGCAACA
Organism: Actinomycetes bacterium; assembly: GCA_021792405.1. Lineage (GTDB taxonomy): Bacteria > Actinomycetota > Actinomycetes > Streptosporangiales > Streptosporangiaceae > JAJYUU01. The sequence continues at coordinate 11,134 of JAJYUU010000067.1, forward strand.
CCTCGTCACCTGGGTCGAGCAGGGTGGCGAACGCCTGGTAGACCGCGTGCTTGCCGCCGTTGGTCACCAGCACCTGGCTGGCCGAGAGCACCAGGCCGGAGTCGCGCGCCGTCTTGGCGGCGATGGCCTCACGCAGCTCAGGCAGCCCGGCCGTCGGCGTGTATTTGTGGTACTTCGGCTCGGCGCAGGCCCGCTGCGCTGCCTCGACGATGTAGCCAGGGGTCGGGAAGTCGGGTTCCCCCGCACCGAAGCCGATGACGGGACGGCCGGCCGCCTTGAGCGCCTTCGCTTTGGCGTCCACGGCCAGGGTGGCCGATTCGGAGATCGCGGCGATCCGGGCGGAGATTCTTGTCGGAGCGTGGGCCATGTGTTCTATGTTCCCACCCCGGCGGACTGGCGCGAGCGCGGCCGGAGCGAGCGCGGCCGGAGCGGTGACCTTCCGTGTGGTTGCTGCCGGTGCGCGCCCGACGCTGGATGGCGGCCGCCGGCGTGCCGCTGTTGGTCCCCGGTGGGCCGGTGATCGGGCTCCGCCGGGTGGCGGCAGCACCCGCGCTCAACTGGACGGTTCGACTGCGGGCCGCTGGCCACGTACACTTCTGCATCTGGTGGTGGTCCGCCAGTGGCCCGTGCATGCTCGCACGAGCCGTCACAGGGCAGTAGCTCAATTGGCTAGAGTTCCGGTCTCCAAAACCGGCGGTTGGGGGTTCGAGTCCCTCCTGCCCTGCGAGTACGGTCCGTGCATGCTGCGGGCAAATGGCGGCGCCAGCCGACAAGAATCGTTGCTCAGGTGAGGACATGGCGACTCAGACACGTGGCCCGGCCCCGGACAGGGCCGCGAAGCCGAACCGCCCGACGAAGCGCGACCGGACCAGCCCGGTCGAGTTCGTTTCCGAGGTGCGGGACGAGCTTCGCAAGGTGGTCTGGCCTACGCGCAAGGAGCTAGTGACCTATACAACGGTCGCGCTGGTCTTCATCCTGGTCATGGTCGGGATCGTGACCAGCCTGGATTACGGATTTACCAAGCTGGTTTTCGCCCTCTTCGGCTGAGGTTCGGCGGCTGGGTATCGAACCGCGCACGGAGCGTGGCAGCATGATCACAGCGGTTTGGCGTGCGTCGCAGCAGCGGAGTCAGGCGGCGCCAAGGCTCAGCCAGGAGCGCAGCGAGAGCGCAGGGGAGATAGAGAATCGTGTCCGAGTCCGAATGGCCGGTCGGCGGCCCGGCGGCAGCTGAGCCGGCGGCAGGCGAACCGACGGGTAGCGAGCCGAGTCCTGGCGAGCAGCCCGGCGGTGCAGCTGATCACACCCTTACCGACGTGCTGCCGCGCGCTGAGGCAGGCCACGCCGGCGAGAGCGAGGGCTCGGCGGCCGGCGAGAGCGAGGATGTCGCCGGCCAGGACCATGACCCTGTGCAGCAGTTCAAGGCCGAACTGCGCCTGCTGCCGGGTGACTGGTATGTCGTGCATTCCTACGCTGGCTACGAGAACCGGGTACGGACCAATCTGGAGAGCCGGACCCAGTCCCTCAACATGGAGGACTACATCTTCCAGATCGAGGTGCCGACGCACGAGGTCGTCGAGATCAAGTCCGGCAAGCGCCAGCAGGTCCAGGAGAAGGTGCTGCCCGGCTACATCCTGGTGCGGATGGACCTGACCGACGAGTCCTGGGCGGCCGTCCGGAACACCCCGGGCGTTACCGGCTTCGTCGGCTTGTCGAGCCGGCCCTCGCCGCTGAGCCTGGACGAAGTCGCCAACTTGCTGGCGCCGGTGCCGGAAGAGAAGGCCGCGAAGAAGGCTGAGGCGGTGCGCGCGGCGGCAGTGGACTTCGAGATCGGCCAGTCGGTTACCGTCATGGATGGCCCGTTCGCGACGCTGCCCGCCACCGTGAACGAGATCAACCCGGATACCCAGAAGCTCAAGGTGCTCGTGTCGATCTTCGGCCGCGAGACGCCGGTGGAACTCTCCTTCGACCAGGTCAGCAAGATCTAGCGAGGTTAGATCCGGAGACGCCCGAGCTTGGAATCACCCGAGCTCAGAATCACCCGATCCAGGAACAACAGTGAGGTAAGGACCCAGAAGATGGCTCCGAGGAAGAAGAAGATCGCTGCGATCGTCAAGGTGCAGCTGAATGCGGGTGCGGCGACGCCGGCCCCGCCAGTCGGTACCGCGCTGGGCCCGCACGGCGTCAACATCATGGACTTCGTCAAGCAGTACAACGCCGCGACGGAGAGCCAGCGAGGCAACGTGATCCCGGTGGAGATCACGATCTACGAGGACCGGTCGTTCAGCTTCGTCACCAAGACCCCGCCGGCGCCTGAGCTGATCAAGAAGGCGGCCGGGGTGCAGAAAGGCAGCAGCGAGCCGCACAAGACGAAGGCCGGGTCGATGACCCAGTCGCAAGTCCGGGAGATCGCCCAGGTCAAGATGCCCGACCTGAACGCGAGGTCGATCGAGGCCGCCGAGAAGATCATCGCCGGCACGGCCAGGTCGATGGGCATTAAGGTCGAGGGTTAGGCTCGAATCTGCGCGGTGGCGGGCTGTCAGCGAACGCGACGGCCCGTTCCCGTGTTCTGAACTGAAGACTTTCGTGCCGGGATGGCACGGAACGTGGCAGGGCCAGGCGCTGGTCCGCTGACCACAGACTCCGACGAATCAGGAGAAGCCATGAAGCGCAGCAAGGCATACCGGAAGGCGGAAGAGCTCGTTGACCGCAGTCGGCTCTACACGCCGGCTGAGGCGGTTGCTCTCGCCAAGCAGACTGTCACGACCAAGTTCGACGCCACCGTCGAGGCCGCGTTCCGGCTGGGCGTCGACCCTCGCAAAGCCGACCAGATGGTCCGCGGCACGGTGAACTTGCCGCACGGTACTGGGAAGACGGCCCGCGTCCTGGTTTTCGCGACCGGTGAGCGCGCCGATGAGGCGAAGGCGGCCGGCGCCGACTACGTTGGCTCGGACGAGCTGATCGAGCGGGTTCAGGGTGGCTTCCTCGACTTCGACGCGGTCGTCGCCACGCCGGACCTGATGGGCAAGGTTGGCCGGCTCGGCCGGATACTCGGACCGCGCAGCCTGATGCCGAACCCGAAGACCGGCACCGTCACGATGGACGTCGGCAAGGCGGTGACCGACATCAAGGGCGGCAAGATCGAGTTCCGCGTCGACAAGAACAGCAACCTGCACCTGATCATCGGCAAGGCCTCGTTCCCGGACCGGTCGCTGGTCGAGAACTACGCCGCGGCGCTGGAAGAAGTCATCCGGCTCAAGCCGGCCGCGGCCAAGGGCAAGTACGTGAAGAAGGTAGCGATCACCACCACGATGGGCCCGGGCGTCCAGGTGGACCCGAGCCTGACCAGGGGTCTGACCGCGGAACTCGACGAGTCGGCTGCGGTCTGACGGCGGTCGGCCGGGTGGCCGGGCGCCTGATTTGGCCGAGAGAGCCCTGGCCGCGTACTGTGTAAGCCTGCCAAAGACCGTCGGCTGTCGCCGCGCCCGAGCGCGCGGTGACCGAAGGCCCGTAATGCGGGCGGCCCGCGCAGGCGACTGAGCTAGACCTGGGATTCAGGGCGATTGGTGCCCGCCCGGGTTGTGCCCCGTACGCCATGCGTGCGGGGCGTTCGCTTATCTCGGGCCTCGCCGACGCCAGACATAGCCGGGCCGGCCGCACCGCGGCGGCACGGACGAAGAAGGGAGGCCCGTGGCGAGGGCGGAAAAGGCGACTGCGGTTGCCGAGCTGACCGAGCGGTTCCAGAGCTCGTCCGGCGCGGTGCTGACCGAGTACCGCGGTCTGACGGTCGCGCAGCTCAATGAGCTGCGCGAGACACTGGGCGCTAACGCGACGTTCTCGGTCGTCAAGAACACGCTGACGAAGATCGCCGCAACCGAGGCTGGCGTTACCTCCGAGCTGACGAACCTGCTCACCGGCCCGTCAGCTATCGCGTTCGTGCAAGGCGACGTGGTCGAGGCGGCCAAGGGGCTGCGCGACTTCTCCAGGATGAATCCGCTGCTGGTAATCAAGGGCGGCGTGCTGGACGGCAAGCCGCTGAGCCCGGATGAGATCGTCAAGCTGGCTGACCTCGAGTCTCGCGAAGTGCTGCTGGCCAAGCTGGCCGGTGCGATGAAGGCTTCGCTGGCCGGCGCCGCCGCGACCTTTGCGGCGCTGCCGTCCCAGATGGCGCGGCTGCTCGGTGCGCTGGAAGCCAAGCGCACTGCGGCCGGCGACGGTGGTGCGGGCGATCTGGCCGCAGCCGGCCCTGAGCCGGATGAGCCGCGATCGGATGAGCCCGGACCGGACGCCGCCGAGGCCGCTGACGGCGTGCCCGAGCCCGCCGCTGACAGCTCGGAGAGCTAACCAGTCACCACCGGTGACCTGACCAGGCCCGCAGGTGGCTGCCCGGGCCATCGGCGACATACGGAACAAACGGAAGAGGAATTACCACAATGGCAAAGCTCAGCTCGGACGACCTGCTCGAGGCGTTCAAGGAGATGACGCTGATCGAGCTTTCTGAGTTCGTGAAGCAGTTCGAGGAGACGTTCGACGTCAAGGCCGCCGCGCCGATGGCGGTCGCCGCGGCGCCAGCCGCTGGCGGTGGCGCCGCTGCTGCCGAGGAGGCTGAGGAGCAGGACGAGTTCGACGTCATCCTCGAGGCAGCCGGCGACAAGAAGATCCAGGTCATCAAGGAGGTCCGCACCCTGACGAGCCTCGGGCTCAAGGAGGCGAAGGACCTGGTCGACGGCGCGCCCAAGCCGCTGCTCGAGCGCGTCAACAAGGAGGCTGCGGAAAAGGCCAGGGCCGCCCTCGAGGGCGCCGGGGCTACCGTCACTGTCAAGTAGCCGGCTTCCTGCCCGGAAGCGGCTTCCTGGCTGGCATTTCCTGGTCGGCGACAGTCCTGTTGCCCGGCCGGTTGCCTGGCCCGACGGCCCGCTGCGCCGCATTGGTCGGCCGCAGCGGGCCGTTTGCCGCCCGGGCTCGCCCGGGCGCTGCCATGAGACCGCCAGGGCTGGTTAGCGGGCGGGGTGCCGGGGGAATGAACCGCGGGCACGCAGCGTCACCGGACGCTGGCAGACAGAGGCCGGGGGCGCCGTCCGCTGAAACAACGATGCTTACCCACATGCTGAGCGGCCCAAACGTTAGAGCAGGTGTGAGCCTCGTCACGTAGTTCGTGGTTGCGACACAAGCCGTCCAGGGCTTGACGTTTCGCCTCTGAGGAGCGATGCTCCAATGCAACCGTGAACCTCATAGTGACGTACAGTTGACCAGCGGTGTGTCCTTCGACTACACTGCCAATTTGCGCTGCACCCACTCGTCCTCGGCATCTCATTCCCTAGCGGCCACCCGTAGCGGCCTAGCCGCAGGGCGTTTCGCGTGCGCGCGATGCACCGTCCGTCACAAGCTCGGAAGGACCCCTGTTGGCAGCCTCGCGCAGCGCCTCAGCTACCGCCCTTGGTCCCCGTCGTGTTTCCTTCGCTCGCATTCACGAGCCTCTGGAGGTGCCCAGCCTCCTCGCCCTGCAAACCGAGTCATTTGACTGGCTGCTCGGCAACGAACGCTGGCGCGCCAGGCTCGATGCTGAGAAGAAAGCGGGGCATAAGAACCTCCCGGAGCAGTCCGGCCTCGAAGAGATCTTCGAGGAGATAAGTCCCATCGAGGATTTCACGGGGACCATGTCACTCTCGTTCCGCGATCACCGGTTCGAGCCGCCCAAGTACTCCTCCGAGGAGTGCAAGGACAAGGACATGACGTTCTCCGCGCCCATGTTCGTCACCGCCGAGTTCATCAACAACTCCACCGGTGAGATCAAGAGCCAGACGGTCTTCATGGGTGACTTCCCGCTCATGTCGCCCAAGGGCACGTTCATCATCAATGGCACCGAGCGCGTTGTCGTGTCCCAGCTTGTCAGGTCTCCAGGGGTCTACTTCGACCGTCAGGTGGACAAGACTTCCGACAAGGACATTTACAGCTGCAAGGTCATCCCGTCGCGGGGCGCCTGGCTTGAGTTCGAGATCGACAAGCGAGACAGCGTCGGCGTGCGGATCGACCGCAAGCGCAAGCAGAGCGTCACCGTGCTGCTCAAGGCGCTCGGCTGGGACGAGGCGCGGATCCTGGAGCGGTTCGGCCAGTTCGAGGCCATGCGGGCCACCCTGGAGAAGGACCACACGACCGGCCAGGACGACGCTCTGCTGGACATCTACCGCAAGCTGCGGCCGGGCGAGCCGCCGACCCGCGAGTCGGCGCAGGCGCTGCTGGAGAATCTGTACTTCAACTCTAAGCGCTACGACCTGGCCAAGGTTGGCCGGTACAAGGTCAACAAGAAGCTCGGGCTGTCGCTGCCGATCAGCCAGGGCACGCTGACCGAGGACGACATCGTCGCCACCATCGAGTACCTCGTCCGGCTGCATGTCGGCGAGGAGGAGATGAAGTCGGGATCGGAGATGATCCCGGTCGAGACCGACGACATCGACCACTTCGGCAACCGTCGCCTGCGCACCGTGGGTGAGCTGATCCAGAACCAGGTCCGGCTTGGCCTGGCCCGGATGGAGCGGGTCGTCCGCGAGCGGATGACGACTCAGGACGTCGAGGCCATCACGCCGCAGACGCTGATCAACATCCGCCCGGTCGTGGCCTCCATCAAGGAGTTCTTCGGCACCAGCCAGTTGTCTCAGTTCATGGACCAGACCAACCCGCTGGCCGGGCTGACGCACAAGCGCAGGCTGTCCGCCCTGGGTCCGGGCGGTCTGTCACGGGAACGGGCTGGTTTCGAAGTCCGCGACGTGCACCCCAGCCACTACGGCCGGATGTGCCCGATTGAGACTCCAGAAGGACCGAACATCGGCCTGATCGGGTCGCTGTCGTCCTATGGCCGGGTGAACGCGTTCGGCTTCGTCGAGACGCCGTACCGCAAGGTCAGGAACGGAAAGGTCACCGACCAGATCGACTACCTGACCGCCGACGAGGAAGACCGGCATGTCATCGCGCAGGCGAACACGCCGATCGCCGCCGATGGCAGCTTCTCCGAGGACCGGGTCCTGGTCCGCCGCAAGGGCGGCGAGGTGGACTACATCCACCCGGACGAGGTCGACTACATGGACGTCTCACCACGTCAGATGGTGTCGGTCGCGACCGCGATGATCCCCTTCCTCGAGCACGACGACGCCAACCGCGCGCTGATGGGCTCGAACATGCAGCGCCAGTCCGTCCCGCTGCTGCGCAGCGAGGCGCCGCTGGTCGGCACCGGCATGGAGTACCGTGCCGCGGTCGACGCTGGTGACGTGATCGTGGCCGAGAAGGCCGGCGTGGTCGAGCAGGTATCCGCCGACTACGTCACCGTGGCCAACGACGACGGCACCCGGATCGACTACCTGGTGGCCAAGTTCCGCCGGTCCAACCAGGGCACCTGCTTCAACCAGAAGCCGGTGGCCAGGGAAGGCCAGCGGGTCGAGGTCGGCCAGGTGATCGCCGACGGCCCGTGCACCGACAACGGCGAGATGGCGCTCGGCCGTAACCTGCTGGTCGCCTTCATGCCCTGGGAGGGCCATAACTACGAGGACGCGATCATCCTGTCCCAGCGCCTGGTCCAGGACGACGTGCTCTCCTCGATCCACATCGAGGAGCACGAGGTCGATGCCCGCGACACCAAGCTGGGTCCTGAGGAGATCACCAGGGACATCCCGAACGTGTCCGACGAAGTTCTGGCTGACCTCGACGACCGCGGCATCATCAGGATCGGCGCCGAGGTCGTTACCGGTGACATCCTGGTCGGCAAGGTCACTCCCAAGGGCGAGACCGAGCTGACCCCCGAGGAGCGGCTGCTGCGGGCGATCTTCGGCGAGAAGGCCCGCGAGGTTCGCGACACCAGCCTGAAGGTGCCGCACGGCGAGTCCGGCAAGGTCATCGGCGTCCGGGTGTTCAACCGGGACAATGGCGACGAGCTGCCGCCCGGCGTCAACGAACTGGTGCGCGTCTACGTAGCGGCCAAGCGCAAGATCACCGATGGTGACAAGCTGGCCGGCCGTCACGGCAACAAGGGAGTTATCGCCAAGATCCTGCCGGTGGAGGACATGCCGTTCCTCACGGACGGCACTGCGGTCGACATCGTGCTGAACCCGCTCGGCGTGCCCGGCCGGATGAACGTCGGGCAGGTCCTGGAGACGCACCTCGGCTGGGTCGCCAATTCCGGCTGGGAGGTCGACGGCGACGACGCGGACTGGAAGGCGCGGCTGCGCAGCATCGGCGCGGACGCGGCTCCGGCCGGCAGCAAGGTCGCCACTCCCGTCTTCGACGGAGCGAAGGAGGAGGAGATCACCGGCCTGCTGTCCAGCACGCGGCCGAACCGCGATGGCGAGCGGCTTGTCGGCGCTACCGGCAAGGCAACGCTGTTCGACGGCCGGACCGGTGAGCCGTTCAAGGACCCGATCTCAGTCGGCTACATCTACATACTGAAGCTGTTGCACCTGGTGGACGACAAGATCCACGCCCGGTCGACCGGTCCCTACTCGATGATCACCCAGCAGCCGCTCGGCGGTAAGGCCCAGTTCGGCGGCCAGCGCTTCGGTGAGATGGAGGTCTGGGCGCTGGAGGCTTACGGCGCGGCGTACGCCCTGCAGGAGCTGCTGACCATCAAGTCCGACGACATCCTCGGGCGCGTGAAGGTCTACGAGGCCATCGTCAAGGGCGAGAACATCCCCGAGCCCGGCATCCCTGAGTCCTTCAAGGTGCTGATCAAGGAGATGCAGTCGCTCTGCCTGAACGTGGAGGTGCTCTCCAGCGACGGCGCGGCCATCGAGATGCGCGATACCGACGAGGACGTCTTCCGTGCGGCGGAAGAACTCGGCATCGACCTGTCCCGGCGTGAGCCGAGCAGCGTCGAAGAGGTCTGATCAGCTACGAGAAGTCCGACGAACTACCCCAGGGGAAAACAAACGTGCTAGACGTCAACTTCTTCGACGACCTGCGGATTGGTCTTGCCACGGCGGACGACATCCGGACGTGGTCTCACGGCGAGGTCAAGAAGCCGGAGACCATCAACTACCGGACCCTGAAGCCGGAAAAGGACGGCCTGTTCTGCGAGAAGATCTTCGGTCCGACCAGGGACTGGGAGTGCTACTGCGGTAAGTACAAGCGCGTCCGGTTCAAGGGCATCATCTGCGAGCGGTGCGGCGTCGAGGTCACCCGGGCCAAGGTCCGCCGCGAGCGGATGGGACACATCGAGCTGGCAGCGCCCGTTACTCATATCTGGTACTTCAAGGGCGTGCCCAGCCGGCTTGGCTACCTGCTCGACCTGGCGCCGAAGGACCTGGAGAAGGTCATTTACTTCGCCGCCTACATGATCACGTACGTGGACGAGGACGCGCGGCAGCGGGATCTGCCGAGCCTTGAGGCCAAGATCACGGTCGAGAAGAGCCAGCTCGAGCAGCGGCGCGACGCTGACGTCGAGGCCCGCCAGGCGAAGCTAGAGAAGGACCTGGCCGAGCTTGAGGCGCAAGGCGCCAAGGGCGACGCGCGCCGTAAGGTCCGGGAGGCTGCCGACCGCGAGTGCAAGCAGATCCGGGATCGCGCGCAGCGGGAGATCGACCGGATCGAGGAGGTCTGGAGCCGCTTCCGCAACCTGAAGGTCCAGGACCTGGAGGGCGACGAGCTTCTCTACCGCGAGATGCGCGACCGGTTCGGCCGCTACTTCCGCGGCGGCATGGGCGCGCAGGCAATCCAGGAGCGGGTCGGCAGCTTTGACCTGGAGGCCGAGGCCGCCAACCTGCGGGAGATCATCCGCTCCGGCAAGGGCCAGCGCAAGGCCAGGGCGCTCAAGCGGCTGAAGGTCGTGTCCGCGTTCCTGAACACCTCCAACAGCCCGCTCGGCATGGTGCTCGACTGCATCCCGGTGATCCCGCCGGACCTGCGGCCGATGGTTCAGCTGGATGGCGGCCGGTTCGCCACCTCCGACCTGAACGACCTGTACCGCCGGGTTATCAACCGGAACAACCGGCTGAAGAGGCTGCTCGACCTTGGCGCGCCCGAGATCATCGTCAACAACGAGAAGCGGATGCTGCAGGAGGCCGTGGACTCGCTGTTCGACAACGGCCGCCGCGGCCGCCCGGTCACCGGGCCTGGCAACAGGCCGCTGAAGTCGCTGTCCGACATGCTCAAGGGCAAGCAGGGCCGGTTCCGCCAGAACCTGCTCGGCAAGCGCGTGGACTACTCGGGTCGCTCGGTCATCGTGGTCGGCCCCCAGCTCAAGCTGCACCAGTGCGGCCTGCCGAAGGAGATGGCGGTCGAGCTCTTCAAGCCATTCGTGATGAAGCGGCTCGTCGACCTGAACCATGCGCAGAACATCAAGTCGGCCAAGCGGATGGTGGAGCGGGCCAGGCCGGTGGTCTGGGACGTGCTCGAAGAAGTCATCACCGAGCACCCGGTGCTGCTGAACCGTGCGCCGACCCTGCACCGCCTCGGCATTCAGGCCTTCGAGCCGCAACTGGTCGAGGGCAAGGCCATCCAGATCCACCCGCTGGTCTGCACTGCCTTCAACGCGGACTTCGACGGTGACCAGATGGCCGTGCACGTGCCGCTGTCCGCCGAGGCGCAGGCCGAGGCGCGGATCCTGATGCTGTCCACCAACAACATCCTCAAGCCGGCCGACGGCAAGCCGGTGACCATGCCGACTCAGGACATGGTCATCGGAATCTACTGGCTGACCAGGGACAAGGCGGGAGCTCCCGGCGAGGGCAGGGTGTTCGGCAGCCTGGCCGAGGCGCTCATGGCGTACGACCGGGACGAGCTTGACCTGCAGGCCAAGATCCAGATCCGGCTGCCAGACGTCACCCCGCCGCGCGACTTCACGCCGCCCGACGGCTGGGAGCCCGGCCGGCCGCTGCGGCTGGAGACCACGCTCGGCCGGTGCCTGCTGAACGAGACCCTCCCGGCCGACTACCCGTTCGTCAACTTCGAGGTCGGCAAGAAGCAGCTGTCCACGATCGTGAACGAACTGGCCGAGACCTACCCCAAGGTCGAGGTGGCCGCGGCGCTCGACGCGCTGAAGGATGCCGGATTCCACTGGGCGACCAGGTCCGGAGTCACGATCTCGATCGAGGACGTGGCTGCGCCGCCGAACAAGCGGGAGATCCTGGACACCTACGAGAAGCGGGCCGACAAGGTGCAGCGCGAGTACGAGCGCGGCCTTATCACCGACGACGAGCGGCGCCAGGAGCTCATCGAGATCTGGACGCACGCGACCGCCGATGTGGCCCAGGACATGGAGAAGGCCTTCCCCGAGACCAACCCGGTCTGGATGATGGTCAACTCTGGCGCGCGCGGCAACTTGATGCAGATCAGGCAGATCGCCGGCATGCGAGGCCTGGTGTCGAACCCCAAGGGCGAGACGATCCCGCGGCCGATCAAGTCCAGCTTCCGCGAGGGCCTGTCGGTGGTCGAGTACTTCATCTCGACGCACGGCGCCCGCAAGGGCCTTGCCGACACCGCGCTGCGCACCGCAGACTCCGGTTACCTCACCCGGCGTCTGGTGGACGTGGCGCAGGACGTCATCGTGCGCGAGGAGGACTGCGGCACCGACCGGTCGCTGCCGATGCGGATCGGTGAGAGGGGCACGGACGGCACCGTCCGGAAGCTGCCGAACATCGAGAACACCGGCACCGGACGGACTGTGGCCGAGGACGTGACCGGTCCGGACGGCACGGTGCTGGTCGCCGCCGAGACGGACCTGACCGAGGCCATGATCGACATGCTGGCCAACGCCGGCGTCGAGTCGGTGCGGACCTACTCGGTGCTGGTATGCCAGGCGAAGGTGGGCGTCTGCGGCAAGTGCTACGGCCGCTCGCTGGCCACCGGCAAGCGGGTCGACGTCGGCGAGGCGGTGGGCATCATCGCCGCCCAGTCGATCGGCGAGCCCGGCACCCAGCTGACGATGCGTACCTTCCACACTGGCGGCGTGGCCGGCCTGGACATCACCCACGGCCTGCCGCGTATCCAGGAGCTGTTCGAGGCCAGGATTCCCAAGGGCCTGGCGCCGATCAGCGAGGTCGAGGGCACCGTCAGGGTCGACGAGCAGGACAAGGCACGCAAGATCGTCATCGTGCCGGACGACGGCTCGGACGAAGTGGCCTATCAGGTCTCGATGCGCGCCAGGCTGCTGGTCGGCGACCGTGACCACGTCACGGTCGGCCAGCAGCTGATCGCCGGCGCGGTCAACCCGCATGAGGTGCTGCGCATCCTGGGCTCGCGCGAGGTGCAGCTGCACCTGGTGCACGAGGTGCAGGAGGTCTACCGGTCTCAGGGCGTGTCGATCCACGACAAGCACATCGAGATCATCATCCGGCAGATGCTCAAGCGGGTGAACGTGCTGGAGTCCGGCGACACCGAACTGCTGCCAGGGGAGCTCGTCGAACGGCCTAAGTTCGAGGAGGTCAACCGCGCCGTGGTCGAGGCGGGCGGCACGTCGGCATCGGGCCGGCCGGTGCTCATGGGCATCACCAAGGCCTCGCTGGCGACCGAGTCGTGGCTGTCGGCGGCCTCCTTCCAGGAGACCACCAGGGTCCTCACCGACGCGGCGATCCACGCCCGGTCCGACTCGCTGGTCGGCCTGAAGGAGAACGTCATCATCGGCAAGCTGATCCCGGCTGGCACCGGCATGCAGCGCTACCGCGGCCTGCGGGTCGAGCCGACGGACGCGGCCAAGGCGGCGGTCTACCCGCCGACCTCCTACGACACGTCGGCCGATTACTCCTTCGGCCAGGTCTCCGGGCAGGCCATCCCGCTCGAGGAGTACGACTTCGGCGCCTACAACAGGTAGGTGCGATAACGGGTCGTCTGGGAACGGCGCCGCGGCCGCGAGGCTGCGGCGCCGTTTCGCTATCCTGGCGCGGCGTTTGGGCGAGTTGATCCGCGGTAAGAGCTGCTGTCATGACCAAGTCGCCGCAGGCGGCCACGGGCAGGCTCGCGAGGGCCTATGCCGCGCTTGTGGTGTCGCTCCGCTTTGTCATCGTGGCGGGCTGGATAGCGGCGGTCGTTGCGGTAGTGGCATACCTGCCGGGGCTGTCCCCGTCCAGCAGCGTGGCCAGTCTCGTCCCGCCCGGCTCGCCGGCGGTGCGTGCCGAGTACACGGCCACCAGGCTCTTCGGCGCACCACTGGACGCGCAGGCAATCGTCGTCCAGCGCGCCGCGACCGGGCTGCCTGCCTCGGTCCAGGCAGCCGCCGTCCGCAACGCAGTAAACCTCGACGCCGGACGGCCCGCGGGCGGCCCGGTGGACGACGTCATCGGCGCACTGCCGATCCCGAACACCGGCGGGATCTTCCCTAGCTCGCGCGAGCGGTCGACGACCGTGCTGACCTACCTGTACTTTCGGCCTTCGGCGTCAGCGGCGCAGCAGCTGGCCGGCAGCGAGCGCTATGCCCGGCGGTACGCCTCCGGCAGCGACGCCCACCTGGTTGGTGTAACGGGCGCCGGGATCGCGACCTATGAACAGGGCGTCATCATCAGCGAGCGCCTGGTCTGGGTGGAGCTGGCCACCGTCCTGGTGATTGCGATGATCACCGGATTCTCCTTTCTCGCGCTCGGCGCGCCGCTGGTAACACTGGCCTGCGCCGCGACCGCGTTCCTGCTGGCCGTGCGGATTGTCGCGTGGGTCATGCATCAGGCGCACGTGGCGCTACCGCCCGATGTCGAGCCGGTGCTGGTCGTGCTCTTGCTCGGGGTGACGACCGATTACTCGGTCTTCTTCGTCTCCGGGATGCGCAACAGGCTCGCCGAAGGGCTCACGAAGCTGCAGGCCGCCCGGTTGACGACAGCCGAATTCGCGCCGATCGTGCTGGCGGCCGGACTTCTGGTGGCGGCGGGCACAGCGTCACTTGCCATTGCGAAGCTGCAGCTGATCGGGGCGTTCGGGCCAGCGCTCGCGGTGACCGTACTGACCGCGATGGTGGTCTCGCTGACGCTGGCGCCCGCGCTCATCAGCATTTTCGGCACCGCGCTGTTCCGGCCGGGGCCGCGCTGGTTCAGGGCGGCAAGGAAGGCTGCCCGGCAGGCCATCAGGGCGGAGGATGAGGGCAGAACACCGGCCGAGCCGCCGCGTTCGCCGTGGCGGGTGCGCGAGGCGATCGCGAGGTTCGCGGCGGCACGGCCAGTCTCGCTGGTCATCGCCGTTGCCTGCGTGCTCGTGCTCTTGGGCGTCGCCGTTGGCGCTACCGGCCTGAGGCTAGGCGCACCGCTCGTCAGCGCGCTGCCGAGCGACTCCCAGCCTGCCCAGGCGCAGGCTGCAGCAGGGAAAGGGTTCGCGGTCGGCATCGTTGCGCCAACCGAGGTGCTGATCCTCGGCACCGGCGTGACTCGCGATACGGCCAGCCTCGCCCGGCTGCAGGCCTCTCTGGCACGGCAGCCCGGCGTAGCCGGCGTCATCGGTCCGGTCACGATGGCTGCGCTGGTCAGGCGAGCCGCTGCCGCTTCGGCGGCGGCAGCGACGATACCGAACCCGATGCTGGCTAAGTCGGGCAACGGCGCCCGCTTCGGCATCATCGAACGTACAGATCCCCTCGGGGCCTCAGCCGTGGATCACGTAGCAGCGCTGGAGCGGAATCTGCCCGGGCTCGTCTCGTCGGCTGGGTTTTCCGGAGTCCACGTGGAAGTAGGCGGCGAGACCGCGGCCGCCGGCGAGGTCATCGACTCGGTTACCGCTAGCCTTGGCGAGCTGGCGTTGCTCATGCTCGCAGTCACGTTCGTGCTACTGGCCATCTTCCTGCGGGCGCTGCTCGCGCCGCTGTACTTGCTTGCCGCTAGCGTGCTGGCGCTTCTTGCCACGTTTGGCGTGACCGTCTGGGTGTTTCAGGATCGGCTCGGATACGACGGCCTGGTGTATTACGTGCCATTCACCGTAGCGGTGCTGCTGATCTCGCTCGGCGCGGACTACAACGTCTTCGTGGTTGGCCGAATCTGGGAGGAAGCGCGGCGCCGTCCCCTGCGTGACGCCATAGCTGTCGCTGGTGCGCAGGCATCGCGCGCGATTACCGTTGCTGCGGTCGCTCTCGCGGCTAGCTTCGGGTTGCTTGCGCTGATCCCGCTACCGCAGTTCCGCGAAGTTGCGGCAGCGATGGCGGCAGGCGTCGTCATCGACGCGATCATCGTCAGGACGCTGCTGGTGCCGGCGCTGGTGGCGTTGTTCGGCAGGCTCGGAATGTGGCCGGGGAAGCGGTGACGCCTGCGGCCGCACCCGCCAAGCTCACCCGCTCATCAGGGCCGCCAACGCACCCGGTTGCTGCCGGTCAGGCCCTCGCTGCGGGGACGGGGCGGGGTGCGGGCCAGCCGGCCCGATCGGCCAGTGAGGAAAGGGCGGCGGCATCGGCGGGAGCGGCACAGCGCTGATCGTTGTTAAAGAAGGCGAATACGTCGGCCTCGGGGGGAAAGGCATCAGCAATCCGGCTCAGCCAGGATTTGAGTGACTGCCGGCCGTACCGGGGCCAGGGCTGGGCGGCGCCCTCATGGAATCGGACGTAACCCCAGCCGGCGGTCCGCCACAGCGGTCCGAGCGGCCTGCCGCCCCGGTCGGACCAGCAGAGCGCGGCGTCATGCTCGGCCAGGATGGCCCGGACGTCGCCGGTCAGCCAGGAGGGATGCCGGAACTCCACGCAGATCCGGTCGTCCCCGGTTGCGGAACCTGGCAGCCGGGAGAACTCCGCCGCGAACTGCCGGAGGCACTCGGCGAGCAGGGCGGGATCGGCTTTCAGGTTCGGCGGGAGTTGCAACAGGATGGGGCCGAGATGGTCGCCGAGTCCGCCTGCAGCGCCCAGCAGCCGTGCAACTGGCTCCGCCGGGTCCCGCAACCGCCGGATGTGGGTGAGGTAGCGGCTGGCCTTGATGGCCATGACGAAGCCTGCCGGGGTGCGCTCACGCCAGCCGGCGAAGGTATCGCGGCTGGCCAGCCGGTAGAAGGTGCCATCGTTCTCGACCGCAGCGAAGTGCCCGGCGTAGTACTGCAGCCAGCGCGACACCGGCACTCCGGGCGGGTAGAAGCTGCCGCGCCAGTCGCGGTACTGCCAGCCTGAGGTGCCGACGATAAGGGGCAACCGGGCCTCCCGCTGGGATCATGGACTAGCTAGTCCGCAGGCATCCCATCGTGATTCCTACCCTCGGGGCTGGCGGCCTAGCTCAGCTTCGGGCGGGCTCAGGGCCCAGGGCTCGGGGCAGCTGCGCCGGCAATCGCCTGCGGTGGCGGCGCGGGCTCGCTAGCCTGGTTCCTGCGGAGTGCTGGAAGTCGGCCCGTTTTGACCAGCGCGGCGGGCCTTAGGTATTGTGGTTCTTCGCGCCTGTACCTCACGGGCGCGTGCTTGCCTGTGTGACCGCCGTCCCGTCCGGCCCGTGCCGATGAGCAGCGGTACTCATTGGAATACATGAGGCCAGGCGGGCAGCGAGACCTCCCTCCCAGGATCTGGCTCGTTTCGAGCCTGGGTGTGATGCGAGCTTCGCGACACACCCGACCGCGGGGGGCGGCGAGTGGCCTGCCTGCCGGGAAACCTGCAGGCAGCGGGCGGGGAGACCAGCAGTCCGGAGACATCCTGGCCGCGTTCTGCGCGGCCCGAGCATACGGCCCGTCGCTTGCGACGGGACAACAGACTGGCCGCATCACCCGGTGCGGCAGCCGGCTGGCCTAGCCAGCACGGGCAGTCAGCAGGAGACCGACAGACAGGAACCGCGCCACCAGGCGCGCGGCAGAGGAAGACGGAGACGCGTTGCCCACGATCCAGCAGCTGGTCCGTAAGGGCCGGCAGGACAAGGTAGCCAAGAACAAGACTCCGGCGTTGCAAGGCAGCCCGCAGCGTCGCGGGGTATGCACGCGCGTCTACACGACCACGCCAAAGAAGCCCAACTCGGCCCTGCGCAAGGTTGCCAGAGTCAGGCTTACCAGCAAGGTCGAGGTCACCGCCTACATTCCGGGCGTCGGGCACAACCTGCAGGAGCACTCCATCGTGCTTGTCCGCGGCGGGCGCGTCCGCGACCTGCCCGGCGTGCGCTACAAGATCATCCGCGGTTCGCTGGACACCCAGGGCGTACGCAACCGCAAGCAGGCCCGCAG
>JAJYUU010000068.1 GCA_021792405.1 Actinomycetes bacterium
GCATGCGAGTCATAGGTCAGCCGGGCAAGCTCGGCGTCAATGTCGTGCCAGGCAAAGGCGTCCCTGGCTGCCGCCACGAAATCGGCTGGCACCTCGTGCCGGGCCATGACGGCGCGCCGAAGCGCTTCCAGGAGCTCTTCATCGGTCATGCTGGTGCCCACCGCGCTCACCTCCCCGTTTCCTTGATCTTGATCGCGTCGGCCCGCTCGGTCAGGAAGCCGGCCAGGTGCGGCGATCTCCTCAGCTGGCCCAGGCAGCGGGCGCGCGTCGGCCCGATGCTGCCAACCGGGATGCCGAGGGTCTTGCTGACGTCCGCGTAAGCCGGCGGCGGATCGCTGATCAGCAGCGACAGCAGCTTGTGGCAGGCTGGCTGCAGTTCGGCGAAAGCGGCGCGGAGGGCCGCCCCGAGTTCCGCCTCGAGCAGGCCTTCCTCGATCGCCTTGGTAGCGAGACCCGGCGGCATCATGTCGTCGGCCGGCAGGCCGTCCGGAGCGTACCTGCGCGCTGTCCGCAGCACCCGCAGGCACTCGTTCCTGGTCGTGGTCGCCAGCCAGCCCGGCAGGGCCGCTGGCTCCCGCAGGCCGCGGACCTTCTCCAAAAGCATGAGCCACACCCCCTGGGCGACGTCATCGATGTCTGGCTGGCTCAGCTGGTAGCGGGCGCAGATCGACCACACCAGCGGGGAGTACCGTTCGACGATCTCGTTCCAGGCCTCCTTGTCGCCGTCGCTAACCCTTCTCACCAGGGCAACCACTGACGGGTCGTCGCGCATGGTGCGTCCTTTCCGAGACCGGCGGACCCACCTGCATGGTAATCGGCCTGGTGCGCGGACCTTGCGGAGTTCCGGCGTGAACTGACGGAGTTCTGGCGCGAACTGACGTCTGACCCGGACATCCCCGTGTGTCGGGTTCATGAGTCCCCTTCTGTGATCGGCTGGCCGTAACAGCGGCAGGCGGTCGGCTCCTTCCCAAGCCGGATGCAGTACGCCGGCCGCTGATACGCCGCTGGCTGAGGAAACGGAAAGTGCGGAACCGCATGTATCAGTGCAGTCCGTAGCGCATCCGAAGATCAGCAGCAGGAACGCTGCCGATCCGCAGAGGGGGCCGACGGATGGTTCCGTCACTGACCGGGCCGCCGGGCCCGACAGGGGAAGGCCCGGCGGCCTAGGTTGGCGTCGTGCTGGCCCGGCGGCCGGCCGGGCAGCGCAACGGTCAGCGGCGGGCCGCGGTCGGCTGACAATTGCGGAATGCCGGTAAGCGCAGGGCAGGAATGCCGGCGCCCGCCCGGTGAATGGCGGTCGGTTAGCGGGCGAAGAAATGCAAGCCGAGCCACGACCAGGCGACGAAGACGCCGACCCGGCCCGTTCTGGTCCGCATCACGTGCGTCAGGACCCGGCCGAGCGACGGCAGCCGGCCGGGCCGGCGGACCGCTGCCACCTGCAGCGTGATCCCGGCTGCCAGCACTGCCAGGTAGCCGATGATCGTGGCGTCGCGACTGCTCACCGGCCCACCAGCAACCAGCCGATGACCAGCCACCCGCCCAGGACCAAGGACCTGCCGGGGGAGCTAGCCAGCAGCGGGTCGGTCAGCGCGCTGATGGTCGGATGCGCGTAGGAGTCGGTGGTGAGGTGCGGTTGCTGGAGCAGTGAGCTGAGCTCGAGCAGGCCGCCGCTCACCAGCACGACGGCCCACAGCCAGGCCCGGCGCAGCGCCGCGCCGGTCAGTGCGGGCCTGCGGCGGAGCGGGCCCTGCCAGCCGACGGCGATCATCAGGCAGCCGAGCGCTATCACTGCCGCCGTGGCCGGCCAGGAGTAGCGGCGGAACGATCCGACTACGCCGCAGTACAGCGCGCCGGCGGTAAGCCATCCAGCGCGAGCCAGCAGTCTGCGCTGGCGAGCGCGGCGGCTGGCCGGAGCGGCCGGCGACGCCATCGCTGCAGCGCTGGCGACCCGGCCGGCGGCGGCGTCGTCGTCATCCTCTGCTGTGCCCTGGCGCCGGGCTCGGGCCGCGTCGAAGATCAGCAGGGTAGCCACCGCGAGCATGAGGAAACCATCAAGCGGCTTGCCGCTTACGGCGGTAAAGAGGGCAATAAGCAGCAGAATGGCCACGATCGGCTGGCGCAGCCCGGCCACCGCCGCCCGGCCGGGCGACAATCGGCTGGTGCTGGCCTGCGCGACGGGCGGGTTCTCCGCGGCTTGCCCGGCAGCGTCGGTCACAACGGCAAACCTACCCCCGCCGGGCAGCTTTACCGGCACGCAGTTTGCCGGTCATTGACGTGATTATGCCGCTTGACCTGCCACTGCGCGCCGGTCGCTGGCCGGCGCATCGAAATGATCATGGTCGGGGCCTGCGTAACGTTTGCCGCGCCTTTCCCGAGGGAAGATTGCATTCGGTTATCGGCTCTTAACGCAAGGTAATTGGTCCTTGCCTATAACCATGTCGCCTCCCCGCGGGCGCGCAAGGTAATGGGAGCCGGAACTGGTCACATGACCGGCACAACCGGACCAACTCCCCGTGCCGCCGTGTGCCCGCGCCACGTCGCGGACCGCCAACCGGGCGTTCCCGTCCATCCGGCGCGAGTGCCGGCTGCGCGTCCACCAACGTCAGGCCGGGCGCCTGCTGCCTGGCCTGGCGGAGCGTGATGGTCACGCGGTTTGACACGAGGAGGCAGTGCAGATGCGGATCGGCCTGATTGCCCCGCCCTGGGTCCCAGTACCGCCGCCCGCCTACGGCGGAACCGAGGTCGTCATCGGCAACCTCGCCAGGGGACTGCAGGATCTCGGTCACGAGGTCCGGCTCTTCACGGTGGGCGAATCGCAGTGCCCGGTGCCAACCGACTTCCTGTACCCCAAGGCGATCGCGCCAATCGGCGTTACCGTCCCGGAAACCGCGCACGTGCTAGCCGCCTACGAGTCGCTGGCGGACATGGACGTCATCCACGACCACACCTTCCTCGGCCCGCTCATCGCCGGCCTGCGCGGCATGCGCCGACCGCCCGTGGTGCACACCAATCACGGCCCGTTTAACGGCGAGACGCACCCGATACTGGCGCAGATCGCCAAGTACTCGGCCCTGGTCGCCATCTCGCGCTCGCAGGCGCGCCAGGCCCAGGCCTACGGCGGCGTCCCGATCGCCGGCGTCATCCATCACGGCATCGACCTGGACGTCTACGCCACCGGCCCCGGCGGCGGGGGCTACCTGATGTTCGTCGGCCGGATGTCCCCGGACAAGGGCGTGCACCACGCCGTCCGGATCGCCAAGAAGGCCGGCAAGCGCCTTTACCTGTCGGTCAAGATGCGCGAGGACAACGAGATCAGCTATTTCGAGTCAGAGGTCAGGCCGCTGCTCGACCCGGATGACGAAGTGCCGTCGGAGATGCCGCTCGACCGCCGGATCGACCTGCTCCGGCACGCCGACGCGCTGCTCAACCCGATTACCTGGCGTGAGCCATTCGGCCTGGTCATGGCCGAGGCGCTCGCGTGCGCCACCCCGGTGCTTGCCTTCCCTAACGGGGCGGCGCCGGAGATCATTGATCCGGGCAGGACCGGGTATCTCTGCCGCGACGAGGGGGAGATGATCAGCGCAGTTGACCGGGTGGCCGAGATCGACCGTAACCTGTGCCGCCGCGCGGCCGAGCAGCGGTTCTCGCTGCAACGGATGGCGCGCGACCACGAGCGCCTGTATCGCCGGGTGCTGGAGCGGGAGTCCGGCCTCATGCGCCGGATCCCGGCCGCTAGCCGCGGTCTCATCAGCGCCTAAGCCGCTCGGCGCGACTCGCCCGGCTGCGCGCGGTCAGCAAACCGCGTGCGGCCGGGCCGCGTTCCCGCCCTGCCGCTCCGGCCGGCCGGCCGCGCCAGCTGCCGAGGGCAGGGGCGGCGGGCTGAGGACCTGGCGCACGATCGGGACGACGCTCACGATCGGGACGACGCTAAGGTGACCGAGCCGTGGTCGTCCGGCGACTTGCCGCCGGGCCAGGGTGCCGCGTGCAGTCCGGTAACCCTGATCGAGGGATCCACCTTCTGCATCAGCGAGCCAGGCGGCGACATCCTGCCGGATCGCTCGCAAGGCCTGTTCGTGCGGGACACCCGGATGCTCTCGCGCTTCGAGTTGACCGTCGACGGGATCGAGCCCCAGCCGCTGTCGGTGCAGCATGCCGAGCCCTACGCCGCGTCGTTCCTCGGCCGGATGCCGCCGCGCGGCGGCGTCGCGGACAGCACGCTGCTGGTGATCCGGCGGCGCTACGTCGGCGATGGCATGCGCGAGGACATCACGCTGCGCAACACCTCGGGCAAGGCCAGGCGCTTCCGGCTGCTGCTCGTCGCGGAAGCCGACTTTGCCGATCTGTTCGAGGTCAAGGGCCGGGCGAAGCCCCGCGCGGTGGCGAGCACGGCGCTGGAGGATGCCGGGCTCGTCATCACCAGCGGCCGGCGGGAGCGCCGGCAGGAGCTGAGGATTACCGGCGACCAGAACCCGTCGGTGACCGGTGACGGCGGCCTGGCCTGGCGGCTGTCGGTGTCCGGGCACTCCGAGCTGACCGTCAGCATCGAGGTCGTCCCGGTCGACGATGGCGTGGCGATGAAGCTGCGCCATCCGCGCGGCCAGGCGGTCGACCGCACCCTGCCGGCCAAGCGGCTGCGCAAGTGGCGGCAGCGCGGCCCGCAGGTCCGCACTCCGGACCGGAACCTGTCCGAGGTGCTCGGCCGCAGCGTCGAGGACCTCGGCGCGCTGCGCATCTTCGACCCCGACCACCCGCGCTGGCCGGTAGTGGCGGCGGGCGCGCCCTGGTTCATGGCCTTGTTCGGCCGCGACTCGATGCTGACCGCATGGATGCTGCTGCCCTGGGATCCCGGACTCGCGCTCGGCACTCTCCGCACCCTGGCCGCATGGCAGGGGAAGGAGATCGATGCCGCGTCCGAGGAGGAGCCGGGCAAGATACTGCACGAGGTGCGCTTCGGCCCGGCCGCGTCGTTCGCGCTCGGCGGCCGCAGCGCCTACTTCGGCAGCGCCGACGCGACGCCGCTGTTCGTCATGCTGCTCGGTGAGCTGCAGCGGTGGGGCGGCAAGGACAACGCGATCGCCAGCCTGCTGCCGCATGCCGACCGTGCACTCGACTGGATCCAGCAGTTCGGCGACGCCGACGGCGACGGTTTCGTCGAGTATTGCCGCAAGACCGGCCACGGGCTGGTCAACCAGGGCTGGAAGGATTCCTTCGACGCGATCAGCTTCGCCGACGGGACGATCGCCGAGGCGCCGATCGCGCTGGCCGAGGTACAGGCTTACGTCTACGCTGCCTACCGGGCCAGGGCGCAGCTCGCCAGGCGAGCCGGCGACGAGAGCGGCGCTGCCGCCTGGCGCAAGAAGGCCAAGCAGCTGAAGCGTGCCTTCAACGACCAGTTCTGGCTGCCCGACCATGGCTGGTACGCGGTCGGGCTGGATGCCGCCAAGAGGCCTATCGACTCGCTCACCTCGAACATCGGCCATTGCCTGTGGACCGGCATCGCCGACAAGGAGAAGGCGTCGTCGGTTGCCAGGCAGCTGATGTCCGCCGAGATGTTCAGTGGCTGGGGCATCCGGACGCTGGCCAGCTCGATGGGGTCGTACAACCCGATGAGCTATCACAACGGCTCAGTCTGGCCACACGACAACGCCATCTGCGCGGCCGGGCTGATGCGCTACGGCTACGTCGAGCACGCGCAGCGGGTTACCAGCGCGATCATCGACGCGTCGGCGACGTTCGGCTACCGGCTGCCCGAGTTGTTCTGCGGCTTCAGCCGGGACGAGTTCGCCAGCCCGGTGCCCTACCCGACGTCGTGCTCGCCGCAGGCCTGGGCGGCCGGGGCGCCGCTGCTGCTGCTGCACAGCTTGCTTCGGCTCGCTCCGGACGTCGGCGGCGGGCAACTCTGGTGCGCGCCGGAGATCCCTGACCGGTATCTGCCGCTGCGGGTCAGCGGGGTACGGGTCGGCAAGTCCAGGCTCAGCGTGGCAATCGGCGAAGGGCGGTGGGAGATCACCGGGCTCGAGCCGATCAGCTTCGAGGTGATTCCCGCCGCGCGACCGGCCGGGTCGGGCTGAGCCTCAGTCGTCGAGTACTTCGACGAGCATCCGCGAGCCTGGCGGCGCGATCTGCGCGTAGTCCTGCGCCGTCGCCGCGCCTTCGGCCGATCCGAACGCGGCCTCCATGCTCGCCTGGTCGGCGAAGTAAAGCTCGGCAACCCGGTAGTAGGTCTGCTCGCCGCCATCGAGCACGGCAGCCACCTTCCCGGTCTCGGCGCGCTGCAGGCCAGGGATTTTCATGGCGAGCGGCATGTGCACTCCGAGGTAGTGCTCATCGAAAGCGGCTGGGTCGGCCGGCTGGGTGTACAGGACTACGAGTTTGACTGTCATGGCACCGGACGCTACCGCCCTGCGGACGGCCTGTCACCAGCCTGCGCGCCGACGTCGCCGGCCGCCTTCGTGACCTGCTAGAGCTCGCCGCCAAGCTCGGATGTCCAGACCACGACCCTGGTCCGGTCGCCGCGGAACAGATCGCGGGCGTACTCAAGCGGCTGTCCAGCCAGCGAGTAAGCGGTGCGTTCCACCAGCATCAGCGGCGCGCCCTCGGCGATGTCGAGCGCCTCGGCTTCGCGGACGCCGGCAATCACCGGCTCCAATGACTCCCTGGCGCGGTGCGGCCGTTGCCCGTAGTTGTCGGCCAGCAGGTCGTACAGCGAACCGTCGAGACGGCAGTCCAGCAGGCCGGGAAACAGGCCGGCGGGAAACTGCGAATGCTCGATCACGATCGGGCGCCCGTCGGCAAACCTGATTCGCCGGACGTCATGCACCGGATCGCCCTCGGACAGCTTGAGTGCGGCCGCGGCGGACGAACTCGCCGGGATCCGGGCCGCGGCGAGCACCCGGGCTCCGGCGACCTTGCCGTGCCGGCGCAGCTGCTCGGAGAAGCCCGCCAGCGTGGTCAGGTCCTGCTCGAGCTTGGGCTCGGCGACGAATGTGCCGCCGCCGCGCCCCACCGTCCTCGTCACCAGGCCACGCTGAGCCAGTTCGCCGAGTGCCTGCCGCAGCGTCATCCGGCTCACCCCGAGCCAGGCGGCCAGGTCGTGCTCGGTCGGCAGCCGGTCACCGGGGGTCAGGTGACCGACCGCGATCGCGTCGGCAAGCCAGTCCTCGATCTGGGCATGCGCGGTAAGCCCCGACTCCCTGACGATCATCGGCGGCTTGCGCGGCAGCGTTGCGATCCTGGCCACGGTCGAGTCGCGCCAGGAGTGCTGCCGTCGCTGCATGTTCCCCAGTTTCTCCTACCCGGCGGACCGCAGCTGCCACGCGGCCGCTGCGGTCTGCCGCCTGGCGTGCTGCCGCCTGGCGGATGGCGTGCCGCCCTCCCCGCCGTCAGCCGGCCTGCGCGGCCGGTCGCTGCGCTACGGCACGCCATCCGGGTCCTGGCAGGCGGCTAGGCCGCCCCGCCGGCCGGCACTGGCTCGTCGGCGGGCGCTGTCACCGGCGCGAACTCCTTACGCCGGCCGGTGATCAGGTAGTAGAGCGCGCCCACGAGGAGGATGAAGACGAACACCGTCCACAGGATCGGGATGCCGTTCAGGAACCCGATGTGGAAGTTGAGCACGCCGCTCTGTTTCGGCGTCGGGTTGCTCTGGATCCTCGGCCAGGCGAAGTTGACGAGCATCGCGCCGCCGTAGATCAGGCCGATGATGTTGACGACCAGGCCCCAGCCGCCGAGGCGGAACGGCGCGCTGGTGCGCGGCCAGCCCCTCAGCCGGTCTCGCAGGATCGCCAGGTTGCCGAGGAAGTAGCTCAGGTAGATCATCGCCGTCGCGGCGATCGCGATCGTGCCGGCTCCCGAGAACTGGATGAACGGCACGGCCGCCAGCACAGCCACGGCGACGCAGGTCCAGACCGGCGTGTGCAGGCCCGGCGAGACCCTGGCGAGCGGCTTGGAGAATGGCAGCTGGTTGTCGCGCGCCATCCCGAACGTCAGCCGGATGGTCGCCGCCATGATCGACAGGCAGCAGACGAAGATCGCCGCCGACACGACGAACAGGTAGAGCGTTGCGAAGGCTGAGGAGAAGTTGGCCTCGATGATGTTGGCCGGGCTCCAGCCGAAGCCCGCGTTCCCGGTGATCGCCTGATGCATGTTGGGGATCGCCATCAGGCAGCCGAGCAGGAACACGCCGCCGATGATGAACGCGCCGATCACGGCGAACAGGACGGCCTTGGGCGCGGCCCGCCGCGGGTCGCGGGTCTCCTCTGCCAATGTCGAAGCGGTGTCGAAGCCGTAGATCACGAACAGTGACATGAACATCGCGATCAGGAAGGTGTTCGCCCCGACGTGCAGCCCGCCGCTGTTGGTGATCACGTGGAAGTGCTGGTGGTCGTGGAAGATGATCAGGATCAGCGCGAACACGAACATGCCGAGGATCTCGAAGAGCACGCCCGTGTTGTTGATGATCGCGACCAGCTTCACTCCGTAGATGTTCAGCACAGTGATCACCACCAGCGTGATCAGCGCGACGACAAGCTCGGTGTGCAAGGTGAGATTGAGTGAGTGCCAGCCGAGCCCGTTGAGGGCCGGGACCAGCGCGAGCGGCAGTGTCGCGACCACGGCGGTGACGGTCAGGATGCCGGCGAACAGGTAGATCCAGCCGGTGAACCACGAGTAGGCCCGGTTGGCCATGTACTTCGACCACTGGAACACCGAGCCCGCAAGCGGGAAGTGGCTGGTCACTTCGGCGAAGTTCAGCGCGATGATGAACTGGCCGAGCGCGACCACCGGCCAGGTCCAGATGAACACGCCGCCGATCGTGGTCAGCCCGAGTGCGAACAGCGTGAAGATGCCCGTCGACGGCGAGATGTAGCTGAAGGCCACCGCAAACGAGCTGAACGTGCCGAGCGAGCGCTTCAGTTCCTGGCGATAGCCAAACCTCGCCAGGTCAGCAGCATCGCGGTCATGATCGCTGGTGACCTCTCCGGTTGCGCTCACGAGGGCTCCTGTTCGTCTGGCTTACTGGCCGGGCTGGCCAGACCGCTGCCGCGGGGGACCGCTGCCACGGGCTGAACGTTGCGGGGGAACGTTGCGGGGCGGACATTGTGACCTGCGTAACTCAGTGGCAGGAGCGTAGGGCGTGCCGTGGCAAACTGTCCAGACCCTAAGTGCTTTTGGCCGACTTTCCGTCTAGACCTTTGCGTCGATCCCGCTTAAGGTGCGAGGGTGGCCAACCCCCGCCAGCCAGTCACCCGCCAGCCAGCCCGGAGCCTGGACCCGGCAGCGATACTGGCGCGAGCGCCGAGCCTGGCCGGGGCGCCCCGCCAGGTCACTCCGCTGCCCGGCGGCCTGACCAACCAGAACTTCAAGGTAACGACGCCCGATGGCGTCTATGTCGCACGGCTGTTCTCCGACGGCGGCGAACTGCTGTGCATTGACCGCGAGCGCGAGTACCGGAACTCGCTGATCGCGGCGTCGGCCGGCGTCGGTGCGCCGGTGATCGAGTACCGGCCGGCTGATCGCCTGCTCGTGCTCGGATTCATCGAGGGCAGGACGCTGACCAGCGCCGACGTGGCGCAGCCGGCCACCCTGGCCAGGATCGCTGACGTCTGTGCCACCCTGCACGGCGCCGACCGGTTTGCCGGCGACTTCGACATGTTCGAGGTGCAGGCCGCCTACCGCATGACCGTCCGCCGCCACGGCCTGGCGCTGCCGGCCGGCTACGACGAACTAGGCCCGGCGTTCAGCGCCGCACGCGACGCGCTCGCCGTCCGGGCCGAGGGCACTGTCCCTTGTAACAATGACTTGCTGGCCGCCAACTTCATCGACGACGGCTCGCGGATATGGATCATCGACTACGAGTACTCGGGCAACAACGACCCGTGCTTCGAGCTCGGCAATATCGCCGGCGAGTGCGGCCTGGACGCCGATGCGCTGGCCGCGCTGGTGACTGCCTACTACCGCAGGCCGCGACGCAGCAGGATCGCCAGGGCGAAGCTGTTCAACCTGGTATCCCGGTATGGCTGGACGCTCTGGGGGGCCATCCAGCACGGAACCAGCGAGCTCGACTTCGACTTCTGGTCCTGGGCGATGGAGCGCTTCGAGGTCGCCGCGGCCGGCTTTACCAGCCCCGCGTTCGGCCGCCTGCTCGATGACGTGCAGTGCGAGGATTGACGAGGACGGGAACGATGGCGACGAATGGTCCGGGCAGCACGGACAGCGCGGGCAGCCCGTCCGGCACGGCCGGCGTCGGCACTGGCGGTACCGGCGCGGCACTGCCGGACCGCGCCCGGGTCGTGATTATCGGCGGTGGCGTGATCGGCGCCAGCGTGGCCTATCACCTGGCCGCAGCGGGCTGGACCGACGTGTTGCTGCTCGAGCAGGGCCAGCTGTCGTGCGGGACAACCTGGCATGCGGCAGGCCTGGTCGGGCAGCTGCGCGCGTCCGAGGCCGGGACGCGGCTAGTTCAGTACTCCACTGAGCTGTACGAGCGGCTCGAGGCAGAGACCGGCCAGGCTACCGGGTTCCGCCGGTGCGGCGGCGTGACCGTGGCGCGGACGGCGGACCGGATGACGGCCCTGCGGCGGACTGCCGCGACGGCGCAGGCGTACGGCATCGACTGTGAGCTGCTCAGCCCGGCTCAGGCAGCCGCCAGGTACCCGATGCTCAATACCGCCGATCTGGCCGGCGCGATCTGGCTGCCCGGTGACGGCAGGGCCAACCCCGTCGATCTCACCGCGGCGCTTGCCCGCGGTGCCCGGCAGCGCGGGGTCGCCATCCGCGAGCGGGTTCGCGTGACGGGGGTCACCGTCAGCGGCGGCCGGGTGAGCGGCGTACGCACCGACCACGGTGACGTCCAGGCCGAGGTGGTGGTGAACTGCGCCGGCCAGTGGGCCAAGCAGGTCGGTGCCATGGCCGGGATAACGGTGCCGCTGCATTCAGCAGAGCACTTTTACGTGGTGACCGAGCAGATCGACGGCGTGCGCCCGGACCTGCCGGTGCTGCGCGATCCGGATGGTTACACCTACTTCAAGGAAGAGGTCGGCGGCCTGGTAGTCGGCGGCTTCGAGCCGCAGGCCAAGCCGTGGGTGTCGCCGGAGGACCTGCCCTACCCGTTCGAGTTCCAGCTGCTCGGCGAGGACTGGGAGCACTTCGCCGTGCTGATGGACAGCGCGCTGCACCGGCTCCCGGCGCTGGAGCAAGTCGGCATCCGCAAGTTCTACAACGGTCCGGAGAGCTTCACTCCGGACAACCAGTTCATCCTCGGCGAGGCGGCCGGGCTGGCCGGGTTCTTCGTCGGGGCAGGTTTCAACTCGGTCGGCATCGCATCGGCCGGCGGTGCCGGGCTCGCGCTCGCCCAGTGGATAGTCGACGGGCAACCGGACGGTGACCTGACGGCGGTTGACATCCGCCGGTTCGCCGCGTTCAACGGCAACTCCCGCTGGCTCCGCGACCGGGTCGGTGAAGTGCTTGGCCTGCACTACGCGATCGGATGGCCGAACCGGGAACTCCAGACGGCACGGCCGTTCCGCCGGTCCCCGGCGCACGAGATGCTCCGTGCTGCCAACGCCTGCTTCGGCTCCAAGATGGGCTGGGAACGGCCCAACTTTTTCGCCCCGCCTGGCCAGCAGCCGGTGATCGACTACTCCTGGGACAAGCAGAACTGGCAGCCCTGGTCCTCCGCCGAGCAATTGGCCACCCGGCAGCGGGTGGCTGTGTTCGACCAGACCTCGTTCTCCAAGTACCTGGTCAGCGGCGAGGATGCCAGCGCGGCGCTGCAGTGGTTGTGCACCAACGACGTTGCCGTCCAGCCCGGCCGCACCGTCTACACCGGAATGCTGAACGACCGCGGTACCTACGAGTCGGACATCACTGTCACCCGGTTGTCGGCGACGGAGTACTTGCTCGTCGCGAGTGCGGCAGCGACCGAGCGTGACGCCGATCACATCCGCAGGCACCTGCCGCCCGGCAACCGCGCCACGCTCACCGACGTCACCTCGGCCTATGCCGTGTACGGCGTGATGGGCCCGGCATCCAGGCAGCTTCTCGCGCGGCTCAGCCGGGCGGACCTGAGCGGGGCAGGCTTCCCGTTCGGCACCAGCGCGCTCATCGACCTCGGCTACTCGACGGTGCGGGCCACCCGGATCACCTATGTCGGCGAGCTGGGCTGGGAACTGTACGTCCCGGCCGAGTTCGCGGCGGGCGTGTACCAGGACCTGATGGCGGCCGGAGCGGACCTGGGTATCCTCAACGCTGGTTACTATGCGATCGAGTCGCTCCGGCTGGAGAAGGCCTACCGGGCGTTCGGCCGCGAGCTGACCCCGGAGTACAACCCGGTCGAGGCGGGGCTCACCTTCGCCTGCAAGCTCGGCGGCGCCGTCGGATTCCTCGGCCGGGAGGCCGTGGAGAAGGCGAGGGCAGCCGGGGCGCAGCGGCGGCTGGTCTCGGTGGTTCTCGCCGACCCCGATGCCATGATGTGGGGCGGCGAGCTACTGCTGCGCAATGGTGAGCCGGCCGGGCAGCTAACCTCGGCAGCCTGGGGGGAGACCCTCGGCGCCGCGGTCGGACTTGCCTACCTGCGCGATCCGGCCGGCGAAGCGGTCACGGCCGACTTCATCCGGGCCGGCCGGTACGAAGTCAACATTGGCGGAACTCTCACCAGCGCGACCGTGGGACTGCGGCCGCCCTATGACCCGGCAGGTACGAAGATTAAGGATTAGCGCCGGACCCCGGCGCCGGCCTCATCCACCTGGACAACGTCGTCCCAGACCAGGGAGTGACCCGATGACGGTCAGCGTCTTCGATCTCTTCAAGATCGGTATCGGCCCGTCGAGTTCGCACACCGTCGGCCCGATGCGGGCCGCATACATGTTCGCCAACTCGCTGGAGCAAGATGCGCTGCTCGGTCAGGTGCGGGGCGTCAGGGCCGAATTGTTCGGCTCGCTCGGCGCGACCGGGCACGGGCACGGGAGCGTGACGGCCATCGTCCTCGGCCTGTCCGGCGAGCAGCCGGAAACCACCGATCCCGCCGCGGCGCAGCCGCTAGTCGCGCGGCTGCGGACCACCGGTGAGCTGGCGCTGCTCGACCGCCAGCAGATCCGGTTCAACGTCGATGACGACATCGTCCTGCATCGCCGTAAGCGGCTGGAATTCCACTCCAACGGCATGCGGTTCGCGGCGCTGGACGCTGCCGGGTCGCTGTTGTCGGAGCGCACTTACTACTCGGTCGGCGGCGGCTTCGTGCTGGGCGAGGACGAGGCAGGCCGCCCGGCGATCGTGGCAGACCCGACGCCGGTGCCCTACCCGTTCGGGAGCGCGGCTGAGTTGCTCGCTGCCTGCGGCCGTACCGGGCTGCCAGTCAGCGGCATCATGCTGGCGAACGAACTGGTCCGCAGGGACAAGGCCGAGGTGGAGTCCGGGCTGCTGCGAATCTGGTCGGTCATGCAGGAGTGCGTCGCTCGTGGCTGCTCGACCGGCGGAGTGCTGCCCGGCGGGCTGAAGGTCCGGCGGCGGGCCAGGGCGCTGCGCGAGAGTCTCGAGCAGGCGGGTGACACCTCCGACCCGCTTTACGCGATGGAGTGGGTCACGCTCTACGCCCTGGCGGTGAACGAGGAGAACGCGGCAGGCGGGCGAGTTGTCACCGCGCCGACCAACGGGGCGGCCGGCATCGTGCCGTCCGTGCTGCATTACTACACCCGGTTCGTGCCGGGAGCCGACAACGCCGGGGTGATCCGCTTCCTTCTCACGGCGGGCGCGATCGGCTCGCTGCTCAAGGAGAACGCGTCCATTTCCGGAGCCGAGGTCGGCTGCCAGGGTGAGGTCGGCTCGGCGTGCTCGATGGCGGCGGCCGGCCTGGCCGAGGTACTGGGCGGCACGCCGAGCCAGGTGGAGAACGCCGCCGAGATCGGGGTGGAGCACAACCTCGGCCTGACCTGTGACCCGGTCGGCGGCCTGGTGCAGATCCCGTGCATCGAGCGGAACGCGATCGGCGCGGTCAAGGCGATCACGGCTGCGCGGATGGCAATCCGCGGTGACGGCGAGCACAAGGTGTCGCTGGACAAGGCGATCAAGACGATGCGCGAGACCGGCGCCGACATGAAGATCAAGTACAAGGAAACCGCCCGCGGCGGCCTCGCCGTTAACGTCATCGAGTGCTAGGGAGCAGGTGGGCGCGCTCGGGGCGCCCACGCGTGCGGTACGGCAGCGGTCAGGGCTGGGACTGGGAAGCCGAGGCTGTGTCCGCGGTGGCTCGATCGGCCGGTGGGTGCGCAGCCTTAGGCGGCCTCGTCTTGGCGGCCCGCCGCTCGCGCCGGTAGGTGTCGGCGATGACCCGCGCGTACCGCAGTCCGTAGGCGAGGTTGCGGCCCTTCCTGCTCTCACCGGACAACCGCTGCCGCATGACTGTCGGCACCTCAGCGACCCGGTAGCCCTGCAGCAGCGCGCCGATGAGCAGTTCGGACGTCTGGTACTGCGGCTGGGTCTGGGTCACAGTGCCGGTCAGGCCGGCTTGCATCAGCCGCAGGCCGCTGGAGGTGTCGGTGATACGGGAACCGGTGAGCTGGCTGATGACGCGGGCAAAGAACTTCACGCCCAGGTTCCTGAACGCGTCGGTGTTCTCGGTCTGGCCAAGCTGGCGTGAGCCCAGTACGAAGTCCGCCTGCCCGGACTCCAGCAGCGCGACCATCGCCGGCAGGTCGGCCGGATCCCACTGGCCGTCCCCGTCCAGGGTGCCGATGTAGCGCGCGCCGCCTTCACGGGCAATCCGGTAACCGAGCCGGAGCGCGACGCCGTGCCCGCGGTTGACCTTGAGCGTGCATACCAGGGCGCCGTGCCGCTGTGCCACCTCCGTCGTGCCGTCAGTGCTGCCGTCGTCGATGACCAGCAGCGAAACCGGGAGATCGGCAATCTGGTGCGGCACCTCGTCTAGGACCGCGCCGATGTTGTCCGCCTCGTTGAGCGCAGCGATCACGATCACCAGTGGCTGCAGCTTGAGGTCCGGATATGCCTCGGCGAACGCCGTGAGCGCGGCGGCGGTGATCTCGGATGTGTCCGGCGCCTCTCGCAACCCGTGATATGTAACACCCGCTGGCTGCTCTCGCCTCGACATCTACGTCGTCTCTCCCGGTCCGGCCCAAGGGTTATGACGGTCCACAATAGCCGCAACTTGGACGCGCCGACATCATTCACGTGAATCACGATCCCGCGCCGTGTGTGGTGGCGGGTTGTGCTAGCTACCGACCGTACAACTGCCAGGCGGCTGCGGAGTGCTAACCCGCCGGGATTCGCTGCGCTGCGTAGTCACCTACCTGAGGGTGGCGCAGTGCGCGTCCCCAGCAGGCGGCCTGGCTGACCGGCCTCCGGACGCTGACTCGGGTTTGTACAGTACTCAAATCTACCCGCTGGTCACCACTGAAACGGCAGACCTGCGGGTTTTGATGACAAATTGGTAACACCAGAGCAGTGCTGGCAGGTTAGCCGGTGCCTATACGATAAGTAACGGATCCGCCACGGCTGAGCCGGCCTCCGGCTCCGGTTGCGCTGGCTGCCGGGCGCTGGCAGCAGGCGGCGGGTGCCCGGAACCGGGGCGCGGTTATTTCCGGTAAGCTAAGTCAGCCCTAGGGCCATGGCGGGACTGACCGGCTCCTTGCCGGTCTGCGCCGCGCCAGGCGGGCAGGGGCGGCGGAGTAGCTCAGTCAGGCAGAGCAAGCGGCTCATAATCGCTGTGTCGCCGGTTCAAGTCCGGCCTCCGCTACGGAGACTTGCTGGCATCCAGGCGCCCGGGCTCGCCCGAGGCCATGCTGTCCTGGCGGGTTCCGATGATTGGACGAGAGAAAGGCGCGCCACGTGGCTGCGACTGACGTCAGGCCGAAGATCACTCTGGCCTGCCAGGAATGCAAGCATCGCAACTACATCACGCGAAAGAACCGGCGCAACGACCCCGACCGGCTTGAGCTGAGCAAGTACTGCCCGTTCTGCCGCAAGCACCAGCCGCACCGCGAGACGCGCTAGCGGCCGGCCGGCCGTCACCCGCATGGCCATCAACCGTGAGTACGCTGGCCGGGTCTTCCCGGCTTCGCAGCCGTACGAGGTATCCCGGGTGAAGATCGCCGAGTTCGCTGCGGCGATCGGCGATGCTAATCCGGTTTACCTGGATCCCGCTGCAGCCCGTGCAGCCGGCCACGCCGACGTGATCGCGCCGCCGACCTTCGCGATCGTCATCAGCATGGCTGGTTCCGGCGCGGCGCTGGCCGACCCCGGCCTCGGCCTCAATTACGCCATGGTGGTACACGGTGAACAGCGATTCGAGTACACCAGGCCGATCATGGCCGGCGATGTCGTGACCGCTCAGGTCACGCTCACTGACATCCGGGACGCGGGCCGTAACGTGATGCTGACTACGAGTACCGAGATCAGGACGGCGGCCGGCGAGCACGTCTGCACGGCGGTCTCGACGATCGTGGAGCGAGGCGCGTGAGCGGGCAGATCAGCTACGACAGCGTCCAGGCTGGCACGCAGATTCCGGCTGTCAGCTACCCGGTCACCAGACTGAGCCTGATCAAGTACTGCGGCGCGTCGGGCGACTTCAACGTGATCCACTGGAACGAGCGCATCGCCAGGGCAGTCGGCCTGCCGGACGTGATCGCGCATGGAATGTTCACGATGGCGCAGGCGGGCCGCCTTGTCACCGACTGGGCTGGCCCGGCGGCGGTGGTAACCGAGTTCGGTGTCCGGTTCTCCTCGATGGTCGTAGTTCCCGATACCGACACCGGGGCCTTCATCGAGGTCAGCGGGCAGGTTGAGGAGAAGCTCGAGGGCAACAGGGTGGCCATCGCACTCACCGCGCGGGCGGCCGGGACCAAGGTACTGACCCGAGCGCGCGCGGTCGTCAGGCTGCCCGGCGCACCGCAGGCTTAACGCGCCACGCGCTTGCGCGCCGCAACCGCAGGTTTGAACCCGCCGGGCGCGGTGAGTTACCGCGCGGCCGCCGCAGCGGCGGCCGGAAGGCAGGTAACCAGATGACCACCGCCCCGATGCCGCCAGAGCCGCGCGGCCGGTACAACTCCGGCGGCGGGTACGACCCCGCTGGCAGCGTGCCCGCTGGTGGCGTTTCCGACGACTACCGGCCGGCCCGGCCTGCGCCTGGCCGGCCGCGACCGTCCCGGCCGGAGGTGGATGCCGCCAAGCTCTGGCCAGGTGGCATCGCCACCGCGCTGGTCGCTGCGCTCGTGGCACTGGTAGGCGTACTAGTGTGCCGGTGGCTGCTGCGGATCCCGCTGCTCGCTCCGAAGGCAGATGGTGCTTACGGGGACGTGCACACCACCGACCTGATGCTGCTGGCAGCGGCCGCGGCGCTGGTCGCGACCGGGCTGGCGCACCTGCTCTTGCTCAGCACCCCGCGTCCGCTTGCCTTCTTTGCCTGGATCGTCGGCCTGGCGACAGTACTAGCGGTGCTGGTGCCGTTCAGCACCGCGGCCCCGCTGACCGCCAAGATTGCCACCGCGGCGGTCGACTTGGTCCTGGGCTGCGCGATCGGCTCGCTGGTCAGCGGAGTCGCGGCCAGGTCGGTTCGGGTGCCCGCTGGCGGCGATGCCGATTATCTGGATGCGGTCAGCTGACCGGGAGCTTCACCAGCGTCAGGAAGAAGTCATCGATCTGGCCGATTGCCCCGACGAACTTCTCGAAGTCAACCGGCTTGCTGACGTAGGCGTTGGCGTGCAGCGAGTAGCTGCGCACGATGTCCTCCTGGGCCTGCGAAGTGGTGAGCACGACGACCGGGATCGACAACAGGTCACTGTCCGCCTTCAGCTCGGCCAGCACCTCGAGTCCGTTGCGCCGGGGCAGGTTCAGGTCGAGGAGGATGAGGCCGGGCGTCGGGACCCCGGCGTAGTCCCCGGCCTTGCGCAGGAAGTGCAAGGCCTGCTCGCCGTCACCGACGACGTGAAGGTTGTTGCGAATCTGGTAGTGCTCGAACGCTTCCCTGGTCATCAGCACGTCACCGGGGTCGTCCTCGACGAGCAGCACGTCGACGAGCTCCAGCCCGCTACCTTCAGTCATCAGATACCTCCTCAACATCGGCTGGGGCGACCGGCAGCGTGAAGCTGAATCTTGCCCCGGCATGGTAGCTGGTGTCTAGCCAGATCCTCCCGCCGTAGTTCTCGACGATCTTGCGGCACATAGCCAGGCCGATACCGGTCCCGGCGTAAGTTGCCCGGTCGTGCAGCCGCTGGAAGATAACGAAGATGCGGTCCGCGAACTCGGGCTCGATGCCGATGCCGTTGTCGGCCACCGAGAAGAGCCAGTCATCATCCTGCCGGGCAGCGCTGACCTCGACCACTGGCGGCTGGTCAGCCCGGAACTTGATCGCGTTACCGATCAGGTTCTGGAACAGCGACGTCAGCAGCGAGAACTCGGCCCTGACCGTGGGCAGGTCGGTCGTCTTGATGACTGCTCCCGACTTCCTGATCTCGGCAGTCAGGTTGACCCGCGCCTGCGACAGCGCGCTGGCGGCGGACACCAGCGCTGTTTCGCGTTCGATCCGCCCGACCCGGCTGAAGGCAAGCAGGTCATCGATGAGCGCTTGCATCCGCTTGGCGCCGTCGACGGCGAACTCGATGTACTGGTCAGCCCTCGCATCCAGCTGACCGATGTAACGACGCTGCAGCAGCTGGCAGAAGCTGGCGACCTTGCGTAGCGGTTCCTGCAAGTCGTGGGACGCCACATAGGCGAACTGCTCGAGTTCGGCGTTAGACCGCTCCAGATCAAGGGCCCTGGCCTCGAGCGAGACATTCGCCGCGCGTACCGCCGACAGCTCGAGCAGGATGCGCTCGCGCATCCGGTTGACGTCCACGGCCAGGTTATGCACTTCCCGCGGCCCGCCAGGGTCGACCTGGTGATCGAAGTCGCCCCCGGCCACCTGCCGGGCGTCGTTCGCGAGCCGGGCGATTGGCCTGGTCGCGGCGGCCAGGATACCGACACCGAGCACGCCGACGACCAGGAGCAGCAGCACCGCGCTCGCGATGCCGGTCACGTCAAGGGCGGCTGCGGAGCTCTTCAGCCTGGCTGTCGCCTGCTTGCGCTGCGCCGACAGGTAGTCCTGGAATATCGCCATCGACAGCCGGATGCTGTTGAAATCGGCCTTGCCGATGTCGATGTCGCCGCCCGGCATCGGCTTGCCGGTCGCAGCGACCTGCGCCATGGCAGGCGCCGCGTAGGCCGACCGCCAGAGCGTGATCTTGCGGAGCGTGGTGGCGAGCTCGCCCCGCGCGACAGGCAGGTCGGACAGCAGCGGGCCGAGGGCACGAACCTCACGCCGCTGAGTTGCCAGCCCGAGCTGGTACGGGGCGAGGAACGACCGCTGGCCGCTGAGCAGGTAGCCGCGCAGGCCGGTCTCCTGGTTCAGCAGCGCCGCGAGCAACTGCGAGCCATGCAGTGCGGCCGGGTCCAGCGTGTTCACGACCCGGTCGCGATTGAGTGACAGCGCATTCAAGGCCAGCGAGCCGACGATGATCACGGCAATCAGCGCGGCGCCGAGCCCCAGCAGGCCGGCCGCCACGATCTTGCCAAGCGGCCACCGGCTGGCCGCATCCTCGGCCGCGGTCGTGAGCCGTCGGGTCTGGCCGGCTCGCGGTGGCAGGCTCCCGGAGCTGGGCGCGCTGCCGGGGCTGGTCTGGCTCCCGGAGCTGGGCACGCTGCCTAGGCCATCCAGGCCGCCCGGCGTCCCCGGCCCGGCGCTCACGGGCTTGCCGGGGCCGCGCAGCTCAGCACCAGGACAGCCAGGTCGTCGTCGAGGTCGCCGCCGTTGAGTTCGCGTGCCCTGGAGATGACCGCGTCGATCAGCCGCTCGTCGCCGTGCGGGGCGGGCTGAGCCGCGCCGTCCTGAGCCGCGCCATCCTGAGCCCGCTCAGTCTCGATCAGCCGCATCAGGCCCTCGCTGCCGAGCCGTTCGGGTCCGGCGCCGATCCTGCCCTCGATCAGCCCGTCTGTGTACATGAGCACGGACCAGCTCGGGCCGAGTTCTACCGCCGCGCTCGGCCAGTCGCTGGCCTGACCGATGCCGGGCGGCAGGCTTACCGGCGCCTGCAGCTCACGGGTCGAGCCGGCAGTGATCAGCAGCGGCTGCGGGTGCCCGGCCAGGTGCAGGCGGCCGGAGGCGCGATTCGGCGCGACCGACAGCATGCAGATGGTCGCGAACAACCGGTCATGGTGCCGCTCGTTCTCGAGTACCTGCTGCACCGCGGACAACGTCTCATCGACAGGCCGGCCGGCCAGGATCATGGTCCGCCAGGCAACCCGCAGGCACACGCCCAGTGCTGCCTCGTCGGGGCCACGGCCGCAGACGTCGCCGACCATCGCGTAGACCCAGCCGTCCGGGGCTTCGACGACGTCGTAGAAATCGCCGCCCAGCAGCATCTGCTGGCCGCCGGACCGGTATCGCGCGGCGACCGACAGCCGGCGGTCGGTGATCAGCGGTGACGGCAGCAGGCCGCGCTCCAGCCGCGCGTTCTCAGCCGCGTACAGCCGGGCCGCATGGAGCTGGCGCTGTGTTTCCTCGGCGTGCTGCCGCTCGACCGCGTACCGGACAACCCGCTCCAGCAAGAAGCCGTCAACCTGGCCTTTGACCAGGTAATCCTGTGCTCCGGCGCCGACAGCTTCCGCGCCGATGTGCTCGTCAGCCAGGCCAGTGAGGACCACCACGGCCAGATCCGGCGAGATCTCCCTGAGCCACCGGACACCCTGAAGCCCGTGCGAGTCCGGCAGCTCAAGGTCGAGTAGCACGCAGGCCGCGTCCGCCAGCGACCGGCGTGAGTCGGCAAGCGACCGGGCGCGGCGCAGGGCGAACGGTACGCCGGCATCCAGCAGCAGTTCCTCGACCAGCAGGGCATCGCCGTCGTCGTCCTCGATGAGGAGCACGGTGATTCGCTCTGGCAGCACTGCGCCAGCAGCCCCGCCTGGGCTGATCTCCTCGGCCACCATTGAGTTCAGCTCGTTCTCTTCCGTTCTTGATGCCGCTACGTCGCGGGTGTGAGTCAGCATAAGGCTGGCGACGGCTCGGGCTGCGGTCCGCTGGCAAAAGTACTTACTGGTGACCAAATGGGCGGCCCGCCCAGGCGTCAGGCGTGCCCGGCTCCGGGAGGATTAGCAGAGCCGTCCGGTGTCGATGAGCCCAGCGGCACGCACTCACTCCGGCCCGCGTTTCTTCCAGGCCGGCCCGCTCGCTCCGCCTGCCAGGCTACCCGACGATCTGCGCGGCAATGGCCGCCGCTGGACTCCGCAGCTGCCTGATCCTGCCGCTGCGAACCGACCGTGAGCCCGGCGGTGCGCTCGCCATCTACGGCGCTCAGCCAGGCTGCTTTACCGGGGCGGGACACGACGTCGCGCTGCTGTTCGCCGCGCAAGGCGGCGTGGCGATCCGCAACGCGGCCCTGCATCGCAGCTGCCGCCGGCTGGTGGAGAACCTGCAGGTTGCGCTCGAGTCCAGGGCCGTTATCGAGCAGGCGAAGGGGATCCTGGTGGCCGAGTACGGCTATCCGCCTGATGTGGCATTCAAACGGCTGAGCGTGCTCTCGCAAAACATCAACAGGAAGGTCAAGGACATTGCCGCTGATCTCGTTGAGGGTCGGATTCAGCGGCGTCAACTTGCAGGCGACAGCTGACCGGGCCGGCCGGCGGGCCGAGCAGGTCCTCGATCGAGCACTTGCTGACGCCTGCCGCAGCCGGATCCCAGGCGAGATAGCTCATGACCCGGCGGAATCCCCGGCGCAGCAGGTCTCGCTTGGCAGGCACCGGAATCCAGAGCCAGAGCAGGCCAGTGACCAGCAAGACAAGTCCGGCTGGCCGGGAAGCCACGAACGCGATCCGGGTATGCACCGCAAGCCACAGGATCGCCCCGGCGGCGGTCAGCGCGATACCGGTCGGGCGGCGCTGTGAGCTGGACGGCCGGGCGCTGCCCGGCCCAGGCAGCGCCGGTGGCGATGCCGGCAGCCGGCGCGCGGTGCAGTCGGCGGCAGTCATGGCGCGCAGGCTGGCCCGCTCAGCGGGCGTCAGCATGGCCCAGGTGACCGACGCCTGGCGCAGCCTGGCCCGCCGTACTTGCTGCTCGGCCACACGTGCCGAGCGGCCGCGTTCGGCCTCCCGCCGGGCCCTGCCGGACCTCGGGTGATCGCGCTGTGATCGCCGGGTCGCCACATCCGAACCGTTCGTCAGGAAACGGGCAAGTACTTTGCCTATCGTTCTCTGCATATCCCTCGGTTTCGCGCTGAAACCCGTCAATTACCCGAGTTGCTCGTGCCCGCGCCGGTGTTGCTCGTGCCTCCGGCGGCGCTGCTGGCGGGTGCCGGGGAGCTGCTCGCGGGCGCGGGGGAGCTGCTGGCGGGTGCCGGGGAGCTGCTGGTGGGCGCGGGGGAGCTGCTGGTGGGCGCGGGGGAGCTGCTGGTGGGCGCGGGGGAGCTGCTGGCGGGTGCCGGGGAGCTGCTGGCGGGCGCGGGGCTGCTGGTGGGCGACTTGCTCGGCGCCGGTGAGCTGGAACTCGGCGACGGGCTCGGTTTGGGCCGGCGTGGCTGACTGGTGACGTGCTTTGGCGTGGTCACCAACTGCGGGGACTGGACCGGGTGAGCGCCAGGTGTGAGCATCAGCGCGACCGCGGCCGCGACGACGCAACCGACCGTGACGAGGCCGCCGACTGCAGCCCCGCGCACCACCGCGCGCCGGTTCCGGTAGCGCTTCCATTCCATCGTCCGCCATGCGGTCAGATCCGCTGGCAGGGCGGCACGCTGAGCTGCCCAGCTGTTGAAGGGCGCGGCGGCCATGCCGAGTGTCGGGAACAGCAGCAGCCCGGCCAGCAGGATGCCGGCGAGCTCTGTTACCCGGCTCAGCGCGAACCCGATACCTACCAGCCCGAGCAGTGCGAGTACAGATTCGGCCCAGTTGGCCCGCAGCGCCTCCCACCACCGCTGCTTCTCGCTGGTCTTCGGAGTACGCAGGAAGGCGGCCTTACGGGCGAACAGCGCCAGCACCGACGCGCGGGCTACTACCAGCGAGGTGGACTGCCAGATGAAGAACGCGCCGAGCGCATCGCGCCAGGAGGCCCCGGTGCCACGGCGCAGCAACGCCACCGCGCGGACCAGCCCGAGCAATACCAGTACCGGGACGGTTGCCACCAGGAACGCGGTGAGCTTGCGGAACAGCTCACCACCGCCAGTGGCCAGGTTCGCCGCGCCGGCTAGCAGGAAAGCCAGGAAAAGCAGGCCGAGCAGGTCGCCGTACCATTGCAGGCCGCCAGAGAGGTAGGCCCAGCGCTGGCCGGTGCTCAGCCGGTTCGCAGCCGTTTCCCGGCCCGGCAGCAGCGAGCGCCAGTGCATGCGGAGGATCTGGATGCCCCCGAAGCACCACCGGTACCGCTGGCCCTTCAGCGCTTCGAAGGTGAGGGGCATGATGCCCTTGCCCCAGGACTCGTCCACGTGCAGCCCGGACCAGCCTGCGCGCGCCAGCCGAAGAGACAGTTCGGCGTCTTCGGTGATGCACCACTCGTCCCAGCCGCCGAGTTGCTCCAGCGCGACCCGGCGGATCAGACCCATGGTGCCGGCGAAGATCGCTCCGTCTCGCTCGTTCCTCGATGGCTGAGAGACGGCGAAGAAATAGCTGTAGGAGTAATACAGTCGGCGGTAGTAGCGGGCCCGCTGCCAGCCCCGGTAGTCCTGCGGGGCCTGGGTGAACCCGACCCATGGATCGGCGAACAGCGGCGCGCACCGGCGCAGGAAGCCGGGCTCAAGCTGGTAGTCGGAGTCGATCACGCCGATGACCTCGGCACGGGGGTCGGTCATCTCGCGCAGGGCGTAGTTCAGTGCCCCGGACTTGTAACCGGGCCAGTTTTCCAGGTGCTTGAACTTCGCGCCGTGCCGCGCACACCACGCCTCGAGTGGTCGCCAGAGCGACTCCTCGTCGGTGTTGTCATCGATCACGATGACCTCGTAGCTCGGGTAATCGAGGCGCAGCAGGGCGCGCAGTGTGTCCAGCACCATGTCGGGCGGCTCGTTGTGGGCTGGCACGTGCAGGCTGATGAACGGCAGGTCACTGTCGCGCACCCGGCCCGGCTCCGGCCGGTTCAGCCGTCTGCGCCAGTGTTCCGAGCCGAGGGCGTCGCAGATCTCCCACAGGTAGGCGCACGCCAGGATCGCGGCGAACAACTCGAAGAGCCAGAGCAGCAGCCCGCCTGCCGTACTCGCGGCGCCGAGATGGCTGTCGAAGGTCCACTCGAGCACGAACGCCAGGTACACCACGAACAGGAAGATCGTCGACGACCAGCAGAGGTGACCGCGCGCGTTCCAGCGCCTGGTGACCGGCAGCCAGACCAGGCTGGACGCGGCGAGACCGGCTGCGCCGTCGATAGCCAGGTGCTGGGAGTCGCCGAGCAGCCGGAGGGCCGCAACGACGATAGCCGCGAGGACGACAGTCCCGCCGATGGCAAGAGCGAACCTCCGGGTGGCCGGCCAGGCTCCGGACGTCCGGCCCCGGCGGCGAGCCTGGACGAGAAGTCCGGCTGTGCCGATCGGAGCCGCGATGATCCCGGCCAGAACAAGCGCAGCGAGCACCGCGTCCTCTCCAATGTTGTGAGCTACCCGGCTACCCAGTTAAGCCGGCCATATCCGCACTCTCGCCAGGACGAGTCTTCGACCTGCATGCTTGCGCCAAGGATGCGGCAGACATGACAGTGATCTCTGGTAGCAAATCAGGCGTAAGCGGCGAAGTCGGTCCGCCCGCTCGCGGATGTCAGACCCGGCGCCAGCGTGCCTCGCAGCAGGAGAAGACGCCGAACAGCACCAGGCCGAGCGCAACCACGCCGAGCAGCCACGGGCCGAGTGGCGTGCGGGCCAGCATCCTCAGGGCCGAGTCGATGCCCTTAGCCTGGCCGGGCCTGGCCTCGATCGCGGCGACGACCAGGAAAATCCCGATGGTGACGAATACCGCGCCGCGGGCGATGCCGCCGAACTTCCCGAACCAGGTAACCACCTTCCTGGTACGTGCCGAGGCCGAGCCCAACTGGAGGTTGCGCAGGAACTTCGCCCGGTATGCCTGGTAGGCCAGGTACACGCCGGCCACGACGAAGATGACGCCCGCGATCGCGACGGCGAGTCGGCCCCCTGAGTACTTGAATGCGGTCGCCGTCAGGTCGCGTGACTGCCTGTCGCTGGACGCGGGTGCGCCGAAGCCGAGCGCGAACTTCAGGATTCCCC
Source organism: Actinomycetes bacterium (assembly GCA_021792405.1). Lineage (GTDB taxonomy): Bacteria > Actinomycetota > Actinomycetes > Streptosporangiales > Streptosporangiaceae > JAJYUU01. The sequence continues at coordinate 25,221 of JAJYUU010000068.1, forward strand.
ACGTGACGAAGCCGTAGATAATGCCCTTGCCCAGGCTAGCGAGCCGCGGTGCCCTACCGTGCCCGTCGGGTCCGGCTGCTCCCCAGATGGCTTCGGAGAGCCGCCATAGGGTCAGGCCGGCGAATCCGAGTACGAGGAGCCAGAGAATCACCGAGCCGAATGGCGTTGCCGCCGCAAGCCGCACGGCGCCGCTGGAGTCGGCCTGCCGGCCAGTACTGCCCAGCGCGATCTGGATCGCGATCATGCCGATGAGTGCATACAACACACCGCGCGCGAATAGGCCGGCTCTGGCAAGGACGGCCATCGCGCCACTTCCCGCCGCCCGCCGTCCTGCTGACCGGACGCGGACCGGCCTTCTGTGCGCGGAACGAGCAACCACGGTGACCTCCTGTGCGATGACCGCCGGCCTGAGCGGCTCTGGGTAAGCGGGCACGGAACTGCCCTGCGGCCCGGGCCTCAAACCTGCCGGCGCCAGCCGCGCCGCCGGTCAGCCGCCGGCTGCCGTAACGCCAAGGTGAAGCCTGCCGGCGGCCGCGATCACCGTGCCGAGCGGCAGCACTATCAGCGCCGGAAGCCAGGCTTGCGCGAAACGGATGAGTACGGCTCCGGTACAGCCGCCTGCCGCCAGGGCCGCGAGCGCGGTCACGTCCCGCCATAGTCCGGCCCGGCGGTTACGAGTGACGAGCGCGGTCAGCATCCCGGTCAGCGTCCCGGCCATGTAGGTGGTGGACATGTCGCCGAGCCGCCTGACGGCCGCGCTCTGCACGCCCATCGCAACCGCCAGCAGCACGAGCAGCGGGATCCGCCAGCCGGGCCGGTGGCGCGCCGCCTCCCACCCGGCGGTGAACCCAGCCAGCAGGCAGAATTCTGCGCAGAGTGCCGGCGGCCGACAGCCCGGCGGCCAGCGGGTCGTCCCTGGCCGCTTTCCTGGCGTCGATCCAGGAGTCCATGATGGCCCATTGCAGCCGCAGCCAGGCCCGCCGGTCCTCGTCTGCCTCAGGGACCGCTCCGGCAGGCTCATACCACCAGCGGACCGTCATCGGCCGGCCTTGCACCGGCAGTGCCCGCCAGATTGCCGCCGGACTCACCAGGTCTTCCAAGCCGGTGTGGGCCACGATCGCGACGCCGAGTTCCGGCCGGCCAGCCAGGCAGGCAAGCACGCCAGGCGACCGTGGTGGCAGCACGTTCGGGTTGCTCTCCGCGTCAGCCGCCGCCTGCCGTCGGCCTGCTCGCCTGAGGCGGACAATGGCATGCCGGTGCCGTCTGGGGGTCCAGTTGCCTCCCTCGGGAAACAGCAGGATCGCATCGTCGCGTTCCATCCGCCGGGCAAGCTCGGTCAGGCGGCTGGCCATTTTGGCCCCGTTTCCTTGCCGGATGAAGCAGCAGGGCAGCCGGCCGAGTAGGACATCGAGCCCCGGGTCCCAGCGGAGTGTCTCCGCCAGCACTATCAGCGGACGCCGCTGATAGCGCGTCATCAGCAGGTGGACAAGCGCGAAGGAGTCACCCGGCCCGCCGTGCCTGGCCAGGACAAGCAGCGGGGACCCGGCGATGAGCCCGGTGTCCGGCGGCTCTTGCACCTCGACACGGAATCCGAGCAGTGGCCCGGCCGCGCCGATCAGCACCGACAGTGCCCGGCAGAGCATCGCCGCGTGCAGCCGGGACCGGCGAGCCTGGTCGCGCCGCCCGGCCACCGGGTGCCGCAGCCAGACCACCGCGCAGCCAGCCACCAGGCAGACGTCGACGGCCAGGTAGAGCGCGCCGAACAAGGCCAGCCGCAGCGGCCGGCGCCGGCGTGTCAGCGGCGCGGCCAGTCCGGCCACCGCGGCTATTGCCAGCAAGACCACGGCCATCGCGGTTCCGAGCAGCAGCCATACCGGGTCGAGCAGCGCTCGCCTGAGCACCGTCGGCGGCGGTCTCACGCGAGTTCTGGCGGGCTGGACAGATACTCCGAAGCGGCCCGATAGCCGCGCTGGATGCGGTTGGCCACCGCCTTGGCGTTCCGGTAGCGCATGGATATCAGCGGCAGCTTCTCCTCGCCGCTTGGCAGCACGTGCACCCGCACGTCAGCCGGCAGGTTCGCCATTTCCTCCACGAACCGGTGCCGCCTCGCTAGCTCGAAGGACGTCAGGCAGACATCCCAGAGCGACCGCGGCGCCTTGAGCGGCTGCTCGATGCGGCCAACGTGCAGTACGTAGATCTCGGTCGCGCCGAGCGCCAGTGCGCGCCCGACCGGGATGGAATGAACCAGCCCGCCGTCCAGGAAGTGCTCTCCGTCGATGACGACCGGCGGCAGCAGACCGGGTACCGCAGCCGACGCCAGGACCGCGTCGGCAAGGTTGCCCCGGCTGAACCAGTGCGCGCCCGCCGTCTCGATGCTGGCCGCGACGCACTGGAACTCGAGCACCAGGTCTTCGAAGGCATCGGGCAGACGGGTAGACAACAGCTTGCGCAGCGGCGCCGGCGAGTACAGGTGAGTGCGGTGTTTAGCGAGCGTGCCGGCCCTGGCGAGGACGTTGTCGGTGAACATTCCCGCCTCGGCGAGCGACCCCCACAGGTCCGCGAGAACGTCGACGCCTGCCGGGGTCGGATCGGCGGCAATGGCCGCGCCGTTGATCGCGCCGACGCTGGTGCCCACGACCAGGCGGGGCTGGACTCCGGACTCGAGCAGCGCGCGCAGCATTCCTACCTGGGTAGCGCCGAGTACTCCGCCGCCGCCGAGTACGATCGCCGTGCGGCTAGCGGGTGGCGCCGCGTCAGCGTGCATGTGCCTCACCATCGGGTCGCAGCGCCGATAGCTTTCCCGGCGAAGTCGGGTGTAAACCCGGCATGCTGCGGGCAACCTCGCGG
>JAJYUU010000224.1 GCA_021792405.1 Actinomycetes bacterium
AGGTCAGCGCCCGCGGCGCGGACCGGATCATCCGGATGTCCTGGACGCTGGCCGACCTGGCCGGCCAGCCGCGGCCGCGGCTGGCCGAGGTCGGCGCCGCGCTCGCACTGTGGCTCGGCACCGGGCTATGAGCACCCAGGCGATCCCAGGCATGCTCCCGCTGGTAAAAAGAGTCCTGCGCGATGGGGTTGGGTGGGCATGCGCGCATGACAGCATTTAAATGGTTTGTGCATCTGGCAACTGGCAAGTGAAATATTGAGTTATCTGAAGTCACCCATTACCGTGCCCGCTCGCGGATCTCATCAAGGATCTTCGCTGCACGCTCGCGCGGTCCTCGGGGAACTTCCGCTGTGCTCGGATGACTCTGGATCGTCCCAGGAATCAGAACATCCGAGATCGTCGGGGTCCAGACGGAGGCAGTCCAAGCTGATAGTCTTGGCCTGGGTCCGATCCCAGCGCTCTGCGCGCATGACTATGCCGATGGGGTTCGATGCGCAGATTCCTGCTTGACTGCCGCAGTGCGCTAACGATGCCAGGCGTCCCGGTGATTCCGCTCTGGGCCGGGCTAATGTCAGGGATCGACGCGCACGAAGGGCTCCTGTTCGACATGCTCACTGCGCTGCTCGCCATCGCCTATACGACGACGGTCCTGGCGATCGTGCTCGCCCTGATGCACAGGATCCCCTGGGTCGGTCGACGTATGGACAGGCGAGGCTGGGGCGGTCGGTCACAACCAGGATGAACTGAGGATTCGTCGTAATTGGCTTTTCGAAGTTAGCAGTGATCGTGTTGCCGGCCGGTTACCTGATGTGATCGTCTCGGTGTGACGGTCCGGCGCCGGGCAGTTCGGGTGCAGGCGATCCGGGCACGGCGGGTGCGCTGCCCAAGTTCTCTGGGGCTCGTAATCCGTGTCATGGTCACAGACGGCGCCGTTACGACGCAGCCCGCGAAGTCGTCGCGGCGTCGCCGGACGGGGAGATCGTAGCCTTCTCCGACTACTGGACCGACGCGCTGACACGACCGGACACTACGAACAAGTCGGCAGCCACCGGACGCGCTGACATTGACGACATCTGGCCATCTGGCCGTCACTGGACCTGGGTCGCAAGCGGGCGATACTGCGCGTGCTGGCGACGCCGCGATCCCGTCGGCCCGGCAGCGTCGCCCGAAGCCCTAGCGCGAAGGACCGGGACCTGGCTGTGGCGTAGTCCGCGCTATGACCAGCATCAGCGCGAACCTCAAAGGCACCGAGGCGACCGAGCTGGCCCGCTGGCACCACGGCGAGCAGTCCATACCCGAGTGGCTGGCCTCCGGGCCTGATCGCGAGCGGGTCGTGGAAGCCCTTGTCCGCGTCCTCGACCGGCCGGGCCTCGGCGGCGTCTTCGCCCGGGTCCTCGCCAGCTGGCTCGAACTCGACATCGATCAGGTGTACGCCAGCCACTACCCGCGCAAAGCCGCGTGGCTCGCTCGCGAGTGCCGTGAGCGTGGCGAGAACCCTCACGCCGAGAACCTGCAGGCCGCGCTGGTGGCCCTGATGTTCTGCGCAAACTGCGGCCGCCCGCTGACCGACCCGCTGTCAGCCGACCGGGGGATCGGACCGGACTGCTGGCCCCGGATCGACCCTGCGGCGATCGAGTGTCGCTCCTCTCAACAGCTCTCGCTGGATCCGCGTGACCGTGCCCGACCCGGCAGCCAGGCCGCCCGAGCGAGGTGACGGCCCGTGGAGACGCTGAGCCCGGCCGACGTCGGGCGGAAGCTCGAACTTGAGGTCGCCGGCCTGTTCATCAACCCAGGCGTCGCGCTCGGCCGCGGTGTAACCACCGCGGGTCACTTTCGGGCTCTTGCCGCCAAGCACGGCCAGGTGGCGGGCACGCTCGTACAGGCTGCGTGCCTCGGCCTCGCGGGAGCACAGTCTGGGCGCGGCCGAGCGCATTGGCAAGCTCGCGTAGCTCGACAAGGCCGTCGTCGTCCGCGAGGCGGCCGTCGACCACCTGCGGGTGACGCTCGCTCAGGCCAAAATCGTCCGGTCGCCCGGCGCCAGCGTCCGCCAAGCGTACTCGCTGGCCGGCGTCGACACCTGACAGTCGTCCGGCAGGTGGCCGCAACGCCGGGCTCAACCCCGAGACGAACGCATTCCGATGACAGCAGGCGGGGTGGTTCCCGGCGAATGCGCGTGTCGTGAGACATGTGCGTTCTGCGGCGCGTAACATCGGCTGCCGCGGGGGGGATGGATTTGTTTACCAAACTGGTTAAGACCGTTAGGGGAGGCCGGTTCGGTGAAGGTGTTCTTCGAAGACCCCCGGCTAGAGAAGATGTTCAGTAATGAGAAAGAGCTGCGGAAGCAGCATGGCCCGGCGCGGGCGAAACGGATCGGCCAGCGGGTGAAGGACCTGACGGCCGCCGAGACGCTGGCCGACATGCGCCAAAATGTCGGGCCGGTGCCATGAGCTGACCGCCGATCTCGCTGGCTATCTCTCGCTGGACCTGGACCACCCGTACCGCCTGCTGTTCCAGCCAGCCCACGAGACCGAGCCAGGTCCGGGCGGCGGACTGGACTGGACGAAGGTCACAGCGGTTGTGATCACGTCTATAACGGACACCCACTAGCCCCGGAGAGGTGACTGTGATGGCGATGACAGACGGCAAGCTTTATCCGCTAGCGCAGACTGACTACGCGATCCCGCCAGGCGAGACGCTGCGTGAGCTGCTTGACGAGCAGGGCCTGACGCAGCGGGAACTCGCCCGGCGGACGGACCTGACCCCGAAGCACGTTAACCGGCTGATCCAGGGACTGGTCCCGCTGAGCGCAGACGTGGCGCAGCGGCTGGAACTGGTGACCGGGACGCCAGCTCGGATCTGGAACCGGCTTGAGGCCGACTACCGCTCCGACTTGCAGCGGCTGCGCTCGCAGCGCGACCTGCGCGAGACAGCGCAATGGCTCAAGACCGTGCCCGTGAGGGCCCTCGCCGACCGCGGCGTGCTGCCCTCGCAGCCCTCTGACAAGGCATCGCGCGTGGAGCAGATGCTTGCATTCTTCGGGGTAGCCAGTATCGAGGCGTACGAGGACGTCTACGCCAGCCTCGCCTGCTCCTTCCGGCAATCGAAGGCGTTCAAGCCGAAGCCCGGAGCGGTTGCTGCATGGTTGCGGCTCGGTGAGCTAGCAGCCCGTGACCTGCGATGCGCGCCGTTTGATGCAGCGGCGCTCCGGGCCGCGTTGCCCGAGCTGCGTGCGCTGAGCCTTGAGGCGCCGGAGAAGTTCGGGTCCCGGATGATAGAGATCTGCGCGGCACGTGGCGTTGCGGCCGTGTTCGTGGCAGAGGTTGCCGGTGCCCGGGCGAGCGGAGTCACGCGCTGGCTTACCCCTGACAAGGCTCTGGTCCAGCTCAGTCTGCGGTACAAGACCGATGATCACCTGTGGTTCACGTTCTTCCACGAGATCGGGCACGTGCTGCTGCACGGCAAACAGGAGGTGTGGATTGAGGAGTCCCCGGGAACGAGCGATGACCCGCGCGACAAGCAAGCCGACAAATTCTCCCGTGACCTACTGATACCGCCCACGGTTGCCGGGGAACTTCGTTACCTCAAGTCGGAGGAGGCCGTGCGCGCGTTCGCAGCGAGGATCGGCGTCGCTCCCGGCATCGTGGTCGGCCGCCTCCAGCACGACGGTAACAGCGCATGGCCCCACTCTCGTGGCCATCAGCTCAAGCAAAGCCTGGTGCTCGCCGGTGACCAGGGATAGGTGCGCCCGCGTTGGCGCATGGCCATGATCGCGTTAACTGTCGCAGCACCTGATGGCTGGCGCGGACCGCAGGACGCCCGACGAGAACATCGCCGCCATCGGCGAGTTCCTGCGGGTCGCGACGCCCTTGCTCGCGCTACCTGCGCGATGCTGCTGGAGCCCCCCGCGTCGGCACGAGGCCTGCCTGGCCAGGCGATGATCTGCTCGCGGGCTGCGGCCCGTGACGCGACGGCTAGGTCAGCGAGCTGGTGACCGTGCAGCCCGCCCGACCGCGCTCACTGTTAACGTCGCGGAACAGCGCGGGTAGGGGTCGCCAGCGGCACGTTGCACGTAGCCGCGGACCGGGACGGCGCGCAGCCGGGTCAGGTAGGCGGGGTAGTCCAGGTGCTGGGCAGCGATCGCCGCGGCGGCCTGGGCCAGGGCCAGCGGCAGGAAGCCCAGGTCGGCAGCCAGCCCGGCCGCGCCGGAATCGCCGGCCGGCCGGTCCGCTCAGCCAGGAACGCCGCCGCCTCCCCGATCGTGAACACGTCGACCGGCACGCCGGTGCCGGGCCCGGCGGCGGTGTGGTTGGTGGTGGTGATGATGACCTGGCAGCGGCCGACGGCGGGCAGGAACCGGGCCAGCGCGCCGGGATCGGCGGCGTTGTCGAAGACCAGCAGGCACTGGTCCCCGTCGGCTTCCAGCCGACGGCGCACGCCCAGGGCCAGCTCCTCCGGGCCGGTGCCGTCTTGGCCGATGAGCCGGCGGGGCGGAGACGTCGGCCAGGACGGCTAATGTTAGGGCGGGGTCGGCGGCGCTGATCCAAGCGACCACCCGCCAGCCCGCGTCGATGCACTCGCGGGGCACGAGCGGCGGCCAGCTGGGTCTTGCCGACCCCGCGCATCTCGGTCACCGACCGGACCACCGTCCCGCCCGGCTCGGCTGCAGCGATCCGGGCGGCCAGGTCCGGGCGGGCCTGCAACGCCGGCGCGGGCTGGGGTACCTCACCCACCACCACGCCCGGCCCATCCCCCGGCGCCGGTGCCAGGGCCGGGGGGTGAAGGTAGTCCAAACCGCCCTCTGCTGCGTTGGCTGAAGACCGTCGTGGTGAGCGATGAGGGAAAAGGCGCACAAGATGCGTCAGGTGGGTGTCAGGAAGGCGTTGCATTGAAAGTCCCGTAAAGGGATTCACCGTTTGATAGCGTCGTTATTTAGAGAAGTGGCATCGGAACCGGGGGTCCCAACGATCCCAGCGCCCTGTATATCCACGCCAAGGTGATCGTGGCCGACGTGGGCCGGATAGGGCAGCGGATGCTGGTCGGGTCGGAGGACTTCTCTGTCGCCAGCCTGGACTACAACCGGGAACTGGGCATCATGATCGGCGACCCGGCCCTCATCAAGACAGTCAGCGATGTGCTCGCTGCGGATTACGCTGGCGACAACCGGTACCACCAGCCGGCGTCCGCTGGCGCCTGGTGCAAGGCGACGGCAACGGTGTACAACGCGGCTGCCGATGAGAACAATGTCTACGTGCGCTCAAACCAGCCCGACACCGAGGCCACCGCGAGCGCTGACGGCTACACCCACTCCTATCCGACGGACGGATCCGGGTACGCGCTGATCTACCTCAACGGGCCACCGCCAGGAGCCTTCCCGAGTTGGCTCACGTTAGTGCACTTGCCAAGTTCGATATCTCGTTTGCGCAGGTCAGCACCCCGGCGAGATTGGCGCAGAACGGATATGCCTAACAATCTGCGGAAGTCGGTTAGTGCGCAAATTCGCTGCTGAAGTTCGGCAAACTCGCAGGTCAGAGCCCTGCAAGATTCAAAACGCCATGATCGTGAGCCAAGTCAGGTCCGACGGACGGATCCGGGTACGCGCTGATCTACCTCAACGGGCCACCGCCAGGAGCCTTGATCACGGTGCACGCCGACGGCGCGACCTGCACGACCCGCGACTGAGGCCCCGCTGTTCTCTGGCAGATTCGAGCCATCGTCGCGACACGGTGACTGATGTTGGCGGATGGTAGTCGTATTCAGCGCACTGCGGCGCGAGCGAGGTCGCGGACCGGCGTGTCGGTCTGGCGGGACGACATGTCGCTGCCATCCAGTGCGACGCGGGCATGGTCCCTTTCAGGCGATCCGGCTTGACTTAAACG
>JAJYUU010000225.1 GCA_021792405.1 Actinomycetes bacterium
GGCGGCCGCTATCCGATGAGCCAGGACAACGTGACCTACCTGCTCAACAAGCACGCCGGCACCGCCCGGGCCGGATGCCCCGAGATCCCCGAAAAGGTCCACGCCCACCAGGTCCGTCATGCCCGGGCGATGCAGATGCTGCGGTCCGGGGTGCCGCTTCCGCACATCAAGGAGTTCCTCGGACACGCGAACATCGCCACCACCAGCATCTACGCCACCGCCGATAACCAGATGGTGCGCGACGCGATCCGCAAAGCCGCCAGCACCACCCCCGAACCCGCCCCGGTTTGGCAGGGGAGCGACGACATGATCCTGCAACTCGCCGGAATCACATAGAACCGTTATCCCGAGGAATCACCGACCGGCGACGCGCCGACCAGCGTCAACACGCCAGACTCGGGATAACCGAATCCTCGGGATAGTCGCGCTTATCCCGAATTCGGGATAACCGCGACAAGGCCAAGGCCGAGAACGGGGTGCTGATCGCCGAGCGGTGGGTCATCGCCCGGCTGCGCGACCGGAAGTTCTATTCGCTGGGCGAGGCCAACGCGGCGATCGCCGCGTGCACGGCGGAGATCAACGCCCGGCCGTTCCAGAAGCTGGACGGCAGCCGCCAGCTGCTGTTCGAGCAGGTGGACCGGCCGGCGCTGCGGCCGCTTCCGGTGACCCGGTATGAGTTCGCCACCTGGCGCCGGGCGACGGTGAACATCGACTACCACATCGCGGTCGACAAGCATTACTACTCGGTGCCCTACCAGCTGGCCCGCCAGCAGGTCGACGTACGGCTGTCGGCGGCCACGGTGGAGATCTTCCGCAACTCGCGGCGAGTGGCCTCCCATCCCCGCTCGCCGGTGCGCCACGGGCATACCACCGACCAGGCGCACATGCCCGAATCACACCGGCGGCACGCCGAATGGACCCCGTCGCGGATCACCGGCTGGGCAGCGAGAACCGGCCCGGCGACCGCCGCGCTGGTGGAGGCGATCCTGGCCTCCCGGCCGCATCCCGAGCAGGGCTACCGGGCCGCCCTGGGGATCATCCGCCTGGCCGGCCGGTACGGCGACGGGCGGGCCGAGGCCGCCTGCGCCCGCGCTCTTCACCTGCGCGCCTATTCCTACCGCAGCGTCGAGTCGATCCTGCGCACTGGCCTGGACCGCCAGCCGCTGCCCGGCGACACCCCGGCCGTCCCGCCCCACCCGGCGCACGCCAACGTCCGCGGCCCCGGCTACTACAACTAGGAAGGACTGTTCATGCTCAACAGCGCCACCATCGACGGGCTGAAGCAGCTGCGGCTGCACGCCATGGCCGCCGCCCTCGACGAGCAGCACGAGCAGGCCAGCTACACCGGGCTCAGCTTCGACGAGCGGCTCGGCCTGCTGGTCGACCGCGAGCTGGCCGACCGGGCCAGCCGCCGCGTCGACCGGGCACTGAAGACCGCCCGGCTCCGTGTCCCGGCCACCATCGAGGACATCGACTTCCGCCACCCCCGCGGCCTGGACCGCGCCCGCATCCTGGACCTGGCCCAAGCCCACTGGGCGGCCAGCCGCCGCGCGATCGTGATCACCGGGCCCACCGGCACCGGCAAGACCTACCTGGCCTGCGCCCTGGCCCACGCCGCCATCCGCAACGGCCACACCGCGCTCTACCAGCGGGCCCCGCGGATGCTCGACGAGCTGGCCATCGCCCGCGGCGACGGACGGCTCGCCCGGCTGCTCGCCTCCTGGGCCCGCATCTCCGTACTGGTCATCGACGACCTGCTGCTCCGCCCCCTCACCCCCGACCAGGCCGCCGACCTGCTCGAGGTCATCGAGGACCGGGCCGGGCTGCGCGCCACCATCGTCACCAGCCAGCTCCCGGCCGCGATGTGGCATCAGGCCATCGGCGACCCGACGATCGCCGACGCCGCTCTCGACAGGATCTTGCACAACTCCGAGCGGATCGAGTTGTCTGGCGAGTCCCTGCGCCGCGCAGCCGCGCAGGACCAGCCATGACCAGCCCGCGCAGCCGATCCCCGCAGCCAGCCGCGTCAACTGCCAGCCAGGCCAGCGCACCGGCAGACCGGATCAGCCAGCTGCTACCCCAGGCCGGCGACCAGGCGCTCATGCTGCACTGGCTGACCGGCTTCCTCAGCCACAGCCCCGAGTTCACAGCCGCCGCCACCTTGTACCTGGACATGGAGCAGCGCCGGCAAGCCGGCAACCCCAAGACCAGCCTCCACCCCAGAGCCGCCAGGCCGGAATCCCCGCAGCGTGACGATAGCGTGACGATAAGAACCTGCCCCGCCTGCGGACAGCCGTTCACCCCCTCCGGCCGCCGCCGCTGGTGCTCCGACACCTGCAAACAGGCCGCCTACCGGCGGCGCATCACACCGCCCGCGCCCGCCCCGGACCTCCCGGCCGGCTACCCAAAGAAACCCGTCACCGTCTACGAATGCAGCCAGTGCGGGTTCCGTGCCCTCGGCATCCAGCGCTGCGACGACTGCGGCACGTTCATGCCCGCCGCCGGAATCGGCGGCCTCTGCCCCAGCTGTGACGAACCAATTGCCATTCAGGACCTGATCTCCAGGCGCAATCCGTAACCCTTCAGCCCAGGACCACCAAGCCGATGGCACACTACGACCAGAACCAGAAGGAGGTGACCAACCGGGGACCAGTCAGCCAGCGTCGGCCGCTACGCGGCCTCCGAACAATCCCGTACGAAAACTCCGGACCGAGTGATCGGATTCGTCGGAATGCTCAGCTGGCGTTCGCCGAACGCGGCGAGCCGCCGTGCGGGTTTGTCCGGGAGCGGCTGCGCCGCGAGGTCGCGGCGATCGACGCCCGGATCGCCGAACTGCAGGCGCTGCGCGGCGAGCTGGCCGGCTTTGAGGCGGAGGCCGGGCGGCTGCCGCCCCCGGCCCCCGGCGACTACTGCCCGCTGGTGCATGTCCACCAGGACGCCGGCTGCCGGCCTCCCGCCTGGGCGGGAGGCCGCGCCAGGCGGCAGCAGTTGGGGATGTCGGCCGACGACGTGCGCGGCCGCTGCGGGAGCACGGCCGCCCGTAGGCCAGTGTGACAGGAATCATGCTCACCGAGATTGACCCTCCATCCGAGTGGAACATGCATCCTGACGGTGACGCCCGCTGCCAGCACAACGGCGGCGGCGGCCAGGGAGGACTGCAGGATGACCACTGAGACACCTATGCGCAAGCGCCGCCAGCGCGAGACCGCGCCCGAGGAGGACTGGCTGGTCCGGGCGCCCCGCACCGACGAGCAGGGGCGGGCCCGGCTGCAGATGAAGCTGGGCAAGCTGCACTGCTCGTTCTGCGTGGCCACGATCGAGAAGGCGATCGGCCGGATGGACGGGGTGGAGCAGGTGTCGGTGTCACTGGCCCACCAGGAAGGGCTGGCCGTCTACCGGCCGGGGGCGATCACAGCGGCGCAGATCGTCGATACGCTGCGGCAGGTCGGCTATTCGGTGCGCGACCCGCGCAAGGTGGCCGGGTATGAGGCCGAAGAGGCCGAGCTGGCCGAGGAGCGCAACCGGTTCCTCGCTGGGCTGGTCACCACCCTGGTCACGCTGGCGCTGATGATCTTCAAGTGGGCCGGGCAGCCGCTCGCCGTGGCCTGGGGCGGGCACACCTGGCCGATCGGGCCGTGGGTGATCCTAGGCCTGGCCCTGGCCATGATGCTGATCGTGGCCCGGCCGATCCTGGTGATGGCCTGGCAGTCGCTGCGCCGGGGCATCTTCAACCAGCACGTGCTGCTGGAGGCCGGGGCTTTCGGCGGGCTGATCGGAGGCATCCTGGGATTGTTCGTCGCGCCGGAGACGTTCCCGGCGGGGGATTTCCTGTCGGTGGCGGTGTTTATCACGACCTACCACCTGCTGTCCGGGTGGGCCTCGGCGCTGGTGCGCACCACTTCCTCGCGGGCGGTCCGGGCGCTGCTGGACCTGCAGCCCGACACCGCGAGAGTCATCCGCGACGGGCATGAAACCGAGGTGCCCGTAGATCAGGTGCGGGCAGGCGAGCACGTGCGGGTCCGCCCCGGCGAGCGGATTCCCCTCGACGGGCGGGTTACGGGCGGGTCCTCGGCGGTGGATGAGTCGATGGTCACCGGTGAGCCGGTGCCGGCCGGTAAACGGGCCGGGGACGAGGTGACCGGCGGGTCGGTCAACCAGGCCGGGAGCATCGTCTTCGAGGTCACCCGGACCGGGGAGGACACGTTCCTGGCCCAGGTGGCCCGCCACATCGAACAGGCCCGAGCGCTCAAGCCCGGCATCATCGCCCTGGTCGACCGCATCCTGACGATCTATGTGCCCGCCGTGCTCGGCTTCGCGGCCCTTGCCGCGCTGGTGTGGACGGCCGGCGCCTGGGGCATGACCGGGCACCTCAGCTGGCCCAAGGCCGTGTTCGCCATCCTGGCGGTGCTGGTGATGGGCTACCCCTGCGCGCTGGGCATGTCCACCCCGCTGGCCATGATGCGCGGCAGCGGGATCGCCGCCCGGCAGGGCATCTTGATGCGCTCCGGGGAGGCGTTCCAGGTGTTCGGGCGGATCGACCGCGCGGTGCTGGACAAGACCGGCACCCTCACCGAGGGAAAGCCCTCGGTGCACGAGGTGGCGCCGGCGGAAGGCGCCGACGAGGCCGGGCTGTTGGCCACGGCCGCCGCAGCCGAGGCCGCGTCTGAGCACCCGCTGGCGCGGGCCATCGTGAACCACGCCTTCGACCGAGGGCTGGACATCCCAGATGCCGCGGACTTCGCCTCCGAGACCGGCCAGGGCGTCACCGCCACCGTCGGCGGTGCCCAGGTGGCGGCGGGCAGGCCGGACTGGGTCGCATCCGTGACCGGCACCGCCCCCGGCGAGCTGGACCGGCGGCGCGAGCAAATGGAAGCCGCAGCCCAGACGGTGATCGCGGTCGCCCGCGACGGCCGTCTCCTTGGCCTAATCGGCATCGCCGACCAGGTCAAGCCCGACGCCGCCGAAACCGTACGGCGGCTGCGCGCACGCGGGATCGAGCCGGTGATGCTCACCGGAGATAATGCCCGCACCGCCGCCGCGGTCGCCGCCGCCGCCGGCATGGGCGACTACCGGGCCGGGCTGCTGCCGGGTGATAAAGCCGCCGTGATCCGGGACCTGCAGGCCGCCGGGCACCGGGTGGTCATGGTGGGCGACGGCATCAACGACGCACCGGCCCTCACCCAGGCCGACATCGGCATCGCCATGGGCTCGGGAACCGACATCGCCATCGAGTCAGCCGACATCGTGCTGACCGGCAACCGGCTCTCAGCGGTGGCCGATGCCCGCAGCATCGCAGTCGGCTCGTTCCGCAAAACCAAGCAGAACCTCGCCGTCGCGCTGTCCTTCAACGGCATCGGGGTGCCGCTGGCGGTGACCGGCCTGCTCGCCCCGGTGTGGGCGATGATCGCGATGATCGCCTCAGTGTCGGTCGTGCTGGTCAACTCCTTCGGCACCCGGCTGCGGCCCGGCTCGCTGACCATCCTGGCCCGCTGGCTTGCCCGGACGGGCCGCGGGTTCCCCGGGCTGCTCGCCCCGCCACGGCTGGCCCGGCTCGCGCGGCGGGCCGGCACCGCCAGTTACCTCGCGCTCGTTGCCGCCGCGGTCGCCGCCGGGTACGCCTGGCAGCTGCGGCCGTGACAATCGCTCCCCGTGCTTACCCCTGGTGAGGCGGCCACGGCGGCGCGCTGGTGCTGGCAAGCCGTCTGCCCGCCCTGCCGGGCCCTCGAGCCGCGCCTGGCCGCCTAATGGGAACTAGCGGGTCACCTGCGGCGGGCGTGATGCCTGGTGCGGGAGACTTGCGACCGGTAGCAGCCGGCAGGTGAGCACCCTGATCCGCCCTGGGCTTGAGCCCTGACGCAAGACC
>JAJYUU010000069.1 GCA_021792405.1 Actinomycetes bacterium
TGGCTTCGACACCTCCCCGCTACCAGGGGTCCCTTCAATATCCACGCCACCACGCCGCCGGTGACCAGATCGATACGATGCCTTACGCCATGCCTGCCGCCCGCCCTTTATCAACAGGCTCTAAGGGCATCACTTCGTAACTCAGCCCATAACGGCTCGCCCAATGGCCTGGCTGCCTCGCCGCGGTCACGCCCAGAGCTGGCCTTCCAGCCTGGCCTCGGCCTCCGCTAGCGTCCCGCTGTAGGCGCCCGTCGACAGGTACTTCCAGCCAGCGTCGGCGATAAGCATGGCGACGTCGGCCCGCTGGCCGGCCGCTTGCGCTCTCGCGGCAAGGCCAAGCCCCGCGTGCAGCACGCAGCCAGCCGAGATGCCGGCGAACAGCCCCTCTTGGGACAGCAGTTCCCTGGTCCGGCGCAGCGCGTCTGTCGAGGACACCGAGAATCGCGAGGTCAGCACTGACTCGTCGTAAAGCTCGGGGACGAAACCCTCGGACAGGTTGCGCAGCCCGTATACCAGCTCGCCATACCGCGGCTCAGCCGCGACGATCTGCACGCCGGGCACGTGCTCGCGGAGGAACCGGCCGGTGCCCATCAGCGTGCCGGAGGTTCCGAGGCCGGCCACGAAGTGAGTGATCTCCGGCAGGTCGGCGAGAAGTTCCGGCCCGGTCGTCTCGTAGTGAGCGCGGGCGTTCGCCTCGTTGCCGTACTGGTACAGCATGACCCAGCCGGGGTTCTCGGCCGCCAGGCTCTTGGCGACCCGGACTGCCTCGTTGGAGCCGCCCGCGGCCGGGGAGGAGATGATGGCCGCGCCGTAGGCCTCCAGCAGCATCCGGCGTTCCGCCGAGGTGTTCTCCGGCAGCACGCAGATCAGCTGGTAACCGCGCAGCCTGGCGACGAGGGCCAGGCTGATGCCGGTGTTGCCGGACGTCGGCTCGAGGATGACCGAGCCGGGATGCAACAGCCCGTCCTTCTCCGCCGCCGCGACCATGTACGCGGCCGCCCGGTCCTTGACCGAGCCGGTCGGATTCCGGTCCTCGAGCTTGGCCCACAGCCGGACCTCCGGGCTCGGCGACAGCCGCGGCAGGCCGATGAGCGGCGTGCCGCCGACGGCGTCAAGCAGCGATTCGTAGCGCATGTCTCAATCCGCCGTCCCCGGCTCCGGGTCGGTGTCGCCGCCGGTCAGCGCCTGCCGCCGGCGACGGCCGGGAGCACGGTGACGGTGTCGCCGTCGCTCACCGGCGCGGACAGACCACCCAGGAAGCGAACATCCTCGTCATTGAGGTAGACGTTGACGAACCGGCGCACTCCCGAGTCGTCGATCAGCCGCTCGCGGAGCCCCTCATAGCGGCCGTCGAGATCGGTGAACAGTTCCTCGAGCGTAGCGCCCGAGCCCTCGACCGACTTCTGACCACCGGTGTAGTTGCGCAGGATGGTCGGGATGCGGACCTCGATTGCCATGACTGTCTGCTCCATCAGGGACTCAATGCGTAAGCGGTTGACTACGCGGTGCCGACGCAACCGCCGGGCTGGCTGGGACGGGCTGGCTGGACGGCCACTACGCGATCCAACCGGCGGCCGCTCTCGATCATTCCGGCGCGATGGTGACGTCTTCCTCCGTCACTTCGCCGTCCAGGATGCGGAAGGACCGGAACTCATCCCGATCTGGGTGCCTCGTCGACACCAGGACGTAGTGCGCGCAGGGCTCACTGGCGTAAGAGATGTCGGTTCGCGACGGATATGCCTCGGTAGCGGTATGCGAGTGATAGATCACCACTGGCTCCTCGTCCCGGTCATCCATCTCGCGCCACACCCGCAACTGCTCAAGCGAGTCGAACCGGTAGAAGGTCGGCGACCGCTCGGCGTTGAGCATCGGGATGAACCGCTCAGGCCTGTTGCTGCCGACCGCGCCGGCGATGACACCGCACGCCTCGTCCGGATGATCAGCACGCGCGTGCGCCAGGATTTTCGCGTGCAACTCCGCGCTGATCGTGAGCATGGCCCGAGATTAGCCCAAACTGACGCCCCGTCTCGCCGGCCGGCCCCGCGCACTCTGCCGGCCGACCGTATCGCCGCCAGTCGCCGCGTCGGCTAGGACAGCGCGTCCAGGAGACTGTCCTGCAGGTAAGCCAGCCATTGATAGACCCAGATGTAGGCGGCGCGGGGATCCTCGGCTGACAGCCGGTCCGGCAGTTCCTGGTCGTCGTCCTTGATGCCAAGCCTGACGCTCAGCGCAAGCCGGACATCATTCAGGCTCCGGAGCCACTGCTGGCATTCGGGCTCGCTGAGCCGTACCTGGCCGCCACCGGGCGGCAGCGATGACAGCACCGCCTGGGCCGAGGCAATCTTGCCCGACCGGAGGGTTTCCTCGGTGTAGCGACGGAACTCGGCCGAGGCCTCCGCGTCGGCGTAGCCGTCCGGCAGCAGCCGGGCGAGTACCGGGTCGTCCGGCAGCTGGGCGTGGCTGGACAGGCCCAGCTGAGCCTCGAGGTCGTCGCTGTCGATGCTGGTGTTCGCGGCAGCGCTGTCCGCCCCGACCAGATCCGCGATCTGGCTCACCAGGCTCCTGATCACCCCTGCCTGGGCCTGCTCGAAGAAGGCAGTAGCTCCGCCTGGAACCGGCCGGAATGACGCGGCGGCCTCGAGGCCCTCCTCATCCGGCCCGGATAGCCGGTCGTCGTCCCAGCTCATGAGTCGTGGCTCACAGTGGCCCAGAGGCCGTAGCCGTGCAAGGTCTCGGCATCCCGCTCCATCGCCTCACGGGTCCCCGAGGAAACCACCGCCTTGCCCTTGTGGTGCACGTCCAGCATCAGCTTCTCCGCCTTCGGCTTGGGGTAGCCGAAGACCCGCTGGAACACGTAGGTCACGTATTTCATGAGGTTGACCGGGTCGTTCCAGACGATAGTGACCCAAGGTGCGTCCAGAGCCGCATCCTCGCCTGTCGCCCGCTGCTCAACCTCGATTGGCGCGACGCCCACTTGCCGTCACCTCCCCAGGTAACCCAGTTTCCCACTCCTTCGAAGCTAGTGTTCCACCCGCGCGCCGCGCGAACGCAGGGACGGCTGTGCTCCCGCATGGCATTTTCAGCGGATGGCGCTGAAAATGCCATGCGGGAACCGATTGCCTTGCGCTCAGCCGACGGTTGTCCACAGGGCAGCCCGGCTGGCGGCGGCTGCCACGCCAATTGCGGCAGCCTTGCCGGCGTGACGATTAACGCATCTGGGGCATTAGCCGAGATACTTGCCGCCCAGTCGGGGGTCATCTCGCGGCAGCAGGTCCTCGCGCTCGGCATTTCGGCTGCCGTCGTCGACAACAAGCTCCGTTACCTTCGCTGGCAACGCCTCCAGCAGGGCGTCTACGCGACGTTCACCGGCCGCCCGGACCGGATGGCCCTGCTGTGGGCAGTCGTGCTCCGGGCCGGCCCATTCGCCGCGCTCAGCTTCTCCACGGCCGCCGAACTCTACGGCCTGGCACCCCGGCCCGCCCAGCTCATTCACGTGACAGTGCCCCGCAACCAGCGCATCCGGCCGATTCCCGGAGCGGTGGTCCACTACTCGCACCGCCTTGACCAGTCACGGCACCCGGTACTGTTGCCGCCCCGCACGCGCATTGAGGACACCGTTCTTGACCTGGCTCAGGTAGCTCCGAGGTTCGAGGATGCCTTCGACTGGCTTTGCCGGGCAATCGGGCGACGGCTGACGACACCAGCCGAGTTGCGGTCGGCCCTGCAGGCACGTCCGCGGGCCAAGAGACGGGCGGAACTGATGATCGCGCTCGCCGACGTCGCCGATGGCGCGCAGTCGAACCTCGAGTTGCGCTACGTCAGGAAGGTCGAGCGCGCGCACGGCCTGCCGACAGCGCGGCGGCAGGCAAAGATCGTCAGCGCAGGCCACAGCCGGTACGTGGATAACCTCTACGAGGACGCGCAGCTTGCGGTGGAACTCGACGGGCGAGCCACGCACCCGCCGGAGCAGCGCTGGGACGACAGCCATCGGGACAATGACCATGCCAGCCTCGGCATCATGACGGTCCGGTACAACTGGCAGGACGTCAATTACCGCCCCTGCGCCGTCGCGGCCCAGGTAGCCGGACTTCTCCGGATGCGCGGGACTGCAGTGCAGCTGCGCCGCTGTGGGGGGTCTTGCACCGTGCTGCGATGATTACTCCCGCGACGCCGCCGCATCGTAGGCTGCCCTGATGGACCCCGACCTGGCAGGCGGCAGCGACGTGGCCGGCACCGCGCTACTGACCGATCATTACGAGCTGACCATGGTGCGGGCCGCGCTGCGCAGCGGTACCGCAGACCGGCGTGCGGTGTTCGAGATGTTCGCCAGGCACCTGCCGAACGGCCGACGCTACGGGGTGGTGGCTGGCACCGGCCGGCTGCTGGACGCACTTGAGCAGTTCAGGTTCGGTGACCGAGAGCTGGAATTCCTCGAGCGAGCGCAGATCGCCGACGGGCCGACGCTCGAATTCCTGCGGAATTACCGCTTCAGCGGCAGCATCTGGGGCTACGCCGAGGGCGACTGCTATTTCCCTGGCTCGCCGATCCTGGTCGTCGACGGCACCTTCGCCGAAGCCGTCGTCCTAGAGACGATCGTGCTATCGATCTTCAACCATGACTGCGCGATCGCGTCAGCCGCCTCCCGGATGGTCGAGGCGGCGCACGGGCGCCCGCTGGTCGAGATGGGGTCGCGCCGCACTCACGAGCAAGCCGCGATTGCCGCCGCGCGCGCTGCCTACATCGCCGGCTTCGCCACGACATCCAATCTGCGGGCTGGCTTCCAGTACGGCGTGCCGACCAGCGGTACCAGCGCGCACGCGTTCACCCTGCTGTACGACGGGGAGAAGGATGCCTTCTCCGCTCAGCTGGACGCGCTCGGCTCCGGCACGACGATGCTAGTCGACACCTACGACGTGGCCGACGCGATCGCCGCCGCAGTCGAGGTAGCCGGCCCAAAGCTCGGCGCGATCCGCATCGACAGCGGCGATCTGGCAGCCGTCGCCCGTCAGGCTCGTGCCCAGCTCGACTCGCTGGGCGCCCGCACGACCAGGATCATCCTCACCGGCGACCTGGACGAGTTTTCCATCGCGGCACTGGCCGCGGAGCCGGTCGACGGCTACGGCGTGGGCACTTCCCTGGTGACGGGCTCCGGCGCACCGACCGCTGCATTCGTCTACAAAATGGTCGCCCGCGCGGACGGCAGCAGTTGCGGCCCGCTGCGTCCGGTGGCTAAGCGCTCGGTCGGCAAGCCCTCCCGTGGCGGCCGGAAGTGGGCGGTGCGCCAGCTCGACGGGGCCGGATCAGCCGCCGCCGAGCTCGTGACCGATGCCGAACCGCACGGCGGGAACGGGGGCAGGCCGCTGATGCACTTGCTCGTCCGCAGCGGTGAAGTGCTAGAGCGAGAGCCGCTTTCCGCTGCCAGGGCCCGGCATCGCGTAGCAGTCGGCGAGCTGCCAGCGCATGCCCGCCAGCTGTCGCGCGGCTACCCGGCGATCCCGACAATCTTCCAGCCGAACGGCGAGTGATCGCGGCCGGCGCACACCACGGTCGGCTAACCCGGTGGCAGCCGGCCGCGTCCGGCTGCCAGACTTCCTCTTATGCACAAGACGGCGGAGTACGTTGCCAGTCAGCTCGCCGCTCTTGGCGTCGAGGGCCGGGTGCGTGAGCTCGCCCAGCCCGCGCCGACTGCGGCGACCGCGGCAGCGCAGCTCGGCTGTGCGGTCGGAGCCATCGCCAACAGCCTGCTGTTCAGCGCTGACGGCGAACCGCTGCTCGTGCTGACCAGCGGCGCGCACCGGGTCGATACGGCAAAGGTGGCCGCGGAACTCGGCGTGGCGAAGATCCGGCGGGCGGATCCGGACTTCGTGTACGCCAGCACCGGACAGCGCATCGGCGGCGTGGCGCCCATCGGGCATCCGAAGCCGGTGCGCACCCTGGTCGACGTCGCCCTGCGGTCCTATGACACCGTCTGGGCCGCGGCCGGGCACGTGCACACGGTCTTCCCCACCACATTCGATGAGCTGGTCCGGATCACCTCGGGTACGCCGGCCGACGTGAGCTGACGCTACGCTCAATCCGTGCGAGCCTTGCTGATCATCGACGTACAGAACGACTTCTGCGAAGGCGGATCGCTAGCCGTGGCCGGCGGTGCCGCCGTCGCCAGCGCTATCACCACGTACCTGGCCGGGCCGGATCGTGAGCAGTACGACCATGTGCTGGCAACCCAGGACTTCCACACCGATCCTGGCGCGCACTTCGCGGCTGACCCCGATTACGCCACGAGCTGGCCGCCGCATTGCGTGGCGGGTAGCGAAGGCGCACAGTTCCACCCGGACCTGAACGTCACGTTGATCGAGGAGATCTTCCGCAAGGGTGAGTACGCCGCCGCATACAGCGGATTCGAGGGCAGCAGCCAGACCGGGGAGACGCTGCTGAGCTGGCTGAGTAAGCACCGCGTGAGCGAGGTCCACGTAGCCGGAATCGCCACCGACTACTGCGTCCGCGCGACGGCCGCTGACGCGGCGGCGGCCGGCTTCGCTACGGGGGTACTGCTCTGGCTAACCGCGGGAGTCGCCGAAGCAAGCACGGCGGCCGCGATCGACACGATGCGCGCGGCGGGCATCACGCTGGTCAGCGGCCCGGTAAGCCAGGACCGCCGGCCAGGCTAGCTATGGCCTAATCTCCCTCGGGCAGCGACTCGTAGATGCGCTGGCAATCCGGGCAGACAGGAAACTTCTTCGGATCCCGGCTCGGCACCCAGACCTTGCCGCAGAGCGCCACCACTGCCGTGCCGTTGACGGCGCTGTCGACGATCTTGTCCTTGTCGACATAATGCGCGAACCGCTCGTGATCGCCGTCGCCGAACGAAAGGTCCGGCCGGACGTCGGCGTCCTGGCGGATGTCAGTTCCAGGCATGACTTCGGTATCCACGGCATCAAAGCCTACCTGGCCGGCAGCCGCAGCGATCACCGATGACCATGGGCGGCTCGGCCTGGCTAGTTCAGCTCCGGATCGTCCGGGAAGGTCGCGACCAGGGCCAGGTCGCCGCCCTGCCGCCGCAGTACGGCCTGCCACAGCCGGCCTGGATCGGCCGCGAAGGCGTCAGCGGGGTCCCCCGGCAGCACGAACCAAGCGCCATCCTCGATCTCCGCGCGCAACTGGCCCACTCCCCAGCCCGCGTACCCGGCGAATACCCGCATCGACGTGATGCCGCCGGCGAGCAGCTCCGGCGGCGCGCCGAGATCAATCAGCCCGATCCTGGACATCATGGGCGTACCGTCCAGTGACCGCCAGCCCACCGGCTCATCGCTGCCATGTGCCAGCGCAAGCGCCAGCGCGCTATTCGGTGAGATCGGCCCACCGCGGAAGACCACCTGCGGGCCGGACGCCAGCGCGGTCCAGGGCTCGAGTACCTGGTCAAGCGATATCTCGGTAGGCCGGTTCAGGATGACGCCGAGTGTGCCCTCATCGACGTAGTCCTCCACGATGAGGACGACGGTCCGGCGGAAGTTAGGATCGCCCAGCCGCGGGGTTGCCGCCAGCAGGCGACCGCTGAGGGACTGCTCCTCCATAGCCTCATCATGCTCCAGCAGCCTGCCGTTCTGCACCCCCGGACCTGATTGCGAGCAGCAAAAGCGGCCGGGTATGGACAACGACGGCCGGGTGCGGACGTACCCTGCAAGAGTGTCCTCTGGATTGACTAGCGGCACCGTGCCGGCCAGCGCCGTGCCGGCCAGCACCGTGCCGGCCAGCACCGCCGAATCAGGCACCCCGGTCGCAGCGGGCCAGCCTGCGATTGACGCGGCCAGGCTGCGCGTCGCCGTCCTCCGGCTGTCGCGCCGGCTGCGCAAGCACGACCTGGCCGGGCTGACGCCGAGCCAACTGTCAACGCTGTCGTGCGTCGGCAAGAGCGGACCGGTCCGGCTCGGCGACCTGGCAGCGGCCGAGCGAATTGCACCATCGACGCTGACCCGCCTGGTGAACGTGCTGGAGGACCGCGGCTACCTGGTGCGCAAGCCTGCCCCGGAGGATGCCCGTGCCTACCTCGTCACCGTCACCGACAGCGGTAACGATGTACTCGGGCGAATCCGCGAGGAGGCGACCAGCACGCTGACCGACATCCTGATGACGCTGACGCCAGACCAGCTAACGGCGCTCGAGACAGCGCTTCCTGCACTCGAGCAGCTGGCCGGATCCGGCTGACGCCACCAGTCGCGGCTGCGCTGCCCTGACTAGAACAGCAGCTTGGACAACGCGGCGCGGGCACGGGCGACCCTCGGATCCTTGGGCGGGAAGATCTCGAACAAGCTGACCAGGTGCTTGCGCGCCCTGTCCCGTTCCTCACCCGAGGTGCGCTTGATGGTCGCGAGCAGCCGGTCGAAGCTTTCCTCGATCCGGCCCATCGCGAGGTCGATATCGGCGACCCTGACCTGCGCGTCGGCGTCATCAGGCTGGCTGGCTGCAGCGTGCCTGGCCGCGGCTTGATCGTAGCCTTCCACCCGGCGGATCAGGCCGACCTGGCGAAGGCCCATCGTCGCCACCGGGTCGTCCGGGTTGGCGGCAAGCGCCTTCTCGAACGCCGCTTCCGCGGCACTCATGTCGCCGCGCTCCATCGCCTGCTGCGCCTCAGCATAGATGTCACCGCCAGGCTCGCCGAAGGCGCCGGGCTGCCCGGCGGCCTGAATATCACCTCGGTCGCCTGCGGCAACCCCGGCGGCGGTACCGGGCTTCATCCCGAGTTGGTCGGCCACCTGCATGACCTGGCCGAGCCACTGCCTGACCTGCGACTCGGGCATGGCGCCCAGGAATCCGTCGGCGACCTGCCCGCCGATGACCGCCACCACCATGGGAATGCTCTGGACCTGCAACGCCGCGCTGAGCTGAGGATTGGCGTCCACGTCCACTCGGGCGAGCACGAAAGCGCCGTTGGCCTCGGTGGCGATCTTCTCCAGGATCGGCCCCAGTTGCTTGCACGGCCCGCACCAGTCCGCCCACAGGTCGAGTACCACCGGCACCGTTTGCGAGCGGAGGACGACATCGGTATTGAAGGACTCGTCGGTGACGTCGATGATGAAGCCGGACTGCCCGCCCGGCTGGTCGGAGTCAGCATTGCCCTGCTCTGCGGCGCGCTGCCTGCGCTGCGCGGCCGCCTGGCGCGCACCCAAGTCGACGGCGCCATGGAGAGAAAAGTCCCGCGGCTGCTTCATGGCTCCATCCTGCCGTATCCCGACCAGCAACTCAGCCGGGGAGTAACCATGCCGCGCCAGCGTGTCCGCGGGCTACCGGGTCCGCGGGCTACCGGGTCAGAACGCCGGAGCCTCGAAGTAACTGCCCCACTCCGCCCGCAGCGTTCCGCAGATCTCTCCCAGCGTGGCCTCGGCCCTGGCTGCGGCGATCATCGGCGGGACCATGTTCGCGCCGGACCTCGCCGCATCCAGCATGCCGGCCAGGGCCGCATCAACCGCCGCCTGGTCCCGGTGCTGCCGCCGCTGCCGCAACGCCCGAGCCTGCTCGAGTTCCACCTCGTGGCTGACTCGCAGGATCTCGATGGGCTTCTCCACGGTCTCTGTCAGGCAGTTGACGCCCACCACGCGCTTGTCGCCCTTCTCGAGCTTCTGCTGGTAGCTGAAGGACGCCTCGGCGATTTCTGCCATGAACCAGCCATCCTCGATGCCGCGCAGGATGCCGCCGGTCATGGTCTGGTCCGGGCTCATCGCCCTGATCCGGGCGAAGATCTCCTCGGCCTGCGCCTCGAGCTCGTCGGTCAGCGCCTCCAGGTACCAGGCACCGCCCAGCGGGTCGGCGACGTTGACGACGCCGGTTTCCTCCATGATCACCTGCTGGGTGCGCAGCGCGATCTCGGCCGCCTTCTCACTGGGCAGCGCGAGTACCTCGTCGAGCGCGTTGGTGTGCAGCGAGTTCGTCCCGCCCAGCACGGCGGCCAGCGCTTCGATCGCAGTGCGCACCACGTTATTGTCGGGCTGCTGCGCGGTCAGCGACACGCCGGCCGTCTGGGTGTGGAAGCGCAGCCATTGCGCGCGCTCGGTCTTCGCTCCGTAGACGTCCCTGAGCCAGCGCGCCCAGATCCGCCGCGCCGCCCGGAACTTGGCGATTTCCTCGAAGAAGTCGATATGGGCGTCGAAGAAGAACGACAGTCCGGGCGCAAAGGCCTCGATGTCGAGCCCGCGCGAGAGCCCGAGTTCGACGTATCCGAACCCGTCGGCGAGCGTGAATGCCAGTTCCTGCGCGGCGGTCGAGCCCGCCTCCCTGATGTGGTAGCCCGACACCGACAGCGGCTTATAGTCCGGGATGTGCCGCGCGCAGTACTCCATCAAGTCGCCGATGAGCCGCAGGTGCGGCTGCGGCGGAAACAGCCACTCCTTCTGCGCGATGTACTCCTTGAAGATGTCGGTCTGCAGCGTTCCGTTCAGCTTGCCGAGATCGGCGCCCTGTCGCTCCGCTGCTGCCAGGTACATGCAGAAGACCGGCACCGCTGGCCCGCTGATCGTCATGGACGTGGTGATGTCGGCCAGCGGGATGCCGTCGAACAGCGTGTCCATGTCAGCCGCTGAGTCGATCGCGACACCGCAATGCCCGACCTCGCCGACCGAGCGCGGGTCATCGGAGTCGCGGCCCATCAGCGTCGGCATGTCGAACGCCACCGACAGCCCGCCCCCGCCCGCCTGCAGCAGCATCTTGTATCGCTCGTTGGTCTGGACTGCGTTCCCGAATCCGGAGAACTGCCTGATAGTCCACGTCCGGCCGCGGTAACCACCGGGATACAGCCCGCGAGTGAAGGGGTATTCCCCTGGCCAGCCGATGCGCTCGAAGCCCGGCGTCACCGAGCCCGGTGGCGGTCCGTAGACCGGATCCACGTCAATCCCGGACAACGTGGTGAAGTCGGCGTTCCGCTTGCGTGACGCGTCGTACCGCCGCTGCCAGCGCTCCCGGCCGGAGTCCGGGCCGCCGTGGCCTGCTGAGTCCTGCCCGGAGGCCGTGCCCTGTCCGTCGCCCATCCAGCACCCCGCAACGCCAAAATAGTAGGACGTCCAACTATCTACCATCAGTCTAGCCACCGGCGCCTCCGGCCAGAAGAGCGCGGACACCTCGCAGGCTGGCCGCGGCCCTCGGCAACCATCCGGGCAGTTCGTCGTCTTAGGTAGTGCCCGGCACCCGCACGGGAACCTGCACGGTCGCGTCCCGATAACGGCAGAAATGTGGTAGATCCATGCATGACGGAGTGACCGGTACAGGCTGTACCATCCTCCGTTCGCGCGCCGCGCCGCTGGAAGATTCGGCCCAATTTCAGCTAGCGTGGCCGACGGGGCTGACGCGCACAGGCGAGCACCGGAGCCCGGCTAACCAGAGGAGCACGGTGGCGAGGCTCCGCACGTCGGACCAGCGGGCAGTCGAGGAGTTCTTCAATGCCTGCTATCCGCGGCTCGCTGGCTGGACCCGCAGGCTCGTCGATGACGACGAGACCGCGCACGAGATCGCCTCTGAGGCGTTCACCCGGCTGCTGTCGCGCTGGTCCGGGCTGGACAATCCGCAGAGCTACCTGTACATGATCGCTACCAACCTGGTCAGGGACCACTGGCGCAAGACCGGGCGGGAGCGGAACGCGATCAGGGTCATGACCGCAGCGGGGTCGGCCGACCCGGTTTATCATCCCGCTCAGGACGTCGACGTCCGGGCTCTTATCCAGGCGCTACCCGAACGGCTGCGCAGCCCCTTCCTGCTGCACTACTACGCCGGCTTCGGTCTGAAGGAAGTAGCGGCGATGCTGGGCCGGCCGGAGGGGACGATCAAGGCCGACCTGTTCAACGCCAGGGCGCGGCTGAAGGCGGCCATCGGAGAAGCACGTGACTAATCCCCGCGATCAGGTTGACGACTGGCTGGCGAGCGAGGTGACGCCGCTCAGCCCGCCGCCGGGTTCACTGGACCGGATCCGGCTCCGCGCCAGGCAGCGCAAGACCCGGCAAGCCGTGCTCGCCGCGGCCGGCTGCGCGGTGGTGCTGGCGGCCGCCGCAACCGCGCCGCAGCTGATCGCCGGCGGGCGCCAGCCGGGCCAGCAGCACCGCGCGGTCGCGATCCGACCCGGTTCACCCGCGGTGCGGCCGACGCTCGGCCACCGCAGCCCGACCTCGGCGCCGCAGTCACAGAAGGCCACGCAGATGCAGCAGCGCACGACGCTCAGCAACTCGATGACCGTGCCGCCCCCGCACTTCCAGCCGACATCTGTCACCTTCGTCGGCAACGGGCAGGGGGGCGTGGTCGGCGCGGTCATCGGCCAGGCCGGGCCGCCGTGCGCAACGTCCGACTGCACGTCGCTGGCGGGCACCAGGAACTACGGGCAGAGCTGGTACGGCGTCAGCGCGCCAGTGGCGCCCGGCCCGCCCAGCAGCGCCGGCGTCAGCCAGCTTCGGTTCGCGAACCTGTCCGACGGCTGGGCCTACGGCCCCGGACTGTACGAGACCAGTCACGGCGGCTGGCCGTGGACCCGGGAGAATACCGCCGGCCAGCAGGTCATCGACGTAGAGGCGGTGGCTAGCCGTGCGTTCGCGGTGTTCGGCACCTGCACCGGGAACGGGCTTTCTTACCCCACCGACTGCACCAGCTTCTCGCTCCAGACGTCGGTGGCGGGCAGCACGACCTGGCAACCTGTCAGCGTCCCGGCCGCCTACCAGTCGATGGCATCGCCGACTCCACCGCTGCTGGTGATCTCCGGCGGCACCACGGGCTACCTGCTCACCCCGTCCGGGGAAGTGCTGAGCGGATCGACTGCAGGCGGTGCCTGGCGAGCGGTCGGGCAGGCGCCCTGCAAGCCGGGTCCGGCAGATATCGCTAGCCAGGCCCAGAATCCGGGCGCTCAGGGCTCCGGCTCGCCGGGCACCACCGTCGGCAGCCAGAGTCCTGGCACGACCGGTGGCGGAGCACAGGACCTCGGAGCGCAGCTCGCCGCCGGGGCGGAACCGTTGCTCGCCTGCGACAGCCAGGGGGGCGGCGGCCGGACTCAGGTGACCGTGTATACCTCGGCGAACGGGCCGAGCTGGCAGCAAACCGCCAGCCTGACCGTGCCCGGCAGCGTCACATCGCTGGCCGCGGCCGGGCCAGCCGCTAACGGCGTGACGGTCCTGGCGACGACCAAGGGCATCGAGTACTCGGCGAACGGCGGCCGTACCTGGCAGGTAGCTACCTTCGCGAGCAGCGGAGCGACTGGTGCAGGAGCTGGCACCGGTGGCCCGGCAGGCGGTTTCCGCTATATCGGTATGACCACCGCCACGCAGGGCGTCGCAGTCCCGGCCAATGCCAGCCTCGGTGAGATCTACGTCACCACCGACGGGGGCAGCACCTGGGCAGCGGCGCCGATCGCAGGGTGACCGGGTGCAGCGCGAATGACCGGGTGCAGCGCGAATGACCGGGTGCAGCGCGAATGACCGGGTGCAGCGCGAGCGGCCAGGGTGGCGCCTGCCTGATCGCGCACCGGCTGCCCTACCCCGCCGCGGCTGACGGCTAGCCGTCCTTGAAGTCGCCCGCCGCCACCCGCAGGCCGCGCAACAGGCCGAACATGTCCTCGAGCTGCTGAGGGCTGTAGCCGCCCATCCCGAACTCGGCCTTCATCAGGTCATCGGTAGCCCGCTGCATCACGGCCCGGCCATCCTCCGTTATCTCCGCCAGCGTCCCCCGTCCGTCGCGGGGATTCGGCCGGCGCACGACCAGCTTCTGCTGCTCTAGCCGGTCGATCGTGTTGGTCACGCTGGTGGGGTGCACCATCAGCCGCTCCCCGATCAGCCGCATGGGCAGCGCGCCGTCCCGGCTGAAGCTGAGCAGGACAAGCGCCTCGTACCGGGCAAAGGTCAGGCCGTGCGGGCGCAGCAACACGTCGAGCTGCGCGAGCAGGATCTGCTGAACGCGCATGATCGCTGTGACGGCAGCCATGGCCTTCGCGTCGCCGAACCGGGCTTCCCAGGTCTGCGCAGCGCGGGCGATCGGGTCGAAGGGCAGGCCTAGCGGCTTTGGCACAGCCACAACGTACCGTGCCGCGCCGCCACTGCCCGGCCTGCCCGGCTTGCCCGGCATTCGGTCACCGGCCGGCTAATAGCAGTCGGGCCAGCCGGCGCGTACATGGACGTTGTCAATTACAGATCGTTACATTGCCTGCGGGGGATCTACTGATTGTGATTTCCGGGGGAATCCTTGCCATCCGGCCATGTGGTCAGGCACGCCGATCCCGTGCTCGCCGCCGGAATCGGCGTGCGGCGCGGCCGGAGCTGGGCCATTCGCGCGGCCAGCTTCCGGCTTAGCCAGCCGGAGCACGGCGGCGCCACCCTCGGCATCCAGATCGGCCAGCCGGCTCAGGCCGCGGCGATCACCGACGTGCTGTCCGGCCTGGCCAGGCCGGCCTATGGCGAGCTTCGGGTACTCGGCCATGACATGGCGACCGGCCGCGGCCGGGCAGCCGTGCGGCGGCGTGTCGGGGTAGCGCGGCGCACTGCCAGGCCGCTTCCCGCGATGCGCATCCGCGGCCTGGTCGAGCACGCCGCCCGGCTCGCCGGTCCTGGCCGGCCCGACCGCAGCGCGCTGGCTGCGGCCGTCCTGGACCGGCTCGCCCTGATGCCGTGGGCTGAGGTCCCGCTCCGGGCTGCACCGGACGCGGTCGCCAGGCGGGCACGGCTCGCTGCGGCCGCCGTCCATCAGCCCGAACTGATCCTGCTAGACGGCCTGCTGGATGGGCTCCAATCGCGCGACGCGGCGGCGCTGACCGCAGCGATTCGCGACCTCGGCAGGGATAGCGCGATCCTGGTGGCAGGCTGCGATGGCACGGCCCTCGAACTGGCCTGCGATGAGGTCCTGGTGCTCACCGACGGGATACTGGTCAGTGCATAGGCTGGCGGCGTGGACTGGAGCCTGCTGGGCTGCAGCCGGTACGGCCACATCACGTTCGCCCCGGCCGAGCCGGAGTTGCGGGTCCGGCTGCACGCGCTGCTAGCTGATGGCGAAGCCTGGCGCTGCCTGCGGTGCGGAGCTTTCGTGCCGGGCAAGCCCGATCTGTCCGGCCCGGCGGGCAGCGCGCCGGTCGTCCCTCGAGGCAGGGAAATCCGGAGCACGTACATCCTGCGGCTGTTCGCGCTGGAGCGGTTCCTGCGTGCGCTCATCTTCGCCGTGGCTGCCGTCGCGCTGTGGCGGTACCGCTACTCGCGGAGCTCGGTCGAGCGGGCCTTCGAGCGCGGGCTGCCGATCGTGCGTGACCTGTTCCGCCAACTCGGCTTCAACATCGACCACTCCAGGCTGGTCGGCCTGCTGCAGCACGCGCTGACCTTGAGCAATGGCTCGCTGACACTACTCGCCGCCGGAGTCACGCTTGCCGCGCTAGCGCTCCTCGCGATCAACCTCGCGCTGGTGCTGTACCTGGTAATCACCAAGCGGCTGTTCGGGGCCCGCGGCGGCAAGAAAGCCTATGCGGCCCGGCTGCGCAGCGAGTCAGTCCTCGAGGCCGCCAGGCTGGCGGTGGATGGGACGGCGGAGCCCGCGACCGGTCACCAGCCGGCGCGACCCACAGCCGAGAGCCGGCCGCCGGAGCCGGCCGCGCAGGCGCGCGGAGTCAAGCGCGGCTCATGATCGCGGGTCTCGCTCTCGATCACGATCTGGCCGGCCTGCTCCGCTTCGACCTACACGACGGTCTGCTGCCGGGTCCGGGCCGCATCCGCTGTCCGGTCACCCGGAGATGAGCTCGTCGGCGGCGGTGTACGGATCGAGTTCGCCCGCCGTGACCCGGCCAGCCAGCTCGTCCAGCCGGGACTCGCCGGGCAGGCCGCCCGTCCGGCGGCGCAGCTCGGTCAGCGCGATGGCCGCGATCTCCTCGCGTGCCCTGGCCCGCCGACGCTCGGCGAGTGACCCGTTGCCGGCCAGCCAGCGGCGGTGCGAGTCGATCGCCGTCGCCAGGTCCCCGATCCCGTCCCCGGTTGCCGCAGTCGTGCTGACAATCGGCGGCTTCCAGCCGCGGTCGCCGTAGGACGCCATCGCCAGCATGGTGCGCAGATCCCTGACCGCTTCGTGCGCACCGGGCCGGTCACTCTTGTTCACCACAAAGACATCCGCGATCTCGAGGATGCCGGCCTTTGCCGCCTGGATGGAGTCACCAAGGCCGGGCGCCACGACGACGAGCACGGTATCGGCCAGGGAGGCGATCTCGACTTCGGCCTGGCCGACGCCGACGGTCTCGATGAGCACTACGTCGAACCCCGCGGCGTCCAGGATCCGCAGCGCCTGCGGAGTGGCCTCCGACAGCCCGCCCAGATGTCCGCGGCTCGCCATCGACCGGATGAAGACGCCGTCGTCTGTGGCGTGCTCCTGCATCCGGATCCGGTCGCCTAGCAAAGCGCCGCCGCTGAACGGCGACGACGGGTCGACCGCCAGCACGCCGACGCGCAGGCCCTCGGTGCGGTAGTGGCGGACGAGAGCGCCGGTCACGGTCGACTTGCCGACCCCGGGAGCGCCCGTCAGGCCGACGATGTGCGCGTGCCCTGTCATCGGCACGATGACAGCCAGCAGCCGCCGAAGTTCCGCTGACTCGTTCTCCACCAGCGACACCAGGCGGGCGAGAGCACGCGGGCTGCCCGCCCTGGCGGCGGCGATCAGCGCTTCCGGATCAGCCGCCGCACCCCGGCTGCCCAGGTGCCGGGTCGCCCTCGCCACGACCCAGTCAGGCACTGGAGCGCCTGACCGATGGCTCGCTGGGCCACCGGGCCGCCTGACCACGGGCCGCCTGGCCACGCGGTCGCCTACTCACCGGGCCGCCTGACCACGGGCCGCCTGACCACGGGCCGCCTGACCACGGGGCCGCTGCCTAGCCGCGAGCGGCGGCTGGAACCCGGAACAGCAGCGCGTCGCCCTGCCCGCCGCCGCCGCACAGGGCGGCGGCCCCGAGCCCGCCACCACGGCGTCGCAGTTCGCAGATCAGATGCAGGGCGATCCGCGCGCCGGAGGCGCCGAGCGGGTGGCCGATGGCGATGGCGCCGCCGTTGACGTTGACCCGGTCGGGATCGACGCCGAGGTCACGCATGGACTGGATGGCGACTGCGGCAAACGCCTCGTTGATCTCGATCAGGTCCAGGTCTGCGACCTGCTTGCCGGCCTTGGCCAGCGCGCGAAGGATCGCTCTGGAGGGCTGCGAGTGCAGGGAGTTGTCCGGGCCGGCCACGACGCCGTGCGCGCCGACCTCGGCCAGGACCGTCGCCCCGGCGGCTGCGGCCGCCGCTGCCGACATCAGCACGACAGCGCAGGCGCCATCGCTGATCTGGGACGCTGTCCCGGCAGTGATGGTGCCGTCGGCAGCGAAAGCGGGCTTGAGCCCGGCGAGTGACTCGACCGTCGTTCCGGCGCGCACGCCCTCGTCGGTCGTGACGAGCTCTGGCTCGCCCCGGCGCTGCGGGATGGCAACCGGAACGATCTCCTCGGCCAGCACGCCGTCCTTGATCGCCTTGGCCGCGAGCTGGTGCGACCGGGCAGCGAACGCGTCCTGGTCCTGCCGGGAGATGCCGAGCCTGCCGTTGTGCCGCTCGGTCGACTCCCCCATCGACACCTGGTCGAACGCATCAGTCAAGCCGTCGAGTGCCATCGAGTCCGCCAGCGCGGTGTCGCCGTACTTGACTCCCCGCCGCGAGCCCTTGAGCAGGTGCGGCGCCTGCGACATGGACTCCATGCCGCCGGCCACGATCACGTCGAACTCGCCCGCCCTGATGAGCTGGGCGGCAAGCGCGATGGCGTCCAGGCCGGACAAGCAGACCTTGTTAACGGACAGGGCCGGCACGGACATCGGGATGCCGGCCGCCACCGCGGCCTGACGGGCAGGGATCTGTCCCTCACCGGCCTGCAAAACCTGACCCATGATGACGTACTCGACACGGTCGCCGGGAAGGCCGGCGCGCTCCAGCGCCGCCTTGATAGCGAGCCCGCCTAGCTGGGCTCCGGTGAACCCGCTCAGCGACCCGAGCAGGCGGCCAATGGGGGTTCGGGCCCCGCCTACGATTACAGCCTCTCGCATAGCTGAAACGATACCGGTCACTGACCGAACGTCCGGAGGTGCTGAAGCTGTGCTGACCAGAATCGATCACGTCGGGATCGCCTGCCAGGACTTGGAGGCGAAGATCGCCTTCTACCAGTCAGCCTTCGGGCTCACCGTAGCCAGCGTGGAGGTGAACGAGGGCCAGGGCGTGCGCGAAGCGATGCTGCACGTCACCGATAGTCCCGCAGGAGCTTCGTACGTCCAGTTGCTCGAGCCGCTGCGTCCCGATACGCCAGTCGGCAGATTCCTGGCGCGGCGCGGCGAGGGTGTCCATCACGTGGGGTACGGGGTGGCGGATATCACAACGGCGCTGGCCGCGATCGGCGCAACTGGCGTGCGGCTGATCGACGAGCGGCCGAGGCACGGCTCCATGGGCGCGTCGATCGCGTTCCTGCATCCGGCCGATGTCGGCGGAGTGCTCACCGAGCTTGTCCAGGCACCAGACCGGTGACCGCCCTAACCGGCCGGGAACAGCACAGAGCAGCTAATATCGCCCGGCTCTTATGGCTGACCTGTCCATACCTAAGTCACATATCAATAAAAAACAGCATCTCCTGCACTAGCGGTCGCGAACAGACCGCTAACTGCCAGTCAGGAGAGTACGCTGCGAGGCACCGGACGAACGCAACTTCGCCCCGGCCGGGCACCTGTGCGGTAACTCCCCCCGCACGCGCAACCGAGTCCCGGCAATCGGACCCGGCAGGCGATCGCTTCGGTGCGCGAACCTCCCATCGACACAGGATTAGGCGACATGCAGCCCGACATCGATGCTCAGCTCAGCAACTTCTTCGAGGACGCCCCGCTGCCCGATTTTGCCCGGGTCATGCGCGGCTACGATCCGCACCAGGTCAACGAGCACCTGAAGCTCCGGGAACTTGAGGTGCGCAAGCACCAGGAACAAGCGCAGGCTCTCCAGCGGGAGCTTGCCGATGCGCACCGCCAGATGCAGGAAATCGAACAGCCCACGCTCTCTGGCCTCGGCTCCCGGATCGAGCAGCTGTTCCGGCTCGCCGAGGAGCAGGCCGCCGAGCACATCGCGGAGGCCCGGTCGGCAGCGCACGAGCTAACCGCCGCCGCCAAGGTCGAAGCGGCCGAAGCGCGGGCTTCGGCGGAGAACGAGGCAGCCGAGCTCCGCGCGGTCGCCAAGCGTGAGACCGATGATCAGCGGGCCTCGGCGGAGCGCGAGGCGGAGGCGATCAGGACCAAGGCCGGCCGCGAGGCCGACGAGCTCAAGTCCACCACTGAGCGTGAAGTGGCTGCGCTGCGGGCGACTGCCGACCACGAGGTCGCCGAGAAGCGCGCCGCGAACGAGCGCGAGGTGGCCAAGATGCGCACGACCGCGGAGCGCGAGGTCGCGCATCAGCGGGCGTCGTCCAAGCGCGATAGGGACGAGATCCTCACCACCGCCAAGCGCCAGGCCGATGAGATGCGCAGCCAGGCGCAGCGGGCCTTCGAGGACAGCGAAGCCGCCAGGGCGCAGGCCGAGGCTGAGTTCGAGATGCAGCTAGCCTCGCGCCGGGAAGAGGCCGAGCGGCAGGAGACAGAACGGCTCGCCAAGGCTCAGGAAGCCACCCAGAAGATGGTCTCCGAGGCCGAGCAGCGCGCTGCGGTCGCGGAGCAGCGAGCCAGCAAGGCGAGCATCCAGGCCGAGCAGACCAGGCGCGAGGCTGACCAGCATTCGCAGCAGCTGGTCAGCAGCGCCAAGAAGAACGCGGATGCGATCCTCGCTCAGGCCAAGTCCCAGGCCGACCAGCTACTGGCCGACACCAAGGCGGAGGCCGAGCGCATCCGCAGCGTCGCTCAGCGCCAGGTCGATGAGCTGAACAAGCAGAAGGAAAGCGTCGGCGCCCACCTGGCCCAGATCAGCCAACTGCTCGGTGGCTCGATGCCGGGCCTGGCCGACGTGCTCAAGCCCGGTGCGCCGCAGCCGTCGGTGGCTTCGTCGGCCACCAAGGCGGTCACCTCAGGGACCGCCCCGGTCGAGGCTGCTCCGGTGTCGGCCGCGGCAGCGTCCCCGCGGCACTCGGCTGGCGCGGCGGCTGACGGCGCTGTCAAGGCCGCCGTTAACGGCAAGCAGGCCGACGGCGACGACGAGTGGTGGACTGAGTAGCCCAGGCTGACAGTCGTGAGGGGCTCCCGGCCGCCGGCGGCGGCCGGGAGCCCCTCGCGACTTTTCTGGGTAATGCTAGAGGCTGACCGTCTGGCCGCCGTCCACCACCAGCGTCTGACCGGTCATGAACGAAGAGGCGTCGCTAGCCAGGAACACCGCGGGGCCGGTCATCTCCTCCGGAGCTGCCCACCGCTTCATGGCCGACGACGCTACCGTGGCCGGCCCGATCGACGGGTCCTCCCAGAGCGTCCGGTTCAGGTCGGTAGCGGTCCAGCCTGGACAGAGCGCGTTGACCCGGACCCCGGCCGGGCCCCACTCCACGGCCAGCGACTGGGTGAGTGAGATCAGTCCTGCCTTCGACGCCCCGTACGGGCTCATCAACGGCGAGGCGCCAAGGCCGGCGACGGACGCGACGTTGATCACCGAGCCGCGGCCCCGCTCGAGCAGATGCGCGGCAAACGCGTGACAGACATAGACCGCCGAGCTGAGGTTCAGCCGGATCAGCTTGTCCCAGCCGGCCAGCCGCAGGTCGCGAAATGGCACCATGAAATTGGAACCGCCCGCATTATTGATGACGATGTCGACCTGGCCGAGTTGATCGATGGCGGCCGAGACCGCGCTGGCCACAGCGTCATAGCTGGTCACGTCCGCGGGGATGACGAACGCCTGGCGGCCGGCCGCGCCGACGCCTGCCGCGGTCTCGGCCAGCCCGTCGGCGCTGCGCGCGACAAGCGCCACATCCGCGCCGGCCTCGGCGAGCGCTACCGCGACGACACGCCCGATGCCGCGCGACGCGCCGGTCACGAAAGCCTTCTTGCCAGTCAGGTCAAACAAGCTCACGGTGAGTCCTTCCATTCAGTGGGCAGCGGCCAGGCGGCCGGATTGACCCGGCGCACTATTTCATCCAGCACTATCCGGACGTAGCGCTCCCCCACCCACAGATGCTTGGCGCCCGGCACGCCGATGACCTCCGCCTGGGGCACCCGGCGGAACCGCTGGCGAGCCTGCGCCGGCTGAAGGTAGTCATCATGCTCGGGAACCAGCGCGAGCACCGGCTTGCCGGCCTGCGCCCAGGCGTCGAGATCGGCGTCCTCCGCGCGGCGCAGCGGCGGTGAGAGCAGGATCGCGCCCTCGACATCGGGATCGTTGCCCCATCGGAGCGCTAGCTCGGTACCGAACGACCAGCCGAGTAGCCAGAGCCTGGGCAGTTCGAGGTCAGCACAGTAACCGATGGCAGCGGCAACGTCGTGCCGCTCGGTCTGGCCGCCGCCGAACTCGCCCTCGCTTCGGCCACGGTCGGAGCGCGTGCCGCGAGTATTGAACCTGAAGACCGCGAGATCGGCCAGCGCCGGCAACCGGAAGGACGCCTTGCGCAGCACGTGGCTGTCCATCATGCCGCCGTGTGTCGGCAGCGGGTGCAGGCAGATCAGCGTGGCCACCGCTGGCCGGACGGCAGGTCGCGCCAGCTCGCCGACGAGCGTCAGCCCGTCTGCGGTAACGAAGCTCACGTCCTGGCGTCGTGCGGGCAGAACGGTGGTCGCGGTGATCTCGGTCATCGTGTCCTTACCGGTGCGTCTGCGGGCCGGGGCCCGGCCGTCGCGGCCGTCGCTGCCAGCATGCGCTGTGCCAGTGCCGACGCTCTTCCGGTCCCGGCGCGTGCGCGGGCCAGACCACCAGATGCGCGACGCCGGGCCCGAGTTCCTGATCGCAGCCGGGGCAGCGGTAGGTTTTCGCCGCCGCAGCGCCGGGAACCCGCCGCACTATCCAGTCGCCGTCTGGCCACTCCTGCATCTGCGGCGGGCCGAGCCGGGTAACAGAGTCGTCGGCTGCCTTTGCCGGACGCGGCCGGCGGGCGCGACGCGGCCTGCCCGGAGCGTCTCCCGGCAACCGCCGTGCCTTGCGAGGGCTCACCCGGGGCCACCTGCGCCGGCTAGCGAGCCGGCCGCGGAGCGGCGCCGAACGTGATCCCGGCGGCCGCATGCTCGGCGAGCAGCGGCGGCGGAGCGAACTCCGGGTAACCGTAGCCTTCGTGCATCGCTGCCAGCCCGGCCAGCACTGCCGCCGCCCCGGCGGCGTCGATCAGCTCGAACGGCCCCTTCGGGTAACCGCAGCCAAGTGTCATCGCGGTGTCGATATCAGCCGCAGTCGCATAGCCGTCCTGGACCATCCGGACCGCATCGGCCAGGTGCGGGTACAGCAGCGCGGCGACCAGGAAGCCGGGCCGGTCCGGTGCGCGGACGGTGGTGAACCCGAGCTTGCCGGCCAGCGCTGTCCCGGCTGCCACCGCCGCCGCCGAGCTGACGCCGGTCTGCACGATCTCGGCGAGGCGCCCGGCACCGAGCTTGCCCGTCAGGTGCAGGCCAACCGTGTCCTGCGGCCGGCCTGCCGCAAGCGAGGCAGGCAGCACCGGCCGCCACGCGTCCGCCGCGACCAGGACGAGGTCGCTCGGGTCAGCCGCGTTCGCAGTCACGGTGATGCCAGCGGCGGCCATCGCGCTGGCCAGATCTTCCTCCAGATCGTCCCCGGCACCGATCAGCGTGACGCTGTCCGGAGTTGCCGCGTCGGGCCCGTTCCCGCCGTGCGGATCGGCGCCGCCCGGAGATCCGCCGTACTGATAGATACCACGGCCAGCCTTGCGGCCGGTCCGGCCGGCGTCGGCGAGCCGGCGCAGCAGTGGCGCCGGCGCGTACCGCGGCAAGCCGAATTCGCCGTGCAGCACCTCCATGATGGACAGCGCAGTGTCCAGCCCGATGAGGTCGAGCAGCGCAAGCGGACCCATCGGCAGGCCGACTCCGGCAGTCGCCGCTAGGTCGATATCGGGGCCGGTGGCGTAGCTGGTCTCGAGCAGGTGCACGGCGTGATTAAGGTACGGCAGCAGCAGCGCGTTGGCGATAAATCCGGCGCGGTCGCTGACCTGCACTGGCGTCTTGCCGAGGCGACGAGCCAGGGCGGACACCGTATCCGCCACGCCATCGCCGCTGACCACGGTCGACACGACCTCGACCAGGCGCATCACCGGAGCGGGATTGAAGAAGTGCATGCCGATGACACGGCCGGGGTGCTCGCTGGCTGCCGCGATCGCGGTGACCGAGAGCGAGGAGGTATTCGTTGCCAGGATGGCGTCGGGTCGGCACGCCCGGTCGAGTTCGGCGAAGATCTGCCGCTTGACTTCCATTCGCTCCGGCACGACCTCGATAGCCAGGTCCGCTGCGGCGAGCTCGCCAAAGTCCGCCGCTGGCCGGACGCGGCCCCGGATCTCTGCCTGCTCGGCGGCGGTGAGCCTGCCCCGGCTCACGGCGCGCGAGAGGCTGGCATCCAGCAGCCCGATGCCGCGGTTCAGCGCCGCCACGTCGGCCTCGATCGCGACGACCCCGATCCCGGCGCGCGCGAATACCTCGGCAATCCCGGCCCCCATGGTCCCCAGGCCGACCACCGCGACCTTCGCAATCTCCATGGCCGCGAGATTACAGCCGGATCCGCACCGGTCCGCTCCCGCCTGCCTGATGTCGGTTGCCGCCGTAATGTGATCACATAGGAGTGGGCTTCATTCATCTCCTCAAGTGAGTCGCCGATGCCGTATCCGGACCGCAGTCACGCACTCGACCACGTAGTGGTCCTGATGTTCGAGAACCGCTCGTTCGACAACCTGCTCGGCCGGCTCTACCAGCCGGGTGAGGTGCCCTCGT
The DNA here is from genome assembly GCA_021792405.1 of Actinomycetes bacterium. Taxonomy (GTDB): domain Bacteria; phylum Actinomycetota; class Actinomycetes; order Streptosporangiales; family Streptosporangiaceae; genus JAJYUU01. The sequence continues at coordinate 23,861 of JAJYUU010000069.1, forward strand.
TCGAGGGCGTGATCGGCAAGGACCTGACCAACCCGATCCCTGACTGGGCGGCGGACCCCGGCGACGGGTCCGGGAGCGTGCGCTATGGCGTCGCGGCCGGCCTGAACACGCCGAGCCCGGACCCCGGCGAGGAGTACCAGCACGTCAACACGCAGTTGTTCGGGATCATCGACCCCGCGGCCAACCGGAACGTGCTGGCCGACAAGATGGTCGTGCCATACAACGCGCCGGCCGATCCGCGGCGGCCGCCGTCGATGGACGGATTCGTCACCGACTACATCAGCGCGTTCACGGCCGAGATGAGCCGGCCGCCGCGCTACGGCGAGTACGCGCAGATCATGACCGGCTACACGCCCGGTCAGCTGCCCGTCGTCGCCGCGCTGGCGCGCGGCTTCGCCACGTTCGATCACTGGTTCTGCGAGGTTCCCTCGCAGACCTTCACCAACCGATCCTTCTTCCACGCCGCGAGTTCGTCCAGCCTGGTGAACAACCTGACGCCGCCGGAGTCCTTCCCGCTGCGCAACACGGCCGAGACGATCTTCGAGCGGCTGGACGCGGCCGGCCTGAGCTGGAAGGTCTACTGCGATCCGCACAGCCGCATGTCGCTGACCGGGGTCATTCATGCGCCCCGGCTGTGGCCGCGTTTCGGCACGAAATTCGTCACCACCGACGAGTTCCTGCAGGACTGCGCCGACGGCAGCCTGCCGGCCTACTCGTTCATCGAACCCAACCTGCTGTACGGGCACAACGACATGCACCCGGCGTTCGACGCGCTCTTCCCCGACTCGCCGATCGATCCGCCGTCGTCACTGCTCGGCGGCGAGGCGCTGCTCGCGAAGATCTACAACGCGGTACGGTCGTCCGCCGCCACAAGGGGCTCGAACGCCTGGAACACGCTGCTCGTGATCACCTTCGACGAGCACGGCGGTACCTACGACCACGTCCCGCCGCCCCTGGTGCCGCCGCCGTACCAGGGCGCGCCGCCGGGTCAGCTGGGCTTCGGCTTCAACCGGTCCGGGCTGCGGGTGCCCGCATTCGTGATCTCGCCCTGGATACCCGAGCAGACCGTGGTCACGACCGAGTTCCGCAACACCTCGGTGATCGCGACCTTGCGGCAGCGGTGGCAGCTCGGCGAGCCCCTCACCGGCCGGGACGCCGTGGCCGCCGAGCTATCGCCGGTCCTGTCGCTGGAGCAGCCGCGCGATCCCGATAGCTGGCCCGAGGTCACTGCCCCGCAAGTGCCGCCCTACACCGGGAAGATACCGGCGCCGGGCGCGGCACTGAGCGGCTTGTGCAAGGACGCGTTCCGGGCGGTCTTGGCGCTGGCCGAGCATCGCGGCAAACCCAGCCCGGCGGCGGTCAACGACGAGAACCTCAGCAGGGCCGACGGCCTGGCGCTGCTGGATGACCTGGCCGGCGACGTGTTCACCCGGCTGCGCGGCAGCTAGCGCGACGATCGCGCGCTTGCCCGGTGTGCCCTGCGTCAGCGGCGCAGGGCAGTCTCCCGCTCCATGTGCGACAGCTTCGCGGGATTGCGCACGGCGTACAGCCCAGTGATGCGGCCATCGTCGATGCGTACTGCCATGACGGTGTCGAGCTCGCCGTGAAGCTGGAGAGTCAGTGCCGGGTGGCCGTTGACCTGTACTCGCCGCACCGACACGACGTCGGCGAACCTGCCCAGCCCGGCAGTCAGCAGGCGGGCCACCTTCCTGGCGCCCACGATGGGCCGCACGACGGCCTGCTTGACGCCGCCGCCATCGCCTAGCAGCACGACATCGGGCGCGAGGACGTCGAGCAGGCTCTGCAGATCACCTGTCTCGATCGCCCGCTGGAACGCTTCGAACGCTTCTTTGCCCTGGGCGGCGGAAACGACCCGGTGCGGCCGGCGGGCGGCGACGTGTGCTCGTGCCCGGTGGGCGATCTGGCGGACGGCAGCCGGGCTCTTCTCGACAGCGCCGGCGATCTCGTCATTCCCGAGATCGAAGACCTCGCGCAGCACGAACACCGCCCGCTCGGTCGGCGCGAGTGTCTCCAGCACCAGCAGCATCGCCATCGAGATGCTGTCAGCGAGCTCGACGTCCTCGGCTACATCGGGAGCCGTGAGCAGTGGCTCGGGCAGCCAGGGGCCGACGTAGGACTCCCTGCGGCGGCCGAGTGCACGCAGCCGGGCGAGTGCCTGGCGGGTGGTGATCCGGATCAGGTAAGCACGCTGATCCCGCACCGTGCCGAGATCGACACCCGCCCACCGCAGCCACGTTTCCTGCAGGACGTCCTCCGCGTCGGCGGCCGAGCCGAGCATCTCGTAGGCGACGGTGAACAGCAGGTTGCGATGGGCGAGGAACGCCCCGGTGGCGGCGTCCGTGTGACCGGCGCCGGCCAGCCCGGCCGCCGCCGAGTCCACCGGGTCCGCCGCGGCCACCCGGTCCGCCGTGCCTTCGGCGCGCTCGCTCTTCACGGCTGGCCCTGCCTGTTCGCCCTCGACGATGCCACGCACCCAAGACGCCTGTTCGCGCAGCTTTGTGACATCAGCCAGATGTGGCGTACGTCACACGACCACCTTGTCACAAGCGGCACCCCCGACGGCATCTCGTGTTCGGTCAGTGCGGCACCAACAGTGAGGACGAAGCCATGGACGCCCGATTCAACATGTTCGACAACGAGCTCGCCGTCAGGTTCGCCAAGCGGTTCGCCAACGCCAGCCTAGTGATCGCCCAGTCATCGCTACCGAAGTCCACGCAGGAGCTGGCAGCCCTGCGAGCTAGCCAAATCAACGGCTGCGGCTGGTGCATCGACATGCACACCAAAGACGCCGCAGCCGACGGCGAATCCGCGGTGCGGCTTAACCTGGTCGCTGCCTGGCGTGAGGCCACCGTGTTCACCGATGCTGAGCGGGCCGCGCTGGCACTTGCCGAGGAGGGCACCCGGCTTGCCGACGCCCACCCCGGCGTGTCCGACGAGACCTGGGCAGAGGTTCGCAAGCACTACGACGACGACCAGATCGCCGCGCTGGTGGCGCTGGTTGCCTTGATCAACGCGGCCAACCGCCTCGCCGTGATCGTGCACCAGCAGGGCGGTTCCTACGAGCCAGGCATGTTCGCGGCCATGTTCAGCTGATGCGGGCAAATCTGGTTCGACCTGGGTGATCCGATCCGGGGACGGGCCGTTATCTACCGGGCCGCCCGCAGACGCCTGGCTTACCCGGTCTCGAAGAACGCAGAGCGGCACCGGCACATCGCATACGTCAGGGTCCTGAATTCGCCCTCCGGCTGTCGAGCCACAGCGCCCACGGCTCGATCGTGCCGATCTGCAGCAACCGGGCCGCCGCCCAGGGGTCTTCGGCAAGCCGGGCCATGATCTGGTCCTCATCCGCGGCCTCCATGAGGTGCAGAGTCTCCTCGCCGCCGGCGACAGGACCACCCAGGATGACGAAACCGGCGTCGACAAGCCCGTCCATAAAGGCCGCATGCGCATCCCATGCATCTTGGCCCCGGATCGGGCGCGAGTCATCCCAGCCGGGGCCGTGCACCAGCCTGACGGCGAAGGTAGCCATGCACCGGAGCCTAGCCAGCCCTGCCGACAGCTATGGGCATCAGGCGGAAAAAGAGGGTGTACGCAAACTGTGCACGGGTCGACGCATTCCGCTGGTGCGGCAATGCTCTGGTTATACGGTTCCAACCAGCCGCAAGGGCAGTGGGCGCCTGCCTTCGCCGACCAAGTCCGCCCCGACCCCACGTCAGGTTAGCGGGCGACGGTAGACGGTGGCGCGTTGGCCTGCGGCTGGCCACCAACGAGGACGCCGGGACCGCGAGTTGAGCGTCTCGGCCACGAATACGCTTGCGGGCCACAACGCTGGCACCATTGGCCGCTGTGTGGCACACTATATCCATGGATGCCACAGTCGTGCTCGGTCAGCAGGGACGAATCGTCATCCCAGCCGACGTCCGCAGTGCGCTTGGCCTAGCCCCCGGGGACCGGCTGCACCTTCATGTCGCTGGCCAGCGGCTGGTGCTCGCACGCCAGCAGGACGCAGTTGCGGAGCTACGGCGATTGGCTTCCGCTGTCCCCGAGAAACGCTCGCTCGTCGACGAGTTGCTGGCTGAACG